>DHIV01000092.1:0-14528 GCA_002403995.1 Gallionella sp. UBA4737 | reverse complement strand
CATACCGAAAAGATACTTGCGCTGTTCCGCCAAAGATTCGACGGCAACCTGTCCGGTCCTGAGGCCGGGCAAAAGATGGCGCGGTTGATGCCCGACGAAGCTTGCGACGGCTACTGGCATGCCCGGCCCGGCATCGAGCAGGTCGGCATCATCGGCCAGGCTGGTTTTGACCAGCCACTATCCACCACAATGTAAGGGAATAATATGGAACAGCCTGCATTCAATTTTCCGAAATCCGTCGCCACACTGGTTTCCCTGCTGCCGACCTTTCCGCCCTCCTTTGCTTTGACCAGGGTGCTCAATCTGGCGCTGGACAGGATCATCCTCACCGAAAACCTGCAACCGTTGCACGGCAAACAGATTGCGATCCGTGTCAAAGACCTCGGGCTGAATCTGTACTTCACGATCGATGCCGATAAATTTACGCCGACCCGCTCCGGCAAAGTGCCCGATCTGTCTATCAGCGCCACCGCGCATGATTTCTTTCTGCTGGCTACCCGCAAGGAAGACCCTGACACGCTCTTTTTCAGCCGCCGCCTGATCGTGGAGGGAGACACGGAACTGGGACTGGTGGCAAAAAACACGCTGGATGCAATCGAGTTACCGAAACTCGATGCTGCCTTGTTGTCGCCGCGCAACGTGATGGCCCGAATCAAGTCGCATTTGTTTCAGGGCTGATTCAAAATTTTAAACAAAAACGGCCAGGGCCGTTATATTTTAGAAGCAAAAAACAATTAGAACCCAGTCCTTTAATTACTTCATTATCATAGCCTGTGAGCATAGAATATTCAGGCAAGCATACTATGACAACAAAACAGATCATCTACGTATCCGGAAAGAACCCCAAGCCTGAGCCGGCACTGCATCGCGAATTGCTCTGGCGCACTCTTGTTGAAGGAGTGCGCCGCGCCGATAGAACTGTGGCCGGCACACTGCAAACCCGCTTCCCGCAGTTCCATCTGGTTGGCTGAAACTACCTTTATTATCATGTGCACAAAGATATCACCAAGGATATTCCATGGGTCGATGCGCTGATCAGCAAACATGGCCCCACAGAGCAGGACATACGCGATGCCCATTCCTGGAATATATGGCTGAGCCGTTTCCTGTTGACACTGGCAGATCACATTCCATTGCTGATACGCATGCTGCACGAAGAAGTCCGAAGCACCGCCAATGAGATCGGCCGCTATTTTGATAATACCGATGATGCCGCGCGCAAAATCCGTGATCTGTTAAAGCAGGCACTGCACCCCATGCTCGAGCAACAAGAAGATGTGCTGTTGATCGGGCACAGTCTCGGTTCCGTGATCGCCTACGACGCATTGTGGGAGCTGTCACATCAGGAAGGAGTGAAAGGCAAAGTGGACTTCTTGACGCTCGGCAGCCCGATGGGCTTGCATTACATACAACGGCGCTTGCTGGGCATGAATAACCATGGAGAAAAGAGCTATCCCGGCCTGATCCGCCACTGGCTAAATTTTTCTGCCGAGGGCGACGTCACCGCGCTGAATCAAAATTTAAAAGAGAGTTTTCAGCCCAAGCTGGAACTGGGTTTGGTAAAATCGATTGAAGATCATTGCCATGGGATCTACAACTACTTTCGCAGCGATGAAGGCCTTAATTGCCATCGCTCATACGGCTATCTGGTGAGTCCCGCGGTGGGGAGCATCATCGCGGACTGGTGGAAACATTGATGCTGTGTGATGCAGAACTAGAATGTGTCCAGCCAGTCCAATATGCCGGTTGGCGCCTTCTCATGGTGATTTTCCAGCAACCCGGATAGATTTCGATCGGTGTCGTGCAACAGTCGATCCGGTCAGAGCCCAAAATTTAGGAGAATAGAATGGAAGAATCTGCTGTACGCCCTACAGTACTGGTAGTGGATGATGCCCCTGAAAATCTGATGATCATGGAGGCGATTCTGGCGAAAAATTATTCGTTGAAATTATTCAACGATGCCAGAGAAGCCCTGGATTACGCATTTGCCAACCCTCCCGACCTGATACTGCTCGATATCATGATGCCCAATATCAATGGTTTCGAGGTTTGTCGCCGTTTAAAGGCGAACACCAAGCTTGTAGATAGACCGGTTATCTTCATCACTTCCAAAAATGAAGATGAATACGAAGAATATGGATTTTCGGTCGGCGCGTCGGATTTTATACACAAGCCTATCAACGCGCCCATATTGCTTGCACGCGTCAATACCCATCTCAAGATCAAGCTGGTTATGGATTACCTCAGGAATGAAAACACCCGTTTGCAGGACAGTAAAATGAAGTCGCCTTCCGAACTGATAAAAGTGATCAAGATACTTTGGGACAATCCGTTCATTAAGTTCTAGAGGTACAAACCAACGCCTGGAAGAGTTCGCAATCTGTTTGATTGACTGGACACTCTCACCGCAGGACAGGCGGCGATCACTGGAAATCGAATGTAAAGATCAGCGTTTTATGTAAAGGCTGCCCCAGACGAATTCTTTCAGTATTTTCAGCTCGGAAGATGAGCTTTCAGCATTCTTCTGCAAATGAGTGTTTTCAAACTTCAAGAAGTCAAGCATGAACTTGATCTTGATATGGGTCTTGACGCGGGCAGCCACGATGGGCGCACTGATGGGTTTATGAATGAAATCCGACGCGCCGACCGAAAATCCCCGTTCTTCATCTGCGATATCGGTTTTTGATGTAATGAAGATCACGGGCACATCGGAAAGCTTGGGGTTGGCTTTTAGCCGGCGGCAAATCTCGAAACCGTCGATTTCAGGCATCATGACATCGAGCAGTATCAGGTCGGGAGGGTTGGCAAATGCATATTCAAGCGCTGCGCTGGAATCGCTGATCAATTTCAACGAATAATCCTTCGCCAGGATCGATTCCATTATCATCAGATTTTCAGGGGCATCGTCTACCACCAATACCTTAGGATGTTTTTTAGTCTCTTCCATTCGGTTCTCCTAAACCATGATCACACATGCCCGGCAAGTTGCACCCGATTTGAGCTGCCTATGCGGAATTTATTGACGAACAGCTTGTCACATCACCCGCGAATCAGCATATAACACCATTTTGGATAACGCAATCCGGATATAACATCGCTTCCTTTTATTGATTTCATTTTTCAAAAACCGTTGTTGATGTTAAAGGTATCCGGCAAATCCGCCAAAAATATCAGGTTTGACTTAAAAACCCGAAAAATTGTTCAATGAATGAAAAATGATTTTTCAATCAGCAGAGGATGCCTCATGGCCATAGGAAATTACTTCATTGCACTGCTCGGCATTTTTGCCTGTATTACCAATGCAGAAGCCGCGGAGCCTGATCAGCCCAAGGTCACATTTGGCGGATTCGGTTCGCTGGGCGTCAGCCATTCCAGTATGAGTATGGGTGATTACACTCTGGACAGTACCATTCCCAAAGGGGCAGGACTGAGCGAAGATTGGTCGGCAACAAATGACACCCGGATCGCAGGGCACCTGGCGGCCAAATTCACACCGAAGGTCTCGGCCGTACTCCAGTTGGTTGCGGAATATACTGCCGAAAATTCTTACAAGCCGGAGATCGAATGGGCCAATGTGAAATACGCTTTCACACCCGATGCCTACATCCGGGTCGGGCGCATAGCCGTGCCGACTTTTCTGGATTCCGATAACCGGGATGTCGGCTATACCTATGTATGGATCCATCCGCCAGTTGAACTTTACCGTCAACTGGCCATCGCGCACAGCGATGGCGTTGATGCCATGTACCGCGTTGGAGTCGGGGAGGCCGTGAATACCGTCAAGGCCATCCTATACGGCGAAAACACACTTGAACGCTCGGCCAGCAAATCGATCTCAAAGGACATGTGGGGAATTTTCGATACGATAGAATATGGCCCCACGACCACCCATATTGGCTACCAGGAGCGCTTGTCCGCTTCCGAAAACCTCCAGACGGGCGTAACCGGAGCATGGGTCAGGAACAGCGATTTGTCCGTTGGGATTCAATATGATCCGGGCAACTGGTTCGTGATGTCCGAGTGGCTGCAGCGCAAATCAACCACCAAGATTTCCGCGATGTATGTCAGCGCCGGCTACCGCATAAAAAAGTTCACCCCTTATCTGACCTATGCACAAAATAGCCCGGGTTCCTTCCTTCCCGGTTTCCCACCGCCATCGTCGAACAGCATTCGGCTGGCCAATCGGGCGCAGAGTACGGTCAGCCTGGGTGCGCGCTGGGACTTCATGAAAAATACCGATTTCAAATTGCAGTACGATCAGGTGAAACTCAGCGACAGCTCAAACGGCTTCCTCGCCAATGTGCCGGCGGGCGTCACCCTGTATGGAGAAAAGTTCCATGTGATTTCTGCGGTAGTCGATTTCGTATTCTAGGCGCGGTGGACAACGTGAAACCGCAAAATGTAATCCGCATTTGCTTGTCATTTTCCCTGCTTCTGGCCATGTCGGCAGTTGCTGCGAGTGCGCACGCCGACGTGGTCGTGATCGTATCCGCCAAGAGCCGCGTAACCCGCCTGACGGCGGAACAGGCCGCGAAGATCTTCCTTGGCAAAACCAGCAGCTTCCCGAATAACGGCGATGCCGTCCCTATCGACCAGGCCGAAGGCAGCGCAATCAGGGAAGAGTTTTATTCCAAAGTAGTCCACAAAAATCCCGCGCAGCTCTCCGCATACTGGGCAAAGATCATATTCACCGGGGATGGCCGCCCTCCTGAAAAGCTGGACAGCAACGCGGCCGTCAGGAAGGCCGTCGCCAATAACCCGAATGCCGTCGGCTACATCGACAAAAGCGCAGTGAACAAAAGTGTCAGGGTCATCCTGATACCCTAAGAATAATGAACGCACTGATAAAAAAACTATCCCCCTATTCCCTGACCTGGAAAGTGCTGCTGGTACCCGTGGTTGCCACATTGAGCTTTTCCGCATACTTGGTTTATTCATCTCTGGTGCTGTCGGATGGGGACGCCGTCCTCAAAGAGCTTCGCGATATCGATTATCCGATACTCGATGAGGCCGAAAAAAATCTCAACGCTTACGGGAGAATCGTAGATGCGCTTGAAGCGGCGGTGGCAACCGGCGAGGTGGATTTTCTGAATATCGCCAAAGACAAGGCATCTGAAGTACTGAGACGCTATGAAACACTGAAAAAGCTCGATACCGCGCATCAGGACAAGATTGCGGAACTGGAATCCGAATTCAATACCTACTTTGCCATGGCCCTGGATATAGCCCAGCGGATGGCGGCAAGAATCGATGTGCCCAGCCCGCAGCAGATAAAGAGGATGAGGACTTTGCGCGATGCCTATTTGTCGGAGGTAGTGGCATACAAGGCTAATACCGAACGGGACTATCATCAAGATGTAAGCAGGGCGATAGACAGATCAGAACATGCCCAGCAATGGGGCGCAGCAATCGGCGCGCTCATGCTGCTTGCGATTGCAGCGCTTACGTTGCTGGTCACACGCGGCATCCTGGCGCTGGAAAAAAATGTGGCGGACCGGAACAGGATGTTGGTGGCGGTCAATAAAGAACTTGAACATGAGATCCAGAAACTGAAGGAAGCCGAGGAAGCCAAGAGCCAGGCGGAGGCGGCCAGCCAGATCAAGGATGAATTCCTCGCAAACATGAGCCATGAGATACGCACCCCGATGAACGCAATCATCGGATTGAGCCATCTTTGCCTGCAGACGGACATGTCGCGGAAACAGCAGGATTATCTGCAGAAGATCAATGGTTCGGCAAAATCGCTGCTGGGGATACTCAATGACATTCTGGATGTCTCAAAGATCGAAGCCGGAAAAATGGAGATCGAACGCACAACCTTCGATCTGGAAGAGGTCATGGGCAATCTGGCCACGATCGTGGGTAACAGGGCCCAGGAGAAAAACCTGGAATTCCTGATGCAAACCGCTGCAGACGTGCCGGCCCTGCTGATCGGTGATCCGCTGCGGCTCAGCCAGGTGCTGATCAATCTGGCAGGTAATGCCGTTAAATTCACCCAGCAAGGCGAAGTGATGGTCAGCGTCACGCTGGCGAGGGAGACGAGTGACCAGATCATCCTGCGTTTCACCGTGAAGGACACGGGAATCGGGATGTCACAGAAGGAAATCGACAGACTGTTTCGGCCATTCACCCAGGCAGATTCCAGCATCACCCGCAAATTCGGCGGAACCGGTCTGGGACTGACGATCAGCAAGCGCCTGGTCGAAATGATGGGCGGAAGGATCTGGGTGGAAAGCACCCCGGGGGTCGGATCGAGTTTCATTTTCATCGCGCGCTTTCAAAAAGCTGAAAAGAAGTTGATCTCTAACCTGTCAGCGCTGAACGACTTGCGCGGACTGCGCGTCCTTGCCGTGGATCACAACGTGGACGGACTGCAAATCCTGAAGAGCTACCTCGAGTCATTCATGCTCGATGTGTCGATTGCCGGCAATTCCCGGGATGCGCTGAACATGGTGCGCAGGGGAAATGAAGAAAGAAAACCTTTTGGTCTGGTCGTTATTGATTGCAAGCTTCCGGAGATGGATGGCATTGAAGTGGCGCGGAAACTGCGGGAAATCACTTTTTTAAGTTTCAGGCCGAAAGTATTGCTGATCACTTCCAGCAATCAGGATGAATTGCTGCTGCAAATGGATAACCAGATTGTGGACGGCATATTGGCGAAACCATTCCAGCAAGGCAAATTGCTGGATGCCGTCACCAAGGTTTCCGGGCGGAGTGTCCTGTCGTCAGGCAAGTTCAAGGTCATCAGTGAACAATTGAATCCGGAACTCATCTCCCTGATCCGCGGGGCACGCCTGCTGCTGGTGGAGGACAACGAAATAAACCGGCAGGTTGCACAAGAGATGCTTGAAGGATTAGGACTCGATGTGACTACCGCAGATAACGGTGAAGAAGCCATCGCGCTTCTGAAGGATGAACAATTCGATGGCGTGCTGATGGATATGCAGATGCCGGTGATGGACGGTGTCACCGCTACCCGCGAGATACGGAAAGACCCGCACTTTTTCAAATTACCTATCATCGCGCTGACTGCCAATGTGATGGTCAGCGAACAGAATGAATTTCTGGATGCCGGCATCACCGACTACATCGGCAAACCCATTGATCCGGATCGCCTGGTAGCGACGCTGGCTAAATGGGTGCGCCCGATGCGGACCATGGGAGGCATCCCGGTCAGCCGAACGCTGCAAAATCCCGCGCCTGAACCGCTCCTGGACTTGCCCGGAGTCAACGTGGCCGAAAGTGTTCGCCGGATGGGAGGGAACGCAGCCCTTTATTACTCGCTGCTCGGCAAATTCAGGATCAAGGAACGGGATATTTCCGCCAGGGTCCGCGAAGCGCTGGCCGCAGACGACAGCAATACCGCAGAAAGACTGGCGCACACGCTAAGAGGAATCACAGGCACGCTAGGCGCGAAGACCCTGCAAGACCTGGCTGCGTCATTGGAAAGCAGCATCCACAAAGCAGAATCCGGTGAAGTTGATTCATTGCTTGCGCGGATCGACCAGGAACTCGCCACATTCATAGCCAGCATAGATCAGGCGCTCGAGACTCGCCGGGTTTGAATTCCTTGCGGATTGACCCATGCACCGAGTTTTTATTAGTCGTAGGGCGGGCTCTGCTCGCCGGATATAGATATCGCGCGGAGATTGCCTGGAAAGGGTCATAACTTTGAACGCAAGCAGCGGGCTTGATGCGGATGATCCCGTACCTATCAGGGATAATCCTGGCGCGTGGGTCGAACCATGATGTCGCTGATATGGACATGGGGCGGTTGAGACACGATGTAGTGGATCGCATTTGCCACATCTTCGCCGTGCAGCAATGGGCCGAATCTATCTTCGAAGGTCTGTACCATCTCTTCACTGTAGCCCGCACCATCCTGAAACCCGCTGATCACGATGCCCGGTTCAACCAGCGACACGCGTATCCCTTTGGGTCCCACCTCGCGGCGCAACCCTTCGGCCAGTGCATGGACGGCGAACTTGGTGGCGCCGTAAACCGCGCTGAATGGAGATATGTGCCTCCCCACTACCGACCCGATGATCACTATATCCGCGGCCCGTTTGGGATAGCCGGATTGCTGCTGAGCGACCATTTTCTGTGCGGCTTTTTGCAGCAGCGCCAAAGCTCCCGTCACGTTGAGTTTGAGCATTGCTTCGAACCTGGACAGATCCGCATCCTTGACTGACCCTCCCAGGCCGCGTCCGGCGTTCGCGACGACGATGTCGGCTGGTTTGCCAAAGCGTCCGATCGCCGAAGCAAACAGCTTCTCCAGTACCGTGTTGTCGGTGGCATCACCCGCCATGCCGCAAAATGCCGCCCCGAACTCCTGTTCAAGCGCCCGAAGCTTTTCCGCGTTGCGGCCATTGCCCACCACGCCATAGCCACTGGAAATGAATCTTCTTGCTGTCGCTTCCCCTATGCCGGAGGTTGCGCCGGTAATGATCGCGATACGCGAATATCGATCGGACATGATGGTTCTCTCCTTCGTAATATCGATGAATGCGGAGCTATGTTACCGCTTTGCGAATCATCAGACCATTATCTATATATGTGTCACCCTCAATACCCGGCGCCAGCCCGGTGTGCGGCGCATGTCGTTCGCTCTGCAATAATCGTAGAGCGGGCCCTGTGTGAGTTGTTGGGGCTGTTGCGCTTAGCTCGTGTAACGCCGCTTCGCATTTGCAGGAGCAGGTGCCCGGGAAAATAACAGTGGAAGCAGTTGCCCGAGCATCAGCATGAGAAAACCAAAAGCTTCGGTTACATTTTTGCGATAATCCTGTTCCTGCCGGAATCCCTTCTATATACCGTGAACGACGAAGATACAAAGCTTGCACCCGCCGTTGAGCGTCCGCCCAAACCCGTCTGGCGCCAGCTGCTCAAGACGGCCGAAGGTCGCATCTTGCTGCTTGGCATTGCTATCGCATTCGCCGGTCTCATCGGCATGGGGCTGGTCGCCTTCTGGTCGCCGCAAACCTCGGAAATGATCGGCGCCATGAGCATCACCAACCTGATCCTGGGCGCGGTCGTGTCCATGTCCATAGACTATGTCGCCGGATATGGCCACCCGCTGGTGATAGCGGTGAACATGTGGGTGGAAACCGTGGTGGTGCTGTTGTTTTATCCCGTGTTTGTTTTAAGTTTGCGCAAGCTGGTCGTGTTTCCCAGGCTGAAGCGCTTTCTTGAGCGGACGCAGGCAGCAGCCGAGCGCCATCATGACAAGGTGCGCCGCTACGGCATCGCCGGGCTGTTTATTTTCGTCTGGGTCCCCTTCTGGATGACGGGGCCGGTGGTGGGCAGCGCTATCGGCTACCTGCTTGGTTTCCCCGCCTGGCTGACGCTATCGGTCGTGATCGCCGGTACCTTCATGACCCTGTTATCCTGGGCCTATCTGCTGTTCGGCATCTATACCCGCGCCGCCGACTTCGGTCCCTGGGCATCCGTACTCATCATTGGCCTTATCGTTCTTGTAATTCTCGCCTTCTACCTGCTCAATCGGCGCAGCAGAAGTCGCAAACTGAAAGAATCGGCGTGATCAAGATTTACCCGTGCTGCGCAGATGAGAGCCTTAACAATTACTTCTTTGCCGCTTTGCCGGTTTTACCCTCTCTGTGCTCCAGTCCCAAAGTGGCGAGCGTTCTTTCGCGCACGGCATGCAGCAAGGCCTCGTTCTCGTCCAGCGATTCGCCGCAGGAGGGGATCATCAGTTTCAGTTTGCGCTGCCACTCGGCACTCTTTACCCGCGACTCGAAGCATCGCTCGATCACTTCTATCATCGCCTGCACCGAAGTCGACGCACCCGGAGATGCGCCCAGCAGTGCCGCGAGCGTGCCGTCTTTGGCAGTGACGATCTCGGTGCCGAATTCCAGTTTGCCGCCATTGATGTCGCACCCTTTGATGATCTGCACTCGCAGCCCCGCCGAAGCCAGTTCCCAATCCTTCATCTTTGCATCTGCATAGAACTCCTGCAAACTTGCCACGCGGTCCTTGTGGGAGCGAAATGCCTCGGTGATGAGATAGCGGGTCAATTCAAGGTTGTCCCGCGCCACCGCAAGCATCGGCTTGAGGTTTTTCACTTTGATCGAGGAGAACATGTCCAGCACCGATCCTCCTTTCAGGAAGCGGGTGGTGATGCTGGCGAACGGTCCGAACAGCAAACCCGGTTGTCCGTCGATGATGCGCGCGTCCAGATGCGGCACCGACATCGGCGGTGCGCCTGTCGCCGCTTTGCCGTAAACCTTGCTGGTATGACGCTTCACCACATCCGGATTCTTGCAGATCAGCCATTGCCCGCTCACCGGGAATCCGCCATAACCCTGGCCTTCGGGAATGCCTGATTTTTGCAGCAGCGGCAGCGCTCCACCACCCGCGCCGAGAAAGACGAAACCCGCATCAACGGTCTTGCTGTGGTTGGTATGATTATCCCTGACCCGCACGCGCCAGCGGCCGTCCGGATGTTGTTTCAGTCCGGTGATGGTGTGGCCCAGCCTGAGTTCAAAGGTGGGGTGTGCGGCCATCGCCTTGACCAGCTTGCGCGTCAACATCCCGAAGTCAACGTCCGTGCCGTGTTTGACCTGTGTGCCCGCCACGGCCTGCTTCGGGTCGCGGTGCTCCATCACCAGCGGCATCCATTTGCGCAATACCGCGTGATCCTCGCTGTACTCCATCTCCTCGAACAGGTGATGGGCGCGCAAAGCTTCATACCGTTTGTGCAGAAAAGCCACATTCTGCTCACCCCAGACAAAACTCTGGTGATAGATCGGGTTGATGAATTTCTCGGGAGCGGGCAACACGCCCTGCTCGACCAGGTAGGACCAGAATTGCAGCGACACTTCATATGCCGCGTTGATCGCCAGCGCGCGGCTGATATCCACACTCCCGTCCGGTTGTTGCGGGGTGTAGTTCAGCTCGCAATATCCGGCATGACCCGTTCCGGCATTATTCAGTCCGTGCGAGCTTTCGTGTGCAACCTTGCTCAGGCGCTCGACCATCATGATCTTCAGCGTGGGATCCAGTTGCGCCAACAACTTGCCCAGCGTGGCGCTCATCACACCCGCACCCACCAGCAATACATCCACCTTCTTAAGCGACATGACCGGCCATTCCTTGATTAAGTCCGTAAACAGCTACAGATAATTTATGTATACCAGAAAGTTGTCACCTTGAATAAATTTTCTCTTTTGTAACGAAGAGGGTCACGCCGGACTTGTGCACCGCCATTGGCCCTTGGGATCGTCGTCGCGCACGAGGGACGCGCATACCGCCACCGCAGGTTGAGTGGCGATCACTTGACGGATGCATAGATGATGGTCAGCCAAGTTTAACAACCAGGCATTCAACACTGCTTGATGACCGGGGAGACAAAAACAAAAAAGGCAGGGTCACCCCTGCCTTTTTTAGGTACAGCTAAATTACTTAGGACTTGGCAGGAGCATCAGCAGCTTTTTTGGAATGCTGCTTGTGCTTTGTCGAATGCTTAGCCACTTTAACGGCTTTGGTTTTTCCTTCAGCTTTAGCAGCTGGGGCAGCGGCTACAGTTGGAGCAGCAGCCTTTGCCGGAGCTGCATCAGCGGCAACTGCAGAGAAAGTAACAGCAGCGAATACGCCAGCGATAAGTACGGATAAAAGTTTGCTCATTGTGATCTCCAAATAATAATTAGTTAATTAACGTTGCATGACAACACCGTGTCGGTGCCAAAAATGTATTCCATCAACATTCAGTTGACACCGTAAAAAAATAATTATGGCACTTGGGCAAGGACGCTGGCATTTCTGCACTGTAAACAGGTGCGGACGCCTCAAATATGGCGATAGCAGAAGTCTGCATAGCAGCGCCATACAAGCAACAAAAAACAAAAGGCGACCAACCGGCCGCCCTGCTTACGCTGTTACGGCGCATAATTAAAACATCCGGACTATGAACAGTGCTTGACGGGATTACAGGCCCACCATGGTCGCCACTGGATCAACTTTACGTACCATCTCCAGTATCTGCATGCCCTGAACTGCGTCAGGATCATACTTCACGATCAAGGTATGGGGATGAGCGTGATGGTCGAATTCTGCGCAATCAACTCCAATACGCCCCTCGATCCATTTTTCCAAATGAGTTCTTGCTTTCGCATCCAACTCCGGATGTATGTGAATTAACATATCTGCTGTATTCATGATCTCCTCCTTGCAATGCAAAAAGATTAAAGGACAAGGATAGGTTAAGACATCACCATCACCTAAGCGTTTTAGGACCTCCAAATCGGGTCTGGAGTTCAGTTGACCAGCGGCGTTTGAACGGCAGCTTGGGAGCAAGTCGAAGGCCGGCCAAGTGTCACATGCTGTGCGTCGCCCGAGTCTGCTTCAACGCGACTCAAATGACAAGGAAGTTGATTTTTTTGTTATTAAAGGTACGCCACCGTACAGACCGGCGGCAACATTAAGTTCATCCTGAACGCTTCACAGGGGAAGCCTGTCAATTTAGATGAAGGAGTCTGATCATGAACAAGAATCAAATCAAAGGGGCTTTAAAAGACATTGCCGGTAAAGTGCAGGAAAAGGCAGGAAAACTGGTTGGCAGCAAAGAGCAACAAGTCAAAGGTCTTGGCAAACAAATAGCCGGGAAAGCCGAGAAAAAATTAGGCGATGCAAAGAAAGTCATCAAGAATGCAAAGGAAACCATCAAGAAGGGTGCAAAAAAGTAATTTTGAAGCATTCTTGTGATCATGGCCGCTGTGCACGGCCATTTTCTCGCCACGATGCCCAATGTACCGGAGTCGAATTGTTTTGATAGATGATGACGTGGAAAAAATAAATCGACTCCGCTACCCTTTGCCCACACGGTTATCCAGATAGAATCGGGTGAATTAAAAAACCGTGGCCCGCCCCCTATCATTCATTCCATCTTATCCAACCAAAGGAGTTCAACATGGCAAACAGTTCAACATCTGCAACGAAAATTCTTGGTATCGCCCTGGTGGTTATAGGCCTTGGCTTGGCATTTTGGGGGTATCGCTTGTCTGGTTCTGTTGGTTCACAAATAACCCAGGCTGTTACAGGCTCTGATACGGACAAGGTGATGTCTTTCTATATTAGTGGTGCTGTCAGTTTTGTTGTTGGCTTATTCCTTACCATGAAGAGTTAAAACCGGGGATTTCATATTGGTTGCGGCCCAGGTAAATACCAAACTCTATGGCAATCCATTCTGCCACCTCTGCGCAGAAGCAGAGGCGATTCTCCATCGGGCAGGAATCACCGCGATAAAAATCGACATCACTGAAAATCAAAATCTGTTCGAGAAATACAGCTTGCGGATTCCGGTATTGAAGCGCGTTGACAACGATGCCGAGCTAGCCTGGCCCTTTGATGCCGCTGCCGTAATGCGTTTCTTAAAGTAAGACGGGTGCCCAAACCAGCCATTCGATTCAGTCAGAAAGTGTAGTCGACGCCCAAAGCCAATTTGAAAAGCGTTTCTGGAATGGTGTTCCCGGACTGTATAGGGTCGGTGACTTTGACCTTGAAGAAAATATCGGCCGCAGCTCTTGCCGACAGATGTTCGGCGAACGGTAAAACGTATCCAGCACCGAGCAACAGCCCCGCCCCGGATACTCGACGCGAGTAGGCGCCTGCACCTATCCCATAGTCTCCCTCGGTATTTGTCGATGAACTGTAGAGGCCGATCTTGCCGATCACCGCGCCATGTTCCTTGCGATCATCCCAAGGCAAAAAACCAAGCGCTGCAACGTGGACGATCGAAGTCTCATGTTTCCAGGTTGAGGTTGCACTCGGACAAAGAATGAGACATCCGGGATTTAAACTATAAACTGTGCTGCCGGAGATGCTCCCCAATTTGTCGTAACCCATTTCCAATCTGGTCTTGCTGGTATCGTCATGCGGCAGCACCAGCCCGACACGAAGGCCGTACCCATTGCTATGGCCGCCTTGATCGTTCTGGCTGCAAAAAAGTAACCATACGCAATGGTCAGCCCAGGCAACAAGGGGAGCGACTTCTGCACCGACAGAAATTTCCGCGGCTTGAGAATTCAAGGCCAGACATTCCAGCAGTACAGCGAACAATAATGAGGATAATTTCATTATCGCCCCTATATCTGTTTTTGCTCTGCGCGATATGGGCATTAAAACAGAATAATTGCAGGAGCGGGTCCTGCGTGTGTTGTTGGGGCTTCAACCCCTTACAACCACGGCGGTGACGATCTTGCCCAGCCACCGGCTGCTTGCAAGTCGCCTGCAAAGCTATCTCTTGCGGGTGCTGCCCGCGAACAAAAAACAATCGCGGGTACGAAAAACTCTTGTCCGGGCACCCGCATGGCCCGCTCCTACGGGTGCCCGGCAAAAGTTTTTCGGGCACAGACATTTCATTCCCAGACGCCCGTTTCAATATCCCAGTCGTAGGGCGGGCTCTGCCCGCCGGATATAGATGTCGGGCAAAGCCCGGCCTACGAATTATTTTCCGTTTGATGGAGAAACGGAATTATTAGGCTGGTCAGCTGTGCATAGCCATCTGACTAAGTTGG
>DHIV01000086.1:547-4378 GCA_002403995.1 Gallionella sp. UBA4737 | reverse complement strand
GGCGGCAAACCGGGGTCGCCTTTTCTTTGGCTACTTTATTTTGGCGAAGCAAAAGAAAGTAGCTTGCTGCCGGGCAACCCCCGGCGGTGTTGACTTTGGTCTTTTGAGAATTAAATGGGCCAAGCCTGAATATCCTCCCGCCGCAAGAATAACCAGCGACGGCTGCACATCACTCCGCCTCCTTTAATCCAGCTTCAACTCCATCTTTTCCGACAGCGGGATGACCGGCTGGGTCTTTTCTCCCGGCGGCTTTTGTTGCTGTCTTTCCTGCTGTTGTTTGGCAAGTTGTTCTGCTTCGTACTGGCGCTTGTGCTCTTCCTGCGCCGCCAGTTCCTTTTTCCGTTCTTCTTCCAGCTCTGCGGGACTCTTGTATTCGTGCAGGGAAAGATCCGGCCCCGCGGCTGCGGCCGAGGCCGGTTCCCCGCGCTGGCTCTTGAGCTTGATGTTGAGGCGGAGTTCGTTCGCCGAATCGGCATTGCGTATCGCTTCTTCGTAGGCGATGTGGCCTTCGTTGTACAACTGGAACAGCGACCAGTCGAAGGTGCGCATGCCGAGCTCGCGCGACTTTTCCATGACGCCCTTGATCTCGTGGAATTCACCCTTGAATATCTTGTCGGCGATGGTCGGCGTGTTGATCAGGATTTCGATCGCGGCCCTGCGTCCCTTGCCATCCTCGGTGCGCACCAGCCGCTGCGATATCAGCGCGCGCAGGTTGGCGGAGAGGTCCATCAGCAACTGATTGCGCCGCTCTTCGGGGAAGAAGTTGATGATACGATCCAGGGTCTGGTTGGTGCTGTTGGCATGCAGCGTGCCCAGGCACAGGTGGCCGGTCTCGGCGAAAGCGATGGCGTGTTCCATGGTTTCCGCATCGCGTATCTCGCCGATCAGGATCACGTCCGGCGCCTGGCGCAGGGTGTTCTTCAGCGCATGATGCCAGCTGTGCGTATCCACGCCCACTTCGCGGTGGGTGACCAGGGATTTCTGCGATTGATGCACATACTCCACCGGATCTTCGACGGTGATGATGTGACCCTTGGAGGTGCGGTTGCGGTGGTCTATCATCGCGGCCAGCGAGGTGGATTTGCCCGAGCCGGTTCCGCCGACGACCAGCACCAGCCCGCGCTTGTTCATGATGACATCTTTGAGTATCTCCGGCAGCATGAGCTTTTCAAAGTTGGGTATCTCGGCGGCGATGGTGCGGATGACCATGCCGACATACTGCTGCTGGATGAAGACATTCACGCGGAAACGCGAGACGCCGGGGACGGAGATGGCAAAGTTGCATTCAAATTCCTTGGCAAACTCCGCGCGCTGGTCTTCGTTCATCAGCGCATGCGCCAGCTGGCGGGTGATCTCGCCGGTGAGCTTTTGCGTGGTCATCGGCTGCATCTCGCCGTGCGACTTCATGCTGGGCGGGTAATCATTGGCTATGAACAGGTCCGAACCGCCCGCCTTGCTCATCGCGGTGAGCAGCTTGATGATGTATTCGTACGCTTGCTGATCGGTAAGGCCGGCCATCACATCTCCTCGCAACAGTTATTCCATAAAAATTTCGCCGCGCATTCTAGCAGCAAGCAGTGCAGGAGAGACAGTGTCGTTTGAACAAGCGCAGGATGGGTCGAGCAACGCAGCGAGCAAGCCGCGCCGCAGGTTTGTCGGTTGCTAATCCGCCTTCCCCGAAGCGGCGATACCTGAAATCATGCCGAGCGCCTCGGTCAATTCCTTTACCTTGGCTTCCAGCTCGGCCACTTTTTTTACTTGGGTTCCCTGCTCGGCCAATTCTTTTACTTTGCCTCCCAGTATGACCGCCTTCTCTGCCATCTCGGATGTTTTAGCCTGTTCCTGTTTGAGGTTTTCCCGCAGCTGCTCGATTATCATCTGCAGCTCGAGCGACTTGTTCTTTTCTTCCTGAAGCTGTGCATTTCTCTTTACCAGTTCCAGAGCGTTGTCCTGGTCTTCGGTGAGATTGCTCTGCGCAACATCGCCCGCTGTTTTGCCGGGATGAGCGGGGAGCTTGATCGTCGTCTTATCTGCGTTTGACATTACGGACCTCTGTGGTCATGGAACAGTTCAGTGAGCGCTCGCAGCATGAATGCATGGGCGCATTCATGCTGCAAAAAAGTATAGCATGCTGTGCGGCAATCGCTTAAGTCGCGGATACCGGCTGATATCCGGCGCGGGCCCGGATTTTGCGTTGCCCTAGGGTTGCGCGTTGTCCTGGGGCTGCACGAATATTATCGCGGTTCCTCTTGCATTGACCTGAGTTTGGGCGTTGGCCTGAGTTTGGACATTGGCCTGAGGTTGCGCATTGACTGGATCGGACGATTGATTGTTGCCTGCGAGCGACGTCGCCGAGGTGTCTTTCTTGCTCAACGGTTCGGCAGGCGGGGCAACCGGTGCGGGTCTGTTTGCCGCAGGCTGCGTGGCGGGAGGGGCCGCAACGGCTGGAGTTGCGGGCTGGATCGGTGCTGACTTCCTGGGATGCGGTTGCGTGCCCGTTTGATTAATCGATGAGACGCTGTTTGTGGCAAGTGGCGCCGTTTGCGGCTTGACCGGTTGGGGCTTGCTTGCCATCAACGGTTGGGCCGTAACCGGCTTCGCATCCATAGGCTTGGCATTCAAAGGAGGCGGTCGTGGCGGCAGCCTATTCGGATTGGCCACCAGACTGTCGATCTCGGATTGTATCAATGACTCCGGTTTGCTCCCCGCTGAAGACCTGGAGGCGGGAGCGATGGTTGCAGGATGGAAAACCGGCGCACCTATGCTTATCCTCTCGCTTAATGGGGGAAGGACTGCGAGCAGTTTACTTTGTTGCAACGCGATCCAACCCTGCCAGGCTGCGACAGATATCACCAGCACTGCCAGCGCCGCCAGCAACCATGCGCGGATGATCTTGTCTCTTTCGCGGATCACGCGAACCTTGGCCCTGCCGAAAATCGTATGAGTGATTTTCGCCTCGCCGATGTCCGACCACATGCCCGCCTGTGCGCTGCTTGCCAGCAATTGACGATCCGGAATATCGAATTGGCTGATCTCGTGCCCCATTTTCTGCCCCCTGAATATTGCAACTCGACTGCCACATGATAACAAGTAATGGCCGGGTTACAACAGGGAACATGACAGCGAACGGTCGGCTGGGGAGTCCATGCCTTGCAGTGGTTGTGTTCGCTGTATGGATTTTTACTTTATGTTATGGTCCGGCGCGGCGTTAAGTGCGGTATTCTCGCCTGGCATCGCTAAAATGGCCAGGCCAGTAATATTATAATCAAGCAAGCCGGCATATACAGTCCGTTAAAGGGTCAGTGTCCTTCAAGCAATTGACAGGTTCAACAAGATGCCTCACCTCGTCGTATCGATCTCCGGCCACGGTTTCGGCCATGTCGCACAGACCGCGCCGGTTCTGAATATCCTGCATGGGCGCATACCCGAACTGGGTATCACGGTACGCTCTGCCGTGCCGCTTTCCCATTTGCGTTCGCGCATCCATGCGCCGTTCACCCATCTGCCCAGCGAAGGCGACATCGGCATGGTGATGTCTTCGGCGCTGGATGTGCGTATCGGGGAAAGCGGCGCGTCCTATCGTGCCTTCCATGCGGATTGGGACAAGCGCGTCGCTGATGAGGCGCGTCTGCTGCGCGAACTCAACGCGGACTTGGTGTTTTCCAACGTCGGCTACCTGCCGCTGGCGGGCGCGCAGCGCGCGGGCATTCCGAATGCCGCACTGTGTTCGCTGAACTGGGCGGACATCTATCGCCATTATTTCGGCGATGATGCCATTGCTGCGCAGATATATGGTTGTTACGCCAACGCCGATGCTTTCCTGCGCGCCAC
>DHIV01000086.1:0-319 GCA_002403995.1 Gallionella sp. UBA4737 | reverse complement strand
CATCGCCGCGATCGGCACGAACCGGCGCGCGGAACTGAACCGGCGCCTTGGACTTTCCGCTGATGAAAAGCTGGTGCTGGTCAGCCTGGGTGGTATCGCCAGCCGCTTGCCCATCGAACGCTGGCCGCGTATCGAAGGTGTGCGCTGGCTGGTGCAAGACAGTTGGCAAGTCGAACATCCCGATGCCATCATCCTTGAAACATTACAGATGAGTTTCGGCGACCTGCTCGCCAGCAGCGACGCGCTGATCTGCAAACCCGGTTACGGCAGCTTCGTCGAGGCCGCCGGCTGCGGTGTGCCGGTGCTCTACGTCAACCGC
>DHIV01000047.1:13542-18390 GCA_002403995.1 Gallionella sp. UBA4737 | reverse complement strand
CGATATGCCCGCCGATCTGCAAACCCGCTTGTTGCGGGTGTTGTCAGACGGAAATTTCTACCGCGTCGGCGGGCACCAACCGATCAAGGCCAACGTCCGCATCATCACCGCCACGCATCAAAACCTGGACGAGCGGGTCAAGCAGGGTTTGTTCCGCGAAGATCTGTTCCATCGACTGAACGTGATAAGACTGCGCCTGCCGCCGCTGCGCGAACGTCGAGAGGATATCCCGCTGCTGGCCAAATATTTCCTGCAAAAAAGCGCGCGCGAACTGGCAGTCGATCAGAAACAATTCAGCGATGCGACGCTGCAACATCTCAGCGCGCAGGATTTTCCCGGCAACGTGCGGCAACTGGAAAACCTCTGTCACTGGCTGACCGTGATGACACCATCGCAGATAGTCGAGATCGCCGACCTGCCGCCGGAGTGGCGCGAAAGCTCGGCTGCGAGCGGGCCAATCGGGGGCGATTGGAGCGCGGCATTGGCGCAGCAGGCCGCACTGGCCCTGCAGCGCGGCGACGAGCGCATCATGGATACGCTCACCACTCAGTTCGAGCGCACCCTGATCCTGCAAGCCTTGCAGCACACCAACGGGCGGCGCATCGAAGCCGCCACCCTGCTCGGTATCGGGCGCAACACGCTGACGCGCAAGATTCAGGAACTGGGCCTGGACAATCAGGAACCGTAGGTCGGGTTTTAACCCGACAACGCTTCTTTCAATCGAATATGCCCTGTCGGGTTAAAACCCGACCTACGCCAGACGTTTCAACAGCTTCTCATGTATCCCGCCGAAGCCGCCGTTGCTCATCACCAGGATGTGATCACCGGGTCGCGCGGCCGCGGTGATCTTTTCGATCAACGCACCAAGATCTTCCTCGACGATCGCCTTGCTGCCCAACGGCGCCAGCGCGCCGCGCGCATCCCAGCCAAGGTTGCCGGCGTAGCAGAACACCAGATCGGCGTCCTTCAGGCTGCCGGGCAGCGCTTCCTTCATCACGCCCAGTTTCATCGTGTTGGAGCGCGGCTCCAGTACCGCCAGTATCCGCGCGTTGCCGACCTTGCGGCGGAGTCCGGCAACGGTGGTGTCTATCGCGGTGGGGTGGTGGGCGAAGTCGTCATAAACAGTAATATTGTTCACGACGCCGCGCACTTCCATGCGCCGTTTCACATTCTTGAACTCGCTTAAAGCCGCCAGGCCCTGCGCGATCGGGACGCCCGCATGACGCGCGGCGGCGAGCGCGGCGAGTGCGTTCTGGCGGTTATGTTCGCCGAGCAAGTCCCAATTCAGCGTGCCTTGAAATTCACCGCGCAAGGTGACACGGTTGCCGGCATCGATCTGCCAACCATCGTCAGAGCCGAAGCGTTCCACCGGTGTCCAGCAACCGCGCTGCATCACACGGTCCAGCGAGGCCTCGCGGCCATTGCTGACGATCAGGCCGTTGCCGGGAACGGTGCGCACCAGATGATGGAACTGCGTTTCTATCGCGTCGAGATCGGCAAAGATGTCGGCGTGATCGAACTCCAGATTGTTGAGTATCGCGGTGCGCGGATGGTAATGCACGAACTTGGAACGCTTGTCGAAAAACGCGGTGTCATATTCGTCCGCCTCGATGACGAAGAACGGCGAATCGGTCAGGCGCGCGGAAATGCCGAAATTCTGCGGCACGCCGCCGATCAGGAAACCGGGGTTGAGCCCGGCGTATTCCAGTATCCAGGCCAGCATCGCGCTGGTGGTGGTCTTGCCGTGGGTGCCCGCCACAGCCAGCACCCATTTATCCTGAAGGATGGTTTGTGCCAGCCATTGCGGCCCGGAGATGTAGGGCAGGTTGCGGTTGAGGATCTCCTCCATCAACGGATTGCCGCGCGATACCACATTGCCGATCACGAACACATCCGGCTTCAGATCGAGCTGTTCCACACCGAAACCTTCGATCAGTTCGATTCCCTGCGCTTCCAGCTGCGTGCTCATCGGCGGGTACACGTTGGCGTCGCAGCCGGTGACGCGATATCCCGCTTGCTTGGCGAGCGCCGCGATGCCGCCCATGAACGTGCCGCAGATCCCCAGGATGTGTATTGCCGGTAGTTTATTCGTGCTCATGGATGCTCAATCTTCCCCGCGTATCCATCGGGAATGCAAGGTGGATCTGGAGTACCACAACAATGCAGCCGCAACGATGGTACCAGCGATAAGTGTTATCCAGGGATATTCACTCAAGTCATAACCGATGAAGGGCAGGAACAGCAGGGGAACCCACAACACGACCCATATGAGCGCTATCACCATGCCCGCCCAACCGGCGAAAACACCTATGGTGGTGCGCCGGGCTACCTTGAGGGCGCCGCATTTTTCACAAGCGACTGCATCGGGTTTGAGTTCAGAAGCGCAGAAGGGACATTGCATAGACTCTTTCTAAAAAGTAAAAAAACGAATACTTCCTAATTGCGAAAAACAAAATATACCGCGCCCAGCATGCACAGCGCAGCATAAATGTAATCCCATTTCAACGGCTGGTTCATGTACAACACAGCGAACGGCACAAACACCGACAGCGTGATGACTTCTTGCAATATCTTCAATTGTCCGAGGCTGAGTTCGGTGTAGCCAATACGGTTGGCGGGGACTTGAAGCAAATACTCGAACAGCGCGATGCCCCAGCTTATCAGCGCGGCCACGTACCATGGAGAGCCGGAGAGATTCTTCAGGTGCCCATACCAAGCGAAAGTCATGAACAGGTTGGAGACGGCGAGCATCAGCGCCGTAACGAGCAGCGGGTGCGAGATCAGGTTCATCGTCTGTTTTGCGACATGCTTAAATTTTTCACAAAAACTTGCCCGTTCGTGGTGAGGTATCGAACCACAATATGCCGAGTGTTCACCCTTCGATACCTGATGTAACTACTAGCCATTCGACTAGGCTGCTAGAAAACACCAGCCAAGTCGCTGGTTATCAGGGCGAACGGTTTACTTTACCCCGAGCAGTTCCACATCAAACACCAGCGTCGCGTTGGGCGGGATCACACCGCCCGCACCGCGCGCGCCATAACCCATGCTTGCAGGTATGATCAAGGTGCGCTGCCCGCCGACTTTCATTCCCGCCACGCCCTGGTCCCAGCCTGCGATGACGCGGCCGGCGCCGAGCGGGAATTCGAACGGCTCGTTGCGGTCGCGGGAGCTGTCGAATTTCTTGCCATGATGATCGGGTGCGGCCGCATCGTACAGCCAGCCGGTGTAATGCACGGATACGTTCTTGCCAGCCGTTGCCAGATCGCCTGCTCCCAGTTTTACATCGGTCTTGATCAGTTCAGTCATGCTGCCAGTCTCCATTTTTGGTGCGGCCTGTTCAGAGCACGCGGTGGTTGCGAAAATGCCGGCAGTCAGCAGCACTGCCAGCGAAAAATACATCGTGTGTTTCATCTTGCCTGTCTCCGATTGAGTTAATAACTAAGTACTGGTGCCAGCCATCGTTCTGCCTCTTCCAGTGTCCAGCCTTTGCGCCTTGCATAGTCTTCGACCTGATCCTTGTCCGCCTTGCCGATGGCGAAGTACTGCGCCTGCGGATGCGAGAAATAGAAACCGCTCACGGCTGCGGTGGGCAGCATCGCATAGCTTTCGGTGATCGTGATGCCCGCGTTCAGCGGTGCCTGCAGCAACTCGAACAGCGGACCTTTCTCGCTGTGCTCAGGGCAGGCCGGATAGCCGGGCGCGGGGCGGATGCCGCGATATTTTTCGGCGATCAGCGCGTCGTTGTCCAGGGTTTCGTCCGCCGCATAGCCCCAGAATTCGCGGCGCACGCGGGCGTGCAGCAGTTCGGCGAAGGCTTCCGCCAGGCGGTCGGCCAGGGCTTTCAGCAGGATGGCATTGTAGTCGTCATTGTTCTTTTCGAACTCCGCGACGCGCGCATCGATGCCGATGCCGGCAGTGACAGCAAATGCGCCGATATAGTCTGCCACACCGGTTTCCTTCGGTGCGACGTAGTCAGCGAGACAATAGTTCGGGATATCGGCCGGCTTTTTGGTTTGCTGGCGCAGATTGTGCCAGGTCATCGCCACCTTGCTGCGCAAGGGTAACGGCGAAGCCGTTGGGCCCCCAGCGGCGTCCCCCTTGCGGGGGCTGCGCTCATCAATATCATAGATCTCGATGTCGTCGCTATTGACGCTATTCGCCGGGAACAGGCCGAATACCGCGTTCGCGGAGAGCCATTTCTCGGCTATGATCTTATTCAGCATCGACTGTGCATCGGCGAACAGCTTGCGCGCTTCTTCGCCCACCACTTCGTCGTGCAGGATCTTCGGGTAACGCCCGGCGAGTTGCCAGGCCTGGAAGAACGGCGTCCAGTCTATGTATTCGGCGATCTTGTCCAGCGGGTATGCTTCGAACTTGTGCACGCCCAGCAACCACGGCTTGGGCGGCGTGTAACGCTTCCAGTCGGTCTTCACGCCATGCGCGCGCGCCTCGGCCAGCGTGACGTGCACGGCCTTGCCCTTCTTGCCTTCATGTTGTTCACGCGCCTGAGCGTAATTGGCCTTGATACCCGCGACGTATTCGTCGCGCAGCGTGTTGCTGAGCAGGTTGCTGCATACGCCCACCGCGCGCGACGCATCGTTGACGTACACCGTCGCGCCGCTGGGATATTTCGGCTCTATCTTTACCGCGGTGTGCATGCGCGAAGTGGTCGCGCCGCCGATCAGCAGCGGTATCCTGAAGCCCTGCCGCTCCATCTCCTTCGCCACATGCGCCATCTCTTCCAGCGACGGCGTGATCAAACCGGACAGGCCGATGATGTCGGCGTTGGTTTCGCGCGCGGTGTCGAGGATTTGCTGGCACGGCACCATCACGCCCATGTTCACC
>DHIV01000047.1:0-13385 GCA_002403995.1 Gallionella sp. UBA4737 | reverse complement strand
TCGCCATCACGATCTTGCCCTTGGGCTTGCTGTCGCCGGAACGCAATTTTTCCGCCTCGATGTAAGGCACCAGGTGCGCCACCGCCTGCTTCATCACGCGTGCGGATTTCACCACTTGCGGCAGGAACATCTTGCCTGCGCCGAACAGATCGCCGACCACGTTCATGCCTACCATCAGCGGTCCTTCGATCACTTCGACCGGGAACTTTGCCTGCAGGCGCGCTTCCTCGGTGTCCTCGACGATGTAGTCGGTGATGCCGCGCACCAGTGCGTGGGTGAGGCGCTCCTGCACCGTGCCCTTGCGCCACTCCAGATCTGCAACCTGTGCCTTGGCGCCGGTCTTCACCGACTCGGCCATCTGCACCAGTTTCTCGCCCGCGTCGGGATTGCGGTTCAGTACCACGTCTTCGACTGCGTCGCGCAGCTCTTTGGGTATCTCCTCATACACGCCGAGCTGCCCGGCGTTGACGATGCCCATAGTCATCCCGGCCTTGATCGCGTGGTACAGGAACACGGTGTGGATCGCTTCGCGCACCGCATCGTTGCCGCGGAACGAGAATGACACGTTGGACACGCCGCCGCTGATCTTGGCGTAAGGCAGATTCTGCTTGATCCAGGCAGTGGCATTGATGAAATCCACCGCGTAGTTGTTGTGTTCCTCGATGCCGGTCGCGATCGCGAAGATGTTCGGGTCGAAGATGATGTCTTCCGGCAGGAAGCCGGCCTGCTTGACCAGGATGTCATAACTGCGCTTGCAGATCTCGGTCTTGCGCTTGAAAGTATCCGCCTGGCCCAGCTCGTCGAAGGCCATCACCACTGCCGCCGCGCCGTAGCGCCTGACCAGCCGGGCAGACTTGATGAACGCTGCCTCGCCTTCCTTGAGGCTGATGGAATTCACCACCGCCTTGCCCTGCACGCACTTCAGCCCGGCCTCGATCACGTCCCATTTGGACGAATCTATCATCAGCGGCACGCGCGAGATGTCCGGCTCGGAGGCGAGCAGGTTGACGAACCGGGTCATCGCCGCCTGCGAATCCAGCATCGCCTCATCCATGTTGATGTCGATGATCTGCGCGCCATTTTCGACCTGCTGGCGTGCCACGCTGACCGCCTCGGCGTAGTTGCCGTTCAGGATCAGCCGCGCGAACATCTTCGAGCCGGTGACGTTGGTGCGCTCGCCGACGTTGACGAACAGCGTGTCGTCGCCGATGTTGAACGGTTCCAGCCCGGACAGGCGCAGCTTGTGCTCGATGTCCGGAACGCGGCGCGGCGGCACGTCCTTGAGCGCCTCGGCGATCGCCTTGATGTGCGCCGGCGTGGTGCCGCAACAGCCGCCGGCGATATTCAGGAAGCCGCTGGTGGCGAATTCCCTGATTACCTTGGCGGTGTATTCGGGCGTCTCGTCGTAGCCGGTCTCCGACAACGGATTGGGCAAACCGGCGTTTGGGTGTGCACTGACATAACATGAAGCGACACGCGACAATTCTTCCACATAAGGCCGCATCAGGTCACCGCCCAGCGCGCAGTTCAGGCCGATGGACAACGGTTTGGCGTGCGACAAGGAATTCCAGAATGCCTCGGTGGTCTGACCCGACAGCGTGCGTCCGGATGCATCGGTGATGGTGCCGGAAATCATCACCGGCACGCGCACGTTGTGCTGCTCGAAATACTGCTCGATCGCGAACAGCGCGGCCTTGGCGTTGAGCGTATCGAAGATGGTCTCGACCATCAGCAGGTCAGCACCGCCATCCAGCAGGCCCCGGACGGCCTCGCCATAACCTTCCACCAGCTCATCAAAGCTGATATTGCGGAAACCCGGGTCGTTCACGTCCGGCGAGATCGAAGCGGTCTTGGTGGTCGGCCCCAGCACGCCCGCGACGAAGCGCGGCTTGTCCGGTATCTTCGCCTCGAATTCATCGCACACCCCGCGCGCCAATTTTGCGCCGGCAAAATTCAGCTCGTAAGCCAGGTCCACCATGCCGTAATCGTCCAGCGATGCCGCGGTGGAATTGAATGTGCAGGTCTCGATGATGTCCGCGCCCGCCGCCAGATATTCCGCGTGGATGCCGCGGATGATGTGCGGCTGGGTCAGCAGCAACAGGTCGTTGTTACCTTTGACATCAACCGGGTGGTCGGCAAAAGTCTTGCGCTCGATGTTGTAGTCTGCATAACTTTCGGGGAGATTGCCGTACAAAAGCGTGCCGCGATAGTGCTCCTCGTTCAGCTTGTAGCGCTGAATCATCGTTCCCATCGCACCGTCCAGGATCAGGATGCGTTGTCGGACGAGCCTTTCGATCGGGTGAAGAGTGCTGGTCATGGCGTGCTGCGCGAAAAATAAGCGCGGATTTTACCATGTGGACATTCATCTGGCGGACATGTTTGGGTTTCGGAGGTCCAATCTGCGATACTGCACCGCCTCGGCGATGGTGCGTGCCACCGGATTTCATACAGGGTCAGTCAGTCGCAAAATTCCCGGCAAAAATACTTCGGTGACCAGCAGCGGTGCATCGTGCAGATAGAACAGTGAGCGGCGCGCCCACAGCCTGTGCGGCGGGTCGTTCAACACCCTGGCAGCACGTTGATACAACGGGTGGGTGTTGCGCAGGAGCTGGTAATGCAACGGCTTGCGCTCTACCAGTGGATGCGCAAACAGCAATGCGCCGAGCGGTTTATTGCCCAGCGTGCGCACTGCAGACCATGCGCCGCACAGATGTTCGCGGGCGAGCGCGCTGTGCGCGAACACCACTGGTTGATCGTCGGCATACAGGAACACTTCGCGCGAGTAAGCGAGTTGCTGCGGCGCGATACCCAGCAGCGCTGATTCGTCTCCCGCGATGCGCGCCAGGCTGCTGCACACACCGCGCACCGCGAAGTGAGAGCAGCGTTGCTGAATGCGTTGTGTCAGGGAGCCGCGATCGCGCAGCCAGGGTGCAAGATCGGCTCCGCAACCCAGCACGGCACTGCGCCAGAATTTATCCCTCATAGATTGCTAACTCAGGTTCAGCAGGCGCCAGATCGGTCCTTGAATTCATCCCCGTTTATCCATCCTGCGGTACTGCACTGCCTCAGCGATATGTTGCGTAAGAATGTTCTTGCTGTCAGCCAGATCGGCAATGGTGCGTGCCACTTTGAGCACACGGTGATAAGCACGGGCCGAGAGATCGAGACGCGTCAGGGCCAGTCTTAATAGCGCCTCGCCCTGCGTGTCCGGTGCGCACAACGTATCGATCTCGGTCACCGAAAGTTGCGCATTGGGTTTGTCCTGGCGCGCCAGCTGGAGCTGGCGCGCGATCTCTACGCGTGCCTGGATATCAATACTGGCCTCGCCATCCGCCTTGTTGAGCAAGTCATCCTGCGGCACGGCGGGCACCTCGATCTGGATGTCGATGCGATCCAGCAAGGGGCCGGAGATCCTGCTTCGGTAACGCGAGATCTGGTCCGGCGTGCAGCGGCATTTGCCGTTGTAGTGGCCGAGATAACCGCACGGACAGGGATTCATCGCGGCGATCAACTGGAACTGCGCGGGGAAATCGGCGCGGCGCGCGGCGCGTGAGATGGTGATGCGTCCCGATTCCATCGGTTCGCGCAACACTTCCAGCACCCTGCGATCGAACTCAGGCAACTCATCCAAAAATAACACGCCGTGCAAGGCCATCGAGATTTCGCCGGGACGCGGATTGCTGCCGCCGCCGACCAGCGCCACGCCGGATGCGGTGTGGTGCGGCGCGCGGTACGGCCGCGTCTTCCATTTCGCGACATTGAAGCCGCCGTCCAGCGATTGCAGCGCTGCGCTCTGTAGCGCTTCGGCCTCCGACATCTGTGGCAGGATGCCGGGGAAGCGCGCCGCGAGCATGGATTTGCCGGTGCCCGGCGGACCCATCATCAGCACGCTGTGTCCGCCGGCGGCGGCGATCTCAAGCGCGCGCTTGGCTTGCGTCTGTCCCTTCACTTCGCGCATGTCCGGGTAGTGCGGCGGAATGGTTTGTGGCTGGCTGACAAAGGGCGCGATCGGTTCCCGTCCGGTGAGGTGCGCCGCCACTTGCAGCAGCGATTGTGCCGCATACACGGTGGCGTCTTCCACCAAAGCGGCTTCGGCGGCATTCGCTTGCGGGAGAATAAAAGCGCGCCCGCTGTTCACCGCGCGATAGGTCATCGCCAGTGCGCCGCGTATCGGGCGCAGTTCGCCGGTCAGCGCAAGCTCTCCGGCGTATTCATATTCGGCGAGTTTGCCGGAAGGGATCTGTCCGGTCGCGGCGAGGATGCCCAGCGCAATGGGCAGATCGAAGCGCCCGCTTTCCTTGGGCAGGTCGGCGGGAGCGAGATTGACGGTGATGCGGCGCGCGGGAAAATCGAACTGGCAGTTTTGCAGTGCGGCGCGCACGCGGTCCTTGCTTTCCTTAACTTCGGTTTCCGGCAAACCCACGATCGTGAAGTTGGGGAGGCCGTTGGCGATGTGCACCTCGACGGTGACGAGAGCCGCTTCCATTCCGGAAAGCGCACGGCTGTAGAGTACCGCGAGACTCATTTTTACAGAGTCGCGTTGCTGCGTTGCGCTTCCAATTCCGCGACACTCGCTTCCAGCGCGGCCAGCTTTTCTCGTGTACGCACCAACACCTGTGTTTGCACATCGAACTCTTCGCGCGTCACCAGGTCGAGTTTGGCGAAGCCTTGGGCGAGCAGGGCACGCATATTTTTTTCGATGTCCTTGGCGGGGCTGCTGTTTGCCGCCGCGCTTAATTTGGCGGAAAGCTCCTCAAAAATCTTTGCGTTCAGCATGGGGACACTCCTGAAGATTTGTAATGCCGGCCAGTGTAGCAAAATTCACTCAGCCCAGAAGCTTCACTACGATAACAACGTGCCGCACCCAAGCGGTGCGCAACTTCGCTGACACGCCTGTAATTGGTGCGCAGATGCACTTCATAAGCCGCGAACTATCTTTAATAGATTGTTTAATATTGATAAATAACTTTGGCACGCATTCTGCTGTTAACTCCGTGCGGACTTATTCATCCCGCTTTTTAACTTAACCATAAAGGAACGCATCATGATGAAAAGCAAACTGTTGAACTCTTTGATCTTGGCAGCATTGGCGGTACCCGGCGTGGCTATGGCGGCGGATGCAGCGCCCGCGCCCGCTGTTGTTGCAAACGTCGCTTTGGTTAGCAATTATCTGTATCGCGGCATTTCGCAAACCGGTGCCGAGCCGGCCATACAAGGCGGTTTTGATTACGCGCATTCCAGCGGCTTTTACGCAGGAGTTTGGGGTTCCAGCATCAGCTGGATTGGCGATGGAGGTCTTGCGGCTAACGCAGGACTCGAGCTGGATACCTACTTGGGCTTCAAAAACAGTTTTGCCACAGACTTTAGCTATGACGTGGGTTTCCTGCGCTACAACTATCCCGGCCAATACGTCCCGTTGTCAGCCCCATTTGCAAAAGCTGATACCAACGAGATCTACGGTTTGATCGGCTGGAAATGGGTGACACTCAAATACTCCGATAGTTTGGGCGATACTTTCGGCGTTTCCGACGCCAGCGGCACCAGCTATATCGATTTGAGCGCAAGTTACACACTTGATGGGCCCGGCATTACGCTGGGGGCGCATTACGGGAAACAGAAATACAAGGGGTCTTCAGCCGATATGCTGGTGGCAGGCGGTGCTGATCCAAGCTATTCAGACTACAAGCTGAGTGTTTCCAAAGATTTCAGCGGCTACGCGTGGGGACTGGCTTATAGCTCAACAAATGCCAAAAAAGGTCCTGGACAATTCTACTACGTCCAAGGTAAGGATTTAGGCAAGGGCACCGTTGTCTTGTCGGTACTTCATTCGTTTTAATCAAACCCGGGCGGGATTAATCCCGCCCCTAACCAGGAGAATGCTATGAAGATGGTCGTCGCTATCATCAAGCCGTTCAAGCTCGACGAGGTGCGTGAAGCCCTATCCGCCATAGGCGTGCAAGGCATCACCGTCACCGAAGTCAAGGGCTTTGGCCGGCAAAAGGGCCACACCGAGTTGTATCGCGGTGCGGAATATGTGGTGGATTTTCTGCCCAAGGTAAAACTGGAAGCTGCTATCAAAAGCGAAATGCTCGATCGTGTAGTCGAGACGATCGAGAAGGCGGCGAATACGGGCAAGATCGGCGATGGCAAGATTTTCGTCACCGACCTCGAACAAGTCATCCGCATCCGCACCGGTGAATCCGGCGCAGAAGCATTATAAGGATCCATGCCATGAAAAATTTTATAGCATCTTTAGCGCTGCTGGCCGTACTGTGCGGTTTGGCAGTTCCCGCATTTGCGGATGACGCAGCAGCCCCTGCTGCACCTGCTGCGGATGCACCAGCCGCCACGCCGAAGTGCGGCGACAAGGGTTTTGACTGTAACAAAGGCGACGTCGCATGGATGATGACATCAACCGCATTCGTGCTGCTGATGACTGTCCCCGGCCTGGCCCTGTTCTATGCAGGCATGGTGCGCAGAAAGAACGCCTTGTCGACTGTCATGCAGAGCTTCGCGATCTTCTGTGTAATTGCAGTGCTCTGGGTGATCTACGGTTACAGCATGGCATTCACTGCGGGTCATGAAGGCAGTGTCCTGGCGCCGTTCATCGGGTCGTTCGACAAGCTGTTCATGTCTGGCGATGATCCGACCACGGCCGTGGCAGCCACGTTCAGCAAAGGCCAATACTTGCCTGATTTCGTGTACTGCATGTTCCAGCTGACCTTTGCTGCGATCACGGTCGCGCTGATCTCCGGCGGATTTGCGGAACGATTCAAATTCTCGTCGATGATCATCTTCAGCATTCTCTGGTTCACCTTTGCCTACCTGCCGATCTCGCACATGGTTTGGTACTGGGACGGTCCTGATGCTTACACCACTGCCAAGGCGGCCGACATTGCCACCAGCCACGGCGGATTCATTTTCCAGAAAGGCGCGCTTGATTTCGCCGGTGGAACCGTGGTGCATATCAACTCCGGTATCGCGGCGCTGGTTGCGGCTCTGATGCTAGGCCCACGCAAGGGTTATGGCAAAGTGCCGATGCCACCGCACAGCCTGATGATGACCGCAATCGGTACCGGCATGCTGTGGATGGGCTGGTTCGGGTTTAACGCAGGCTCTGCATTGGAAGCCTCCGGTTCAGCCGGCCTGGCATTCTTCAATACCTTGTTTGGTGTCGCCGTTGCCGGAGTTACCTGGACGGCCGTCGAGTGGATAGTAAAAGGCAAGCCAAGCTTGCTGGGCATCTGTTCCGGCATCGTTGCAGGCTTGGTGGCGATCACCCCGGCCGCAGGTTTTGTCGGCGTGGGCGGTGCCATGATCGTCTGTGCAGCGGCAGCCGTAATTTGTTTCTTCGCGGTAACCGTGCTGAAGGCCTGGCTGAAATATGACGATTCGCTGGATACATTCGGCGTGCACTGTGTCGGCGGTATCATCGGCTCTCTAGGCACGGGCATATTCGTCAATCCGGCGCTCGGCGGCACGGGTGTCTGGGATTACGTTGCCGGCAAGGTTGGCGATTTCGATGCCATGGGACAGATCGTCGCTCAGCTGTGGGACATCGGCATCACGCTGGCGTGGTCTGGTCTGGTAGCCTTCGTGATTCTGCTCATCCTCAAACACACGATCGGCATCCGCGCCAGCGACGAAGCACAGGAAACTGGTCTCGATCTGGCTGATCACGGCGAAAACGCCTACAACCTCTAGGATAAATCTCCTCGAAGCGCAACGCTTCATTCAGGGCACCGAAAGGTGCCCTATTTTTTTGCGATGAATCTGGCCATTGCATTATCAATTGCAGGCGACCGGTGGTTAACTTAAGGAGGCAGCTTGAATAATGAATCCCATACTTTCAAGGTAATTAACAATCGAATCAGCCTTGGTGATGAGAGCCGTGCGACAGGATCGTTCAGGGACAATACGGTTATAAGTGTATTTCAGCCGATCTTCAGCCTCTCACACAGAAGCCCGGTTGGTTATGAAGCGCTTTGCCGCGCGCGATCAATCGATGGCTTGGCAGTATCGCCACTTGCGCTGTTTGGGCAGGTGCAAAGTGAGTCTGATAATGTGCTGCTCGATCGCTTATGTCGCGCGGTTCACATACAAAATTTCTCCGCATTCTCAGATAAGAGTTCGTGGATCTTTTTGAATGTCAATCCGCTGATCACCGTAGTGGGAAAGAACTATGGGCCTTTTTTCAGGGACATGCTGGCACACAATCAAATTTCGCCAAATCGGGTGGTGATTGAAATCCTCGAACAAAATATCCATAACGAGTCGATCCTTTCCGCCGCGATAAATTACTACAAAGAACTCGGCTGCCTGGTCGCTATAGATGATTTCGGCGCTGCACACTCCAACTTTGATCGTATCTGGAACATCCGGCCTGACATCGTGAAATTCGACCGTTCCATTGTCGTGCAGGCTGATGCCAATCATGTTGTTCGCAAAGCATTGCCCAGCCTGGTTAACCTCGTTCAGGAAATCGGCTGCATTACTTTGATGGAAGGGGTGGAAACCGGACAACAGGCGTTGATAGCGATAGACTCAAATGTATATCTGGTTCAGGGATATTATTTTGGATACCCAAGGGAAACGTTAGTCGACCCTTCAGGAAATGGGAACAGCCTGTCAAAGTTGTGTTACTGGCATGCCGAAATTGCGGCAGGTGAAAGAACGAGATACAGAAATACCGTGGATCAATGTTTGATCGAATTTCGCCGGCTTTTGGAAAAAATCGAAATGGGTATCGACGGGCCGATTCAATCATGTGACGCATTACTGGCACTTCCCAGGGTACGGCGGATATATTTTCTCGATGATAGCGGCTATCAAATAGGAAAAAACATCACCACTCAAGAAAAGCAGGATCATGCGGATCCCGCTACAAGCCATTATCAGAAGCTGCCGATGCAAACTGGTCAAGATGCTATTACTTCAGGCAGGCAATGTTGAATCCGGGTGAAATTCAAATACCGCGGCCTTATCGATCACTGGTAGGCCAGCATCAGTGCATCACGCTTTCCTCGCTGATAAAGTCACCCAGTGGTAAATTTGTTGTCTGCCTGGATATAGACTGGGGATAGCGTTATCGTTATTGCGTCCAGTTGGGTCTCGTTAGCCTGTGGCATCGCAAAAAATGACGAAATGTCGAAAACGGTCAGCTTAATGCCGGGCGCTTAAAATACTAGACTCATAAATTTGATGGCCGTGCTGAAGTATGTCGAATAAAGCAAAAGCCCGATTACTTCATGCCGCCGTTCAGTGCTGCTTTCAGAGTCGCGCCAGCCTTGAAATCAGGAACCCTGGCCGCTTTGATCTTCAGTGTTTCCCCTGTTCTGGGATTGCGACCGATGCGTGCAGCACGCTCGCGTACCCCGAAGATTCCAAAACCGTTCAAATTGATCTTGCCGCCCTCTTCCAGTGTGCCGCTGATGATCTCGATCAGCGCTAAAACGTTGCGATCCGCATCCACTTTGGTGCTGCCTGTCTTGGCGGCCAATGCGGCGATAAGTTCTTTTTTGTTCATGTATAACCTCAAGTAAGTGACCGCGCTATGCGGCATCAAAGTTAAATTTCCGGGTTTTAGATTTTCAAGCGTGAAGTGGTGAAATGCCTGTAAAGGGTTTTGCTTTTATTGGCTGGTTGTCAGTAACGTCCGTTCATGCGATAAAAATAATTAGTCATCTCTTCCTTTTCGGCATTCTTGCGTCTTGCCACACCGTGCACATGCCTGACCAGATTGCGCATCACGCAATAAACGATTGAAGGATGAGTATGCAGCAAAGACTCCAGCTTGGTGCGTTGAAGCAACAGAACGGCACTCGCCTTGCGAGCTTTTATTCGGGCACTGACGTGCATCATATTTCCACCCACAAAGCTGATGATCCTGGCCATATCGCCCGGTGTTTCAAGATTCAAAGAAACCGGTTCATTATTCACCAGGGCAATCACTTCGATCTCGCCTTCGACCAGGATCATCAGGGCTTCCTTCAACAGGTGATCATGTTCTTCGACAAGCTCTTTGGCTTCGAAGTATTGAACCGAAATGAGCCCGGCCAGCAAGCTGATCTCGAAGCCACGCAGATCTTCCACCAGTCCGCTGTTGTAAAGCGCTCTCAGAATCCGTTCATCGGGAATCATCAAATCGCCCATCATGTGCATGGCTGATGGAGGATAGTCATGTTGCGTGTCAGTCAGGTTCATTTTCATTAGGGTTACCAGCAATTATTTGCCGTGTGAGGGCGCAAATCAAATTATGTTTCACTCACCCCCATGCATACACCAACAGTGCTTTAGATGTTCAGCAAATTCCGTGCCCAATTCAGGCTGACACATTTTCCCCGGTGATTGCATTCACCCTTTGTTGCGTGCAACCAAAGCGGGCCGTGGCCTGCGTGCCGCATATAGAGGGCTTTTGAGCGCAGGCCGCAATACCCGGCCTGCTTGTTGTGACCACGATTCCGGCGGGAGTCGCGTGCATGCTATCGCACCAGATTCATGCGCAGCGCACCGCCGGTGTGCACTGCGTTACCTGTTGCGAGAATATTCTCCAGGCCGTTTCCTGCGATCGGGAAGGATAGTACCGGCAGGGTATGCGTGCCATCAAGACCGTGCGGAGTAAACACCACGGCTATCGGGCGAACAACATCCATTCGCACCGAACTTGTCAGAGCCGGGCAAATCCTTCTCTCCAGACGCTGCAAAATTTTAAATGGCTGAACGCGTATGAGTCAGGCTCGCTTATTGCTGAATATCTTTATAGATAAATTGCGGAGCCCAGATTGAAACGTATCCTGATCATAGATGATGTAAGAGACCGCGCCGCCTGGTTGAAGGCCAGCCTCGAGCTGGCCGGGTTCGACGTGGTCGGGCTGCTGGCCTGGGAACAGGTGGACGAACATTCGATCCAGGCGGCGTTGGCCGATGTGATCATCGTGGATGCCGATGCGCCGGGGCGCGACACGCTGGAGCAGATCAGCCTGATGTCCACCACGCTGGAAAAACCGGTGGTGGTGCTGGGCGCGCAGAAAGACCAGCGCAGTATCCAGGAAGCGATGCGTGCCGGGGTCAGCGCCTATGTGGCGCATACCGTTCAGGGTGAAGATCTGAGCGGCATCATCCATGTGGCCGCCGCCCGTTTTGCCGAGCACAAAAAACTGCGCGACGAATTGAAGGAAGCAAAGAGCCAGCTTGTAGAGCGCAAACTGGTGGATCGCGCCAAAAGTATTTTGATGGCGGATCACGGTTATAGCGAACCGGATGCCTACAAGCGTATGCGCAGCATGGCGATGAGCAAGGGCAAGCGAATAGCCGAGATTGCCGAGGCCATCATTATGGCCAAAGAGCTGAGTGCCTGAACTTGTAAGAGGCAATAGAAGCCCTGTAGGAGCGGGCCATGCCCGCGAACAAAAAACAATCGCGGGCATGGCCCGCTCCTACATGATCGCGTAGTAATTTCAAGCGCTGCATCCAACACAGAAAGATTCCAACGCACTGAATGGGAGCAGTTAACGATACTGCGCACCAAACCGTTGCGGCAAGAGAGGTCCGGTTCACTGCTTCACAAACTCAACTAACCGGCTGTATCCCTTTATTCTCAGGCATTTCGGCCGATCAAGGATTTATGGCACAGGACTTGCGATGTAGTTTGCAGTAACCGGATCAATGGCGATCCGGCACAAGTTTGAACGGACAAAGGCGTCCCGCTGCGTAAACGCGCAGCCGGACGCCTTTTTATTTTGCAGTTTTTACCTGGGGAGCGATGTGATGAACGATGAATTCAAAAACAGCCGGAGGGATTTTATGAAAAGCGGAGCAGGTATATTGGGCGGCGCGGCACTGATGGCCATGGTGCCGCCGGGCATACGCAGCGCGGCATGGGCGGCAGGCTCGGACGCGCCCGAACTCAAAGAAGTCAAAGTGGGCTTCATCCCGCTGACCGATTGCGCCTCGGTCGTGATCGCCTCGGTGATGAAATTCGACGAGAAGTACGGCATCAAGATCATCCCGTCCAAGGAGGCATCCTGGGCAGCGGTGCGCGACAAGCTGGTGAACGGTGAGCTGCATGCAGCTCACGTGCTGTATGGCCTGATCTATGGCGTGCATCTGGGCATAGGCGGCACCAAGAAGGACATGTCGGTGATGATGACGCTGAATAACAACGGTCAGGCCATCACCCTTTCCAACCAGCTTAAGGATAAGGGCGCCACTACCGGGCAAACACTGAAAAAGCTTATCGATTCAGACAAGCGTGACTACACCTTTGCGCAAACATTCCCCACCGGCACGCATGCGATGTGGCTGTATTACTGGCTGGCCAACTATGGCATCGATCCATTCAAGGACGTAAAGAACATCACTGTTCCTCCCCCGCAGATGGTCGCCAACATGCGCGTCGGCAACATGGACGGCTTCTGCGTGGGTGAGCCATGGGGTAACCGTGCCATCGCCGACAAGATCGGCTTTACCGCAGCCACAACCCAGGACATCTGGAAGGATCATCCGGAAAAAGTGCTGGGCAGCACCGCTGAGTTCACGCAGAAATATCCGAACACCGCGCGCGCGCTGATGATGGCGGTGCTGGAAGCCTCCAAATACATCGACGTCATGGCCAACCGCCGCAAAGTGGCCGAGATCGTCGCCGACAAATCTTACGTGAACTGCCCGGTCGAGGTGATCGACCAGCGCCTGGAAGGCAAATACGAAGACGGTCTGGGCAAGAAATGGAACGATCCCAACTACATGAAATTCTGCAACGACGGCGCGGTCAATTTCCCTTACCTCTCCGACGGAATGTGGTTCCTCACCCAGCACAAGCGCTGGGGCCTGCTCAAGGAAGACCCGGATTATCTGGCCGTCGCAAAACAGATCAACCAGATCGAGCTTTACAAGCAGGCTGCCGCGCAAGTCAAAGTGCCGGTTCCCAGGGATGTCATGCGCAGCTCCAGGCTGATCGATGGCACCGTGTGGGACGGCAAGGACCCGAAAAAATATGCCGCCAGCTTCAAGATTCGCGCGTAACGGAAGCGGCATGATGAAGGCTCTTAAATACTTTCAGGAATCGCTGCTTCCGCCGCTGCTGGGGATAGTGTTGTTCGTTGCGCTTTGGGATGTCCTGTCCCAAACCAGGGACAACTTGCCGGGGCCGGTCAAGACCTGGCATTCCGCGGTGGTGCTGTTCAGCGACCCGTTCTACCGGAAGACTCCGAACGATCAGGGCATAGGCTGGAACATCCTGGCTTCGCTTCAGCGCGTCGGCATCGGCTTCGGCATGGCGGCTGCGATCGGCATTCCGCTGGGCTTCATGATCGGTCGCTTCAACTTCCTCGACAAGATGACCGGCCCCATCGTCAGCATGTTGCGGCCGGTGTCGCCGCTGGCCTGGC
>DHIV01000014.1 GCA_002403995.1 Gallionella sp. UBA4737 | reverse complement strand
GACGCCCAGGTTGTAATGCGCTTCGGCGTCATTGGGCATCAGGTCGGCCGCCTTTTGAAATGCGGGCAGCGCGTCCTTGCCCTGCATCTGCAGCGTGCCGCCCAGCAGTTTCCAGCCGAAGCCACACTCAGGATAGTGTCCGAGCAGCGCGCGGGTGCGGCTTTCCGCTTCCGCGTATCGCCGCCCGTTATACAGCGCGAGCAGCGCTTCCACATCGGCGCGCGGCGGTTCGGTCGGTCGTTTCGCGGCGGGCTTTTTCATCAGTGCGAGTCCGGGTCAGTCACGCGCGGTATTTTAATAGCACCGAATTCTATTTGGCACTTTCCCTCCTTAAGATAGTGACATGGGAAGTAATGCGAGCAACTGGCATAATAGATGTGGCAGTACGTAAATTGAGTCGCTTGCAACGGGTAACGCATTCCACAATCCTGTGTCAAATTCTTTAAGTTCGCGTACCCATCAATATAGTGCTTTCGGTTATTTGACAGCTTCAATGTTAAGGCTCATCAACCTGCCATCCTCTTTATGCAGGTGCGGTATATACGCCTGCGAATAGTCATCGACATCGGTGTGCTCAGTCGTCCGCCAGTCCCAGAGCCGCACTTCGCGGAAACCCAATTCAAGAAGATTGCGCCGCAAGAATTCTTCGTCAAAAATCATCTTGTGGTAATCATATTCATCACGCTGTCCGCCAATGATCAGGCCAACCAGGCCGGTCAGGCCATCTGCCAGACCATTTTCGTAATAAATCGCCGCACAGGCGGCAAAATCAGGAACCGCAAGTCGCAGTATGCCGCCGGGTTTCAGCACCCGAAACCATTCCTTGAGCACATCCATATATGCGAATCGCCCGAAGTGTTCCAGAACATGGCTGGCATAGATCATGGAAATGCTGTCATCGTCCATCGGCAGTTTTTCCACCGGGCCGACGATGTCCACATGAGGGGCAGGCTGTGCATCGACATGCACAAACCCCGGTATATAGCGCGGGCCGCAGCCCAGATGAAGTTTCATATCTTCAGACTATCCCTTCCAGCCAACTCCCGGGCCGGGAAAAACCAGCCGTTTCGCGTAGTGCACGGGCAGAAGTTTTACGTCCACAAGCCAGCAACCGGCCATTTTCGCGCCGATAAACTCGCACAGTCTTTGCATCAAATCCGGCATCGACCATCCATCGGCCAAGGGCTGTTTCGTTGGGTGCATACCAGTTCCAGCCTTTTTCGAGCGTGCCGGAATAACTGCACATACTTCCTTCGCCCGCAGCCCCTTTGGTTTCTATAAAGACATCGCCACCCGGCTTGAGATAGGCAAACAAGATTCGCAGCAACAACATCGGATCCGTGACGTGATAGATCACCCCGGAGCAATAAGCGTAATCAAATTGCTCTTTCCATTCCTGTTTGTCTGCATACAAACTTGTTTCAAGCACAGGCGCATTCAAGTTCAACAGTCCAAGCAATCGCTGGGCTGCGTGAGCTGCAATTGGGTGCTCCTCGATTGCGGTGACTTGACCGCCGAGGCCCGCAAGCACAAGCAGATCGCCGCCGGACCAGCACCCCACATCCAGAACCTGCTTGCCCTTCAGGTTCTCTGGCAACATCCCCAAGCGCAGTGCTTCAGAGGTGATTTCCGTGTGACGAGGCCCCATCGCGCCAGCGCGGGTAATTCCGTGACCAAAATCGTGGTTATGTCCCCACACAAAAAAATCCCTGAAGGCTACTGAAGATTCCGAATGCCAGAAATCATCCGGGCGAGCCTGGTCGGGGAATTCCCGCTCCAGAACGGTTGCGACCCGGCGCGCGTCCTCCTCTGTTGTTGCTTGCCACTTGGCAAGGGCTTCGGCAACGATGTTGTCCGCAGCATCACGCGACATTACCGGTTGCGGCACAGGAAAAGTCTGCGGTTGGCCGGCATCCCGTACACGATCGATCTGAGTCACTATTCTTCCCTTCTTTCACACATGCTGCATTTGGTTTTCAAGTTGTGAGACGTAATAATGATTTCAAGCCAGGATTTAAACTTCGTATCCATATTTCAACAACCACTCCCTGGATAGACTAATTAATTGATCGGCCTTGCTTTTATCAAAATAAGTCTTCCATTCCCCGGCATCTGTTGATGTTATATGGTTGCTCTGAAATCCTGTAGCCTTTTCATAAGCTCTATATGTACCATCAAGATTCTTGACGGTCTCGAATCTTGAACTTTGTTCAGCATCTTTAACTCGGGCATTCACATCTGATTCTACGTTTGGCATCTCACGCAATTTTTTTTGAATATTGGATTTATCGAATCTTTGAAGTATTTCTTGCTTCTCGCCTTCTGATAAATCAATTTTTAAAAAGCCACTAATATTTTCCAGAACTTTGAGCGGGGTATCAGTCAAGTCTTCAAAACGAATACTCAGCAAATTATCTCCAAATTGGGCCAGATAAAAATCTGTCACGTACATCATCCGTACCATGGAGCGGATCCCCGTCTGAAAATCTGCGTGCGTAAACCGCATAAACGAAAGGCAGGCATCCCTTACGTCTCTTATGTTGCAGATGATCCTTACATCATGCTTTGTTGGGAGGGGTGATTGCAATGGCGAATGCGTCTTTATGCAATAGACCTCATTTTGTTTTTGCTCGCTTAATAATACATTCTTGATAAGCGCGTGTTCGCTTACCGGTATCTCTGTTGGCAAGACTGACCAGTTTTGGGTTTCAAAAATTGCGCGGACAACGTTATAAGTCCACATCGACCCTGCCCTGGGCATGCCTGCTACAAACACTATCATCGCACTTCCTTTGTAAACTTATAAAATGAACCCGCACCATCCCAGCCATGCAAAAGAATTAGATGAACCGCCAAACTTGGTGCCCGTCTCGACCATCGACTTTGGAATAGCTTCGAACACGATATGCCGCAACGCCACCAGGTCATCGGCCAGCTGCCAGATCGGCACTTTGTGTCGAATCAGGACGCGTTCCGGGTAAGCCTGCCAGTTATAAAAATTGCGGATTAGTGGTGGTTCATGCGCCGGATTATATTCTACGAAGCAATGGGTCGCCGCCCATTTTGCCTTTGCAGCCAGCGTTCAAACATTTCATCGTAGGTATTCTCCAGGCTCAAAGCCAAATCTTTTGCATCGCACAACGGACTGAGAGCCATCCGCTCGCGCTGGGTCAAGCGTAGCGTCTTGCGCTGTTGCACGTCCCGGGCAAGGGCGACAACCCTGTCGACATATTCCGCTTCAGTGCGGGCTATCCATTCCGGATGACCGATGGCGTTCAGCATCGAAGCAGTCATGCGCGAGGCCATGCGGTCGCCCTCAAAAGTGATGACCGGCACCCCCATCCACAACGCATCGCAGGTGGTTGTGCCCCCGCCCAGGCCGCCAACTGGATCAAGCGCAATATCCAGCCGGCTGTAATAGGCCATATGCGCATACCAATCCGGCGTGACGCTGCGATCCTGAAGCTCGATGCGATCCGGAGGAATACCGTGATTGGCCATGGCATCCAGAATGCGTTGGCGATTCCCGGCATCGGCCAGCTCTTTGGTCTTCAGCAGCAGTCGTCCTTCCGGCAGGGCATGGAGCACCCTGGCCCATAGGTCCAGGGTCGTGGGCGTCAGCTTGCCCAGGTTATTAAAACTCCCTACCCATATGTTGTCACCCTGGTCGGGGTGCAAATCGGAGACGGGTGCGTCAGGTTTACTTTCATAGCTCACCCACACCCGCGGCAATCGCCAGACCTGTTCGCTGAAGTGACTGTCTGTCTCGGCAGGCGTCAGGATGTCGTCGCCGATCCAGTAGTCCATTTCAGTCAGTCCGGTGCTGGCAAAATAACCAAGATAGTGGGCTTGCACCGGCGCTGCCCGGCGGGCGAACACTCCCAGGCGATTGAGTTCGGAATGGCCGGACAGGTCAATCAATACATCTATCTCGTCCGACTCGATGCGATCCAGTACCTTGGTGTCAGATATCCCCGCGACGGGAATCCAGTGATCCACAAGAAGCTGCAATCTGCTTGTTACGGCATCTCGCACCCCGTTGGCCGAATAGGCGAACAACTCTACCCGCGTCCGGTCATGGTGAGCGAAAAGCTGCTGTATAAAATAGCTCACCGCGTGCTGGCAAAAGTCTCCCGACACATAGCCCACCCGCAACCGCCGCCCGGCAAGCGGCAGGCGGTTGAACGTCCTGTCGTGCGCCAATTGACGGTCATGCTCAGGCACACAACTCCGCTCCCAGTTACGCGCCTGAAAAAGATATTCCTTTGAATCCAGCAGGGAATGGTAGCCGTAGAGAAACAGCAGGTTGCTGTAGACCATGGCAAAATCGGGTTTGATCTCCAGCGCTCGCCGATAGCTCGCCTCCGCATCATTTAGCTGCCCCAAACCCCGCAGGGCATTGCCCAGGTTGCTGTGCGCCTCGGCAAAATTTGGGTTGATCTCCAGCGCCCGCCGAAAGCTCGCCTCCGCATCATTGAGTTGCCCCAAACTCCGCAGAGCATTGCCCAAGTTGCAGTGCGCCTCGGCGAAATCGGGTTTGATCTCGATCGCCCGGCGGTAGCTGGTCACCGCATCCTCGAGTCGGCCCAAATCTTTCTGGGTGTTGCCCAGGTTGTAATGGGCCAGGACGAAATCGGGTTTGATCTCCGCTGCTTTGCGGTAGCTGGCCGCCGCATCTTCGAACTGGCCGAGCCCTTTAAGTGCAATGCCCAGGTTGATGTGTGTATCGGCCGAGTCCGGTCTGATCTTTAACGCGCGGCGGTAGCTGGCCGCCGCATCTTCGAGTCCGCCCAAATCTTTGAGAGTGTTGCCCAGGTTGCTGTGGGCTTCGGCGTAGTCGGGTTTGAGTACAACAGCTTTGCGATAGCTGGTCACTGCATCGTCCAGCCGCCCTGCGCTTTTCAGGGCTACGCCCAGGTTGTAGTGCGCTTGGGGATCGTCGGAGAGCAGCTGCGCCGTCTTTTGAAATGCGTGCAGCGCGTCTTTGCCCTGCATCTGCAGGGTGCCG
>DHIV01000078.1:68767-75278 GCA_002403995.1 Gallionella sp. UBA4737 | reverse complement strand
AATTCAAGCAGTACCATGGATGTCCTTTAAGTTAGTGCGGCGTATTCATGGTTGCATCGTGCCGTGAATCAGGTTGATTATCAAGTTGAAGTTCCGCTCATGGCTGCGGAACTTCGATCCGTGTAGCAGTTTACTGGAAAGCGGTCATTGAAGCGCCGCCAAATGCCGCCTCTACTTCGGCACGCAGCAATGCCCTGTCCTCGCCGATATAGCGCGGCGAAAAATGCATAGCAATGACGCTGCCGGCATGCGCAGCACGGGCAATCTCGCCGGCTTGGCGCGCAGTCAGGTGGAACTTGCGCTGCCCGTGTTCGGCATCGCGTTCCATGAATACCGCCTCGATGTACAGCAGGTCGGCGTCGCGTGCCAGGTCGACGATGCGTGCCACGTTGGCCTCGTGCCATGCGACATCGGTAACGTAGGCGATCTTCTGGCCGGGCACGATGCGTAGCGCGGGCTGCAATTCGGCCAGCGACACCAGCCGCTCACGCTGTGCATCTTCCTCGCGCCAGACCACCTGTATCTGCCAATGCTCCGGTTCGTTGCGCAGCACCGCCTGCTTCATGTCGCGCAGCCACGCACCCACCGGCAGGCCGAGTTCCTGCAAACGGTTCTTCCACACATTGACGTGCGCCTGTTCCTGCAGCGCATAAGCCAGGCAGGGGATGCCGCCGTGATCGAGCAAGGTGCAACGTACCTGCATGGCCGGTTCGCGCAGCAACACATTGTCCGGGCAGATCACGCTTGTTTCATCTTCACGACGGAACGCGCTGCGGCAGCGGAAGCTGGCGCGCCGCCCAGTCCCTTTGCCATCCACCTCTGTGACGTGCAGCGTAAAATCGGACAGATAGTTGTGCACCAGATTCCAGGTGTAGGCGCGCAGTTTGTGCTCCACCTGATCCAGAAAGCCGGGCGGACCGAACAACTGCAAGTCCTTATCCCGCCCCAGCAGGATGCGCAGCAGCCAATCGAAGCCGATGAAATGATCCATATGCACATGGCTGACGAACACGTGGCTGATGCGCAGCAGTTTGCGCGGGGGAAGTGCCTGGATGTCGCCAAGATCGAACAGCAGCGCGCGATGCTCGAACAGGCAGTCGACATACAGCGCGGGGTCTCCGGTCGAACCGTTTACCAGATTGGGATGGAAAGTCGGGCGCATGGCAGCAACGTTATTCATTCCTTCCCGTTTTAAATGCGGTAGGGTGGATAAAGTGCGAAGCACGCATCCACCATGCGGAATGGTGGATACGGCACGATGTGCCTTTATCCACCCTACGAAACCGCATGCCGAAAAGTCCGTAGGTTGGGTTAGCAAGAATCACCGCGTAACCCAACATCATTTATAAAGGCCGTTGGGTTACGCGAAAAACCGCTAACCCAACCTACGAAACTACAACACCACCGGGCTATCCGGCATCTCATTGGATTTGCCGCGGCGTGCCGGAAAGTGGCGCGACAGATGTTCACCCACGGCATGTATTCCGGCAAGTACGCCCGCTTCAAAATGTCCTGCGCGGAACGCCGTTTCCATCTCGCGGCAGATCGCTTCCCAGATTTCTTTGCCGAGTCTGACATGGATGCCGCGGTCGGCAACGATCTCGACATCGTGATCCGCCAGCAACAGATAGATCAGCACACCGTTGTTGTGCTCGGTATCCCAGACGCGCAATTTTGAAAACACTTCAATGGCGCGTTGCTGCGCGGTCTGTCCCGCGAACAGCGGCGCCAATTCCAGCGAAGCCTCGACCGCGAAACGTATCTGTCCGTCATGCTTCGCTTCGGTTGCGCGTATCGCATGCTCGATCGCGTTTAATGCGCGCAATGGGAATACGCGCCGCACTGCCGCACGGCCGCTGGATAGATGTCGCATGATGCGTATTAAATTCACTACCAACTCCCCGAGGCGCCGCCTCCACCAAACCCGCCGCCCCCGCCGCTGAAACCTCCTCCACCGCCGAAGCCGCCGGATCCACCGCCAAATCCTCCCCCGCCATAGCCGCCAAAACCGCGTCCGCCGCCCAGCAGCACGAACACGAACGCCATCAGCCCAACAAACAGCGCAATCAGCAACGGCGCGACCATCAGCCAGGCCAGCACCCCCAGTGCTCCGCCCATCAGCACCGCTGCGGGGAACCGTCCAAGCAGCGCGCGCAACATGCTGCCCACGACGATCACCAGACCGAAGGCGACGAACAGCAGTGTCTCGATATCAAATTTACCGCTCGCTGCGGCACGCTTCGGCGGCGGCAGTGGTTCGCCGTTGACCACCTGCATCATCGCCGCCAGGCCTGATTCGATGCCGGCATAAAAATCGCCACGCTTGAAACGCGGCACGATGACTTCGTCGATGATACGGTGCGCGGTAGCGTCGTTCAGCACGCCTTCCAGACCGTAACCCACTTCGATGCGCAGCGTGCGGTCATCCTTGGCGACGAGCAGCAGCGCGCCGTCATCAACTCCCTTGCGGCCCAGCTTCCATGCCTCGACGACGCGGATGCCGAATTGTTCGATGCTTTCCGGTTGGGTGGTCGGCACGATCAACACCGCAAGCTGCGCGCCCTTGTTGTTTTCAAATTCGGCGAGACGGGCTTCGAGTGTCTGGGTTTGTCCTGCATCCAGCGTCGCGGTGAGATCAGTGACGCGATGGGTGAGCGGCGGCACGGCAACCTCGGCCTGCGCGGCCCCGCACAGCAGCAGCGCAAGCAGAACATATTTCCGTATGCGCCCGATGTTCAACTAATAGTCTCCCGAGGCGCTGCCCACACCAGATTTATTTCCGCCGCCGGAATCGCTGTTGCTGCCTTTTAGTCGCAGGGTGTAGCGATGGATCACGGTGATTCCCAGGAGCGCTGCCAATAAAAAACCTCCAAGAAACTTCATGAAGCCAAGCGGATCGTTACTGCCTGTTGAGCCGGCGTGCCGTGCCGGAGGTGGCAGCGGTTCACTTTCAATGATTTTGGCGATCGCCGCCACGCCCGCATCAATGCCTGCATAGTATTCACCGCGCATGAAATAGGGGAAGATGACATCCCTTGCGATGCGCGTCGCCGCCAGATCTGTCAATGATCCCTCCAGCCCGTAACCGACTTCGATGCGCCACTTGTCATCATCCTTGGCCACCAGCAACAGCACGCCGTCGTCCACTCCTTTGCGCCCCAGCTTCCACTCATCAAAGACTCGAATGCCCAATTGCTCGATGGTCTCCGGCTGCGTGGTGGGCAACATCAGCACACCGATCTGCGAACCTTTTCTGGCCTCGAAAGCGGCCAGCCGCGCATTCAGAACTTGTATCTGCGCCAGCTCAAGTGTGCCGGTAAGGTCGATGACGGGCTGAGTCCACGGCGGGAAGTTGACATCAGCATGCGCTGCCCCGCACAGCAGCAGCGCAAGCAGAACAACTCGCGCCCAGAGTTTTTTCATTTTATTTTGCCGGAGCCGGAACCTTGGGCGCGGCGAAATCGACTATCGGCGGGCGGGAGATCTCCTTCTCGTTTTCCACCGCGAACGACGGCTTCACCTTGTAACCGAACAGCATCGCGGTCAGGTTGGTCGGGAAAGAACGCACCGAGATGTTGTATTCCTGCACCGCCTTGATGTAACGGTTGCGCGCCACGGTGATGCGGTTCTCGGTGCCTTCCAGCTGCGCCTGCAAGTCGCGGAAATTCTGGTCGGATTTCAATTGCGGGTAATTTTCCGTCACCACCAGCAGGCGGCTCAAGGCCGAAGTCAGCTGGCCTTGTGCGGCCTGGAACTTGGCGAATGCCTGCGGGTCGTTGATCAGCTCGGGCGTGGCCTGGATGCTGCCGACCCTGGCGCGTGCCTCGGTGACACCCAGCAGCACGGTCTGCTCCTGGGCGGCAAATCCTTTGACGGTATTGACCAGATTGGGAATCAGGTCGGAACGCCGCTGATACTGGTTCAGCACTTCCGCCCAGCTCGCCTTGATCTGCTCATCGGTGGTTTGAAACGTGTTGTAGCCGCAACCGCCCAACAGTGTAGCCAGTAAAACCATCCATATGGTACGCATCGTCAGTTCCTCCGTGTTCATTGCCAAAAAACAAGCAAAAACTATAGCACTAAACCGATAAAAAGCTATTGTTACTTGTAGGTTGGGTTAGCAAGAATCACCGGCGTAACCCAACATCATTTATAAAGGCCGTTGGGTTACGCGAAAAAGCCGCTAACCCAACCTACGCAGGCTAAACAGCCTGCCCTGCCGCGTAGCCCGAAGCCCATGCCCATTGGAAGTTATACCCGCCGAGTTGGCCGGTGACATCCACCACCTCACCGATAAAATAGAGGCCGGGTACTTCGGTGCATTCCATGGTCTTCGACGACAGCGCATGCGTGTCGATCCCGCCACAGGTCACTTCGGCCTTGCTGTAACCGACTGTGCCCGACGGGATGACCTGCCAGTCGTGCAAGTTTGCGGCGATCTGTTTGCGTTCCTTGTCGTTGTATTGATTGAGCGGTTTGTTCTCGATCTTCTTGAGCTCGGTCAACTGTGCGCACCACACTTCGGAAAAGCTTTTTGGGAACCATTGGATCAGGTAATTGCTCAGCAATTTTTTGCTGGTCTTTTGCTCGCCCAGCAAAGTCTCCATATCGAGATCCGGCAGCAGGTTGATGTGCAGCGCTTCGCCATGCTGCCAGTAGGAAGATATCTGCAATATCGCCGGACCGCTCAGGCCGCGATGCGTGACCAGCATGTTTTCGCGGAACGACTGCTTGCCGAAACTCACGATCGTGTCCAGCGAGACGCCGGTCAGGTCGGCATACGGCTTCCAGTCATCCGGCGCAAAAGTCAGCGGCACCAGGCCTGGCTTGAGCTTGGTGATGGGTATGCCGAACTGTTCGGCGACGTGATAGCCGAACGGGGTCGCACCGGTCTTGGGTATGGACAGTCCGCCGGTGGCGATCACCAGCGAGGCGGAATTGAAATCGCCGCGCGAGGTGCTGACATGGAACCTGTGCCCTTCCTGTTTCTGCTTGCCATTTTCTTCGGCACCGCTATCCGGAGAATAGTTTATTTCGCCGACCTCGCAGCTCATGAAGCGCTTCACGCCCGCCGCTTCGCATTCACCGCGCAGCATCGCGATCACCGCTTCCGATTCGTCATCGCAGAACAATTGCCCGAGCGTTTTTTCGTGGTAGCCGATGTTGTGCTTTTGCAGCAGAGCGATGAAGTCCTGGGGCGTGTAACGCGCCAGCGCCGAGCGGCAAAAGTTCGGGTTGGTGGAGATGAAATTTTCCGGCTTGGTGTTGATGTTGGTGAAGTTGCATCGCCCGCCACCCGAGATGCGGATCTTTTCCGCAAGCTTTTTGGCATGGTCAAGCAACACAACGGAACGCCCGCGCTGCCCGGCTTGAATGGCACACATCAGGCCCGCGGCTCCGGAGCCGATAATAATCACATCTGTTTTCATATATTTCGATACTGCTCGAGACGAGCGATTGTTTAATGGGCAAATTTTTTGTTACGGTACATCAGGATGGGCGTGGTCACACCGGCTCTTCCAGTTTTTTCCACAAGCACGACCCTTTGCTGGCCTTGTCGATGTCGGCCAGCTGTTGGTCATGCTCGGCCAGTTCTTCAGGACTCGGCAGCAATACGCGCAGCTTGGGGCGCGACGCATCGGTGCTCAGCACCGCCGGCTTGCGCGCCGTTGGCGCATCGTCACCGAGCAGACTTTCCTGTCCGCGCGTCATCGCAAAATACACTTCGGCCAGCAACTCGGTATCCAGCAGCGCGCCGTGCAGGCTGCGATGCGCGTTGTCTATCTCGTAACGGCCGCACAGCGCATCCAGGCTGTTTTTCTTGCCCGGATGCATCTCGCGCGCGACCTTGAGCGTATCCACCACCGCGTTTTGCAACTGCGGCTGGCCCAGCAAGCCAAGCTCGTGATTGAGAAAGCCGATGTCGAAAGGCGCGTTATGTATGATGAGCTCTGCACCTGCGATGAATTCCAGAAAGCTGGGCGCGATGTCGGCGAACTTCGCCTCGTTCTGCAAACGCTCATAGGTCAGGCCATGCACAGCCACCGCGCCCGCTTCGATCTCGCGCTCGGGGTTGAGATAGCGATGAAAGCGGCGCAGCGACACCTTGCGTCCGTCCAGTTCGATTGCCGCCAGTTCGATGATGCGATGCCCCTGCTTGGGGTCCAGCCCGGTTGTTTCGGTATCCAGCACGATTCGTCTCATAAATTCTTGTCCGTTTTTGCAGGGCGGGTTCCACCCGCCGCACTTCAAAAAATGTCGGGCGGAGCCCGACCTACAACTGCTCTTGTATCATTTCTACGCCGCGATTCGCCAGCTCATCGGCGCGCTCGTTGCCGTCGTGTCCGGCGTGCCCCTTGACCCAGACCCACTCGACATGGTGCTGCTCGGCCAGCGCGTCCAGCTTGCGCCACAAGTCATCGTTCTTCACCGGCTTCTTGTCGGAAGTCTTCCAGCCGCGCTTTTTCCAATCATGTATCCAGGTACTGATGCCCTGCTGCACATATTTCGA
>DHIV01000078.1:61171-68481 GCA_002403995.1 Gallionella sp. UBA4737 | reverse complement strand
CCCACGCCGGGATTGCCCTTGCATGCGCCATCGGTAAATATTTCAACTACGTCTTTACTCATCCGGGTGCCCGGATATATGTTTTACGTCGCGGATCAGTCTCGCTACGCTGCGTTATCCTGTTATTCAATTTGGGTGCTGCTGGCAGCAGCTTGCTCACCAGTCCCTCGTTCCACTGCGGCTTGATCAGCCGCATCCCGTGCACGCGCTTGATCGCGTGTAAAAAGTACACCCCGCCGCTCACCGCCCACCAGCGGTCGCCCGCCGCCTCCATGAAGACGAACCGTTCCAGCCACTTGCTGGTATGGAACGGCGGCGCATATGCGGCAAAGCGGCCTCCCGTCACTTCAAAACCCAGCAATGCCAGCCAATCCTTGAGACGCGGCAACGCGATGAACTGGCCGCGCCACGGGTAACCCTTCCGCCTGCCCAGTGCTCGATGCAAGCCCCACAGGCTGCGCGGATTGAAGCCGCTGATGATCAGATTGCCCTCCGGACGCAACACCCGCTCCGCCTCGCGCAATATCTGGTGCGGATATTCGGCGAATTCCAGAACATGCGGCAATACCACCAGATCCAGGCTGTCGCTGTCGAAAGGCAGTTCCGTGCAACACAAGCGCACATGGTTCCCCGCCTGGTTCCCCGCGCTGAAACGCAACGGCATCCGGTTGGCGTGCAGAAAATCATGCTCCGGCAAACCCAATTGCAGCGCGTTGTAGCCGAATATATCGCTCACTGTGCGGTCGAAATACGCCTGCTCACGCGCCAGCACATAGCCGCCCTGCGGAGTAGCAAACCATTCGCTCAAACTTTTCGCAGTTAAATTACAATCCGGCATTGCTTACTTCCCGTTCGCTCCATGTTCGACATCACCGCCATCCCTGCGTTGCAGGACAATTACATCTGGGCCATACACGACGACAGCCATGCCGCCGTGGTCGATCCGGGCGAAGCTGCGCCGGTGCTGGCCTTCCTGAATGCGCGCGGCCTGCAACTGGAGGCTATCCTGTGCACTCACCGCCACGCCGACCACATCGGCGGCATCGCAAAATTGCGCGAAGTATACAACGTGCCGGTGTATGGGCGGCGACATCCGAACAATCCGCATATCACCGATGAGCTGCGCGAAGGCGATCAACTCAAGCTGGCCGCGCCCCGCATCGCGTTCGACATCATCGAAATCCCCGGCCACCTCGACGACCACATCGCGTTCATTGCACCGGAAATATTGTTCTGCGGCGACGTGCTATTCGGCGCTGGCTGCGGCAGGAACTTTGAAGGGACACCGGCGCAACTGCACCATTCCCTGCAGCGCCTCGCACAACTCCCCGACTCCACCCGCGTGTATTGCGCGCATGAATACACCGCCGCAAACCTGCGCTTCGCGCTGGCCTGCGAACCGGACAACCCCGCCATTAAACAGCGTGCCGCCACCACACAGCAATTGCGTGCAGCGAACCAGATCACCCTGCCCTCCACCATCGTGCTGGAAAAAGCCACCAACCCCTTTTTGCGCTGCACCCAGCCGGAAATCATCCGCACCCTGCAACAGCGCGGCCTGACCGACACCAGCGAACTGGGTGTCAGTGAACTGGGCGTATTCACTGCAATGCGCGCGTGGAAGAACCATTTCTGATTGCGGCAAAAGACGTTCTGGGATATTCTGCGCGCCCTTCGGAGAGGTGGATGAGTGGTTTAAGTCGCACGCCTGGAAAGCGTGTTTAGGGTAATACCCTAACGCGGGTTCGAATCCCGCCTTCTCCGCCAAATACAAAACCGTCCCTCGTGGGCGGTTTTTATTTGGTTGAATGGGTGTTCTGCCTCAACGAATGACTTAATCAGAGCGAGTCAACCCGTCCAGGTTGGATAGCGTGTCAGGTGGCATATTTCCACTTCACTCACGCAACCGCTCCAAACAAAGCGCCGACGCCAGCAGTCAGCCCCATGGCCAGCGCACCCCAGAACGTGACGCGCATCGCACCCACTGTCAAAGGCGCTCCCCCGACGCGCGCAGCCACCCCGCCCAGCAGCGCGAGAAAAACCAGCGAAGTGCCCGAGACGAGGAGGATCAGGCTTGCCTCGGGAGCCAATATCGTGACCACCAGGGGCAGTGCTGCTCCAATAGCGAAGCTGGCGGCTGAAGAAAAGGCAGCCTGAATCGGGCGCGCGCTAAGCGTTTGGGTGATACCAAGTTCGTCGCGGACATGTGCGCCGAGCCCGTCATGCGCCATGAGTTGATCGGAGACCTGTTTTGCAAGCGCGGGATCAAGACCCCGACCGACATAGATTGCCGCCAATTCCTTATGCTCCCCCGCATCGTCCGCCTTGAGTTCCTTGCGTTCAAGCTCGATGTCTGCCTTTTCGGTGTCTGCCTGTGAGTGGACCGAGACGTACTCGCCGGCAGCCATGGACATGGCTCCGGCGACCAGGCCGGCAACCCCCGCGACCAATATGCTACTGTGGGTGACATGTGCAGCGGCAACACCCAGCACCAGACTTGCCGTTGAAACGATGCCATCGTTCGCCCCCAATACTGCGGCGCGGAGCCAGCCGATGCGATCAGTGCGGTGCCGTTCTATGTGACGTGGACGCATATTGAAGTTTCTGGAGGAGGTCCTTGTTAATCGGTTAGAAAGCATATTACTCTTCTGCCGCCTTCGAAGTCATAGCGAGCAGACGGAGCCAACGTCACCTGACAGTTATCAGACAGGCACAGCGGCATCATACAATCAGGCCGCGCAATTTCTCCGGCGCCGTCTTTTCCCCTTTTTTGACAAGTTCGCGCGCCATCTCGACCTTGTCCCACATGTTGCACATCATCACGCCTCTAACCTTTCCGTCGCGCAGGTAGTAGATGACCCCGGTATCATTTTCCTTCTGCCAGTCGGCGAAGGTTTCCATCTTGGAATCAACTTCGCCGGTCGCTTCGTAGCCGAACTCGAACAGGTCCGAGAAAAAATACGGCTGATAGGTAAATGGTTCATGCGCGCCCGCCATATTCCGCCCCGCCCATTTCCCCTGGTTGAGGGCGTTGTCCCAGTGTTCCATGCGCATCGACTGTCCCAGCGCATGGTAAGGAAAAAAGGCGTTGTCGCCTGCGGCATAAATATCCGGGCGGGAAGTCTCGAGGTATTCGTTCACCACGATTCCATTGCCCACTTTCAGCCCGCCACTTTTGGCCAGCTCCATTTCCGGGATCACGCCGACTCCGACGATCACCATATCCGATTCGATTTGTTCACCCTTCTCGGTGAGGGTAATAAATTTAGCGCCGTTCTTGCTGAAAGAAACAGGTTTGTCCGACGCCAGTATCCTGACGCCCTTCTCCAGGTAGCGGCGCTGCATAGCCCGCCCCAAATAATCAGGAAACACGCGGTCGCACAGCAGTGTGCCCGGGAAAATCATGGTGACGTTCAGCTTGTTGATATTGAGCGCAGCGACCAACTCCGAGCCGATGAACCCGCCACCGACCACCACTGCTGACTTGCCCTCTGCAGCCACTCCCCTGGTGCGCAGATAATCGTCCAGATTGCGGAAGTAACATATGCCATCTAGATCCCCGCCGGGGATAGTCAGCGTCCGTACCTTGCAGCCCGTTGCAAGCAATAGTTTCCCATAGCCGAATGTCCCGCCATCGGTGTTGGTGACGGTTTTTTTGACGGGGTCGAGCTGCGCCATTTTTGTTCCCAATGCCAGGGTAACTGCATGGGTATCGTAGAACTCGCGGTCATGGAGAAAGATGTCTTCCATTTTCATTTTGCCGAACCAAAGCTTCTTGGACAGCGGCGGTCGGTCATAAGGCAAGTGATTTTCCTCGCCGGCCAGAAGTATACTGCCCGTTTTGTCGAGCTCTCGAATGCCTTCCACTGCCGATGCGCCTGTCAGCCCCCCGCCCACAATCAAATAATCGTAAGCGTGCTTCATTAATCTTCTCCCGGTAAACATGCGGGATCAGTGTCGCACTTGAATGCGCGGCGGCACCGTGCGTTAGCGCACTGAAGCAATGTGATCGTTTAGCCATAACAAGGCCGAAGCCATGCGCGCGCATGCGTTCTCGCACCAGACTGCATCCGCCGTCAAATGAAACCGCCCCCTCGTGGGCGGTTTTATTTGCTTGAGCTGGTGCCCGGTAAAACCTGCTCTCGCGTAAGCAATACGAAAAGCGGATAATCTGCCTTGCCGCAAAAATCACGGCAAGGTGAAGCGTATGCAACAACCGAAGTATCACTGGAAAAGAAGAGCAGTTCAAATAGCCACGATTATCCTGATCGTGCTGATTCCGGCCACAGGGCTGTTCAGAATCGATCTGACAACCGCCAGTTTCATGGTCCTTGGCCGCCAGTTGTGGTGGTCGAATATCTTCTTCGTGTTCGGTCTGGGGATCATGATCGCCACCGCTCCTATCATCACTTACATGACCATCGGCACGGTCTGGTGCGGTTGGTCATGCCCGCAAAACACGGTCTCGGAATGGGCGAATAATCTGACTCACAGGCTGCTGGGCAAGCGCGCCAACGTCGACATAGACAGCGAAGGGCTGAAGGTCGCCGCTGCAAAGAACAAAGCCTTCAACTGGATCATCCTTGTGCTCAGTTTTATTGCGGCGTCGTTGCTGCTGGGAGTAATCCCTTTCCTGTTCTTCTATTCGCCCGGTGAGGTTTGGTCTTTCTTCACATTCGGCTCTGCTTCCAAAATATCAAGGTTCATGCAGCAGCTGTATATCGTAGTGGCCATACTCGTCTTTCTGGACATCGCGGTTATCCGGTACTTCTGGTGTGATTACATCTGCCTGTACAGGATAGGCCAGCGGATTTTCAGGACCAAAGACGCCCTGCACGTAAAATACGATTCTGGACGTTCGAGCGAATGCGCCAAGTGCAATTATTGCGCAACCACCTGCATTACCGGCATCGACCCGACCAACTTAAAAATAGACGACAGTTGCATCAATTGTGGCGAATGCATAGACGCCTGCAACAGACTGCATGAAATGAAAGGTGGTGGTCACGGGCTGTTGCAGTTCCGGTTCAGCGAAGAAAGGCATGCCGATACTTTGCGCGGCTATCTGGGCGAGATGGCTTCACGATTCAACTGGTGGGTCGGATCAATTTTCCTGATCGGATGTTTGATGTTCCTGTGGGGCATATTCAAACCAGCCTGAGTGGCAGCCTATGCCTTCCCCGACCGCAAGATTTCGCACAGATGACTGTCTTTAGGATCCAGCGCGCTGCGCGCAACGGTGTCGAACAGCACTTGTATCTCTTCGAAGCTGAAACATGCAAGCAGGCGGTTGGCCATATCCGGCTGCAACGGCACCATGCAGGTTTGCCCATCCGGCAGGACCAGTTTGAATCCGGCCAGTTTTCCGAGTCCGCCTTCCGATTGAGACATAAGCTCGGATTGCTCATCTTGCAGCTCGTCGTAACGCGCTTCCAGGTCATCCACCAGGTCATCGGCCAGATCTTCCGGCACCGCGACGACCAGGCCCATAGTGTCATCCCGCGAATCGCACAACACACCAAGGCCCGTGGCATATTCCACAAATTTATCGCGCAGATCCGCGTCAAAGAAAATATATTCCATCATGGTGTTGGTTCCCGTTCAAACTGTCCGATTCCTCAAACAACCGGACATCATCGTGCATGATGCTCCGCCCCGCCGCGTATTACAATAGCCCCCGACCATCCCAAAATTCCATCGGAACTGCACTATGACCGACCAATCCGATCTGCTGATGTTGCGCGACAAGTTGCGCGCGTTCGCCGAGGCGCGCGACTGGGACCAATTCCATTCACCGAAGAATCTGAGCATGGCGCTGATGGTGGAAGTCGCCGAGCTGATGGAGCATTTCCAGTGGCTCACCGAAGAACAATCGGGCAATCTCGATGCCGCAAAGAAAGCAGTCGTCGCAGAAGAACTGGCCGACATCCTGCTGTATCTGGTGCGCCTTTCAGACAAGCTGAGGGTGGATTTACCGGAAGCCGCGCTGCGCAAGCTGGAGAAGAACGCGGTGAAGTATCCGGCGGAACAGGTGCGCGGCAGTTCCAAGAAGTATTCTGAGTATTAGTCGGGCTTCGTAGCCTGGGTTTGCAGCCCTTCCTTTTGACGTCCGTCCGGACGTTTTTCAGCGCCCTGTCAGGGTACCGCTGATTCCAAATATTCATGCCCCAATGCCCCACAAGGGGATGCTCTACGAACAGAAACAGCCCATGCGGAATCACCAGCAAGCCGCCCGGCGGATGCCCGTAAATCCAGGCCTGGATATCCCCTTGACAAAAGAACGCTCGTTCTTTACAGTGCACAGTACGTTCGTTCTGTATAAATCCAGCCATGACTGATTCCGATACACCCGACTTCAATCCCAGAGACGGCGAGTATCTCGCCAAACTCCAGGACTATTACGCCGACTGGAAAAACATCCCTTCTTACGCCAAGCTGTGCGAGGTGTTCGGCATCGCTTCCAAATCCTGGGTCAAAGCTATCCTGACCCGCTTGAACGCAGCCGGCTTCATCGATCGCACCCCGGATGGCGCGTGGATCCCATCCCGCCAGTTCTTTGCGCGCCCGCTGGCCGAGTCTTCTGTTCAGGCAGGCATGCCGGTTTCGGTGTCTGCGACCCAAGGCGAGTATCTAGTCATCGATGACATGCTCATCGACAAGCCATCCGAAACCACGCTGATTCCGGTCAAGGGCGATTCGATGATCGAAGCGGGTATCCATGATGGCGATATCGCCGTGGTGGAAAAACGCAATCTTGCGAGTGTGGGAGACATCGTGGTGGCTATCGTGGATAACGAGTTCACCCTGAAGACATTGGACAAGGAGCGCGGCAAGTATATTTTGCGCCCCGCCAACCAGGCTTACCCGGTCATCCGTCCGCAAGGTATCCTGGAGATATTCGGGGTATTGGTCGGTTTGATCCGCAAGTACCGGAAGTGATCACGATGCAAACCGCTATTCATCGCCAATCTGCAGATCGGCAAGTCCCGCGCGCCGCGCATGGCCTGCTGTCGCTGACCCGCCCCAACAAGGAATTGTTTTATCGGCAGCATGCCTTGCTGCGCAGTGCCGTACCCGCCGGCTTCCCCTCCCCGGCCGATGACTATGTGGAACAGCATCTCAGTCTCGACGAGCATTTGATCCAGCATCGCGAGAGCACCTTCTTCATGCGCGTAGCGGGTGACTCGATGCGCGGACGCGGCATTTTCGACGGTGACCTGTTGGTGGTGGACCGCGCCCTGCCTGTCACGCACGGCTGCGTGGTGATTGCGGTGCTGGATGGCGAGTTCACCGTGAAGCAATTGCTGCAT
>DHIV01000078.1:60797-60931 GCA_002403995.1 Gallionella sp. UBA4737 | reverse complement strand
CTGCACATCAAACCGGAACAGGATCTTTCCATCTGGGGGGTCGTAAGCTGGAACGTCCATAAACTCTAATTCAGGAAACCTTCGTGCAGCGCTCAATTGCACTGGTCGACTGCAACAACTTTTACGTCTCCTGC
>DHIV01000078.1:55987-60732 GCA_002403995.1 Gallionella sp. UBA4737 | reverse complement strand
GGTCTGGGGGGTGGTGAGCTGGAACATCCACAAGGTCTGAATCATGCGTGCCATCGCGCTGGTGGATTGCAATAATTTTTATGTCTCCTGCGAACGGTTGTTCCGGCCAAGTCTGGAAGGCAAGCCGGTGGTGGTGCTGAGCAATAACGACGGTTGCGTGGTATCGCGCTCGCAGGAAATCAAAGACCTCGGCATCAACATGGCAGTACCGTGGTTCCAGTTGAAAGACATCGCCAAACGCCACGGCATCATCGCCCTATCCTCCAACTACGCGCTGTACGCCGACATCTCCAACCGGGTGATGCGGCTGTTGTCGCAGTGGGGTCCAAACCAGGAAGTCTATTCGATAGATGAATCCTTTCTGGATCTGACCGGCATGTCCGGCATATCGAACCTGGCCCGGTATGCGCAAACGATACGCGTCGGCATTCCGGTATGCATAGGCATCGCGTCGAGCAAGACGCTGGCCAAGCTGGCTAATCATGTCGCCAAGAAACAGAAGCACCATGACAGCGTGTGCGACTTCAATGCGATGCCAACTCAGGAGTTGGACACCCTGCTCGCGCAAATCGAAGTCGGCAAAGTGTGGGGTGTGGGCAGGCGCAGTACCAGTCGCTTGCAACAGATGGGCATCAACTCGGTGCTGGAATTGAAACGCAGTCCCGCCAAACGCGTCCGCGCCGAGTTCGGCGTGGTCATGGAACGCATCGTGGCGGAACTGAACGGCGTGGCCTGCCTGGAACTGGATGATGTCACTCCACCGCGCCAGCAAATCATTTGCTCTCGTTCGTTCGGCGTGCCGGTTGCGCTGCTGGCCGACCTGGAGCAAGCGGTCGTCGCCTATACTAGCCGGGCTGCCGAGAAGCTGCGCGGCCAGCACTCTCTCGCGGGCGGCATCCAGGTCTATATCCGCACCAATCCGCACAAAGCCAATTCACATAAAGAAGGCGCGCCGCAATATCAGCAAAGCATGCTGCTGCCCTTGTTCGAACCCACCAATGACACACGCCTGCTGTGCCGTGCCGCCCTGAACGGGCTGCGGCAAATCTACCGCAGCGGCTACGCGTATCAAAAGGCCGGCGTGATGCTGACCGAGATCATTGCCACCGCATCAAGACCACGCACGCTGTTCGATGATGTCGCGGCACAGCAAAAATCCGCAACGCTGATGACCACCATCGATCACATCAACCGCCGCATGGGCAGCGGAACGATGCAGTTACTGGGCGAAGGGGTCAGAAAAAACTGGTCTATGCGGCGCGGGAACGTGTCGCAATGCTACACGACGGAATGGAATGAACTGGCGGTAGCGCGATGAGATATTCGGTCACTGATAGTTGATATCGCCACAGCCATATCCCACCTTTGCATTCAGTTTGCGGTGAAGTTGACTTCAAAGTGACAGTTGGTGACGAGCCAATGTCATTTTGAAACTCGAAATCACCAATTCTCAGCATTTCATCAACCTTATCCCTTTAAAAACAATCATATTGTGATTATGGCACGGTCATTGCTTTCTTAACTGACTACCGTTGCGCTGATGCTTGCCGATGGTGGCAGTTCATATCAAAGAACACTTTAAAAAATAGGGGCTGATTATGAAATTTCACCTGTTCAGACTGGATACGATTAACAAGAAGTTGCTGTTGCCGACACTGTTGCTGGTCACGATCCTGATCGGCGCACTGGGAAGTGTTCTGGTCGTCCAACAAAGCCGCGTGCTGAATTTGATGATGGAATCCAAGGCAGACAGCATCGTCACTATGCTGGCAACTATCAGCGAACAGTACGTAATCAACTACGACCAGTCGGCGCTGGAGAATTTCGTCAAAGATACAACCAAGGACAAAGATGTTGCGTTTGCCGAGTATTACGATACCGATGGCACATCATTAACCGGGAAGGTTATGAAAGCACCCGCCGATACATCGCATCTGCTGGTGTATGAACACAACATCGTCAATATCAGCGGCAAGATGATCGGCAAAATCAAGGTGGGATTCGAGACCAGCACGCTCGATCGGACGTCGCAGAGCAGCATCACCATCGTGGTTGTAAGTCTTGTAGTGGTGCTCGGATTGCTCGCTTTCGGGCTGATGCTCATCATAAGGTCAGTGGCTAATCCGCTGAAAAATGCCATAGGAATTGCCAGACGCGTAGCCGATGGCGACCTGACCCAGCGCATCGAAGTAAAATCCAAGGATGAAACTGGACAATTGCTGCAGGCATTGCAGGACATGAATGCAAGCCTGGGTAGCATCGTCGGCGAAGTGCGTAACACTACCGATTCCATCAGCATCGCCGCGAAGGAGATCGCAGCGGGCAACAGCGACCTGTCGCAGCGCACCGAACAACAGGCTTCCAGCCTGGAAGAGACCGCCTCCAGCATGGAAGAACTAACCTCGACCGTCAAACAGAACGCCGAGAACGCCAAGCAAGCCAACCAGCTGGCGGCCAATGCGTCGGATATAGCGGTCAAGGGCGGACTGGCGGTGAATGAGGTAGTGCATACCATGGCCTCGATCAGCACCAGCTCGAAGAAAATCGTGGACATCATCAGCGTGATCGAAGGCATCGCATTCCAGACCAACATCCTGGCGTTGAACGCCGCGGTGGAAGCGGCGCGCGCCGGCGAGCAGGGGCGCGGCTTCGCGGTGGTGGCTGCCGAAGTGCGCAACCTGGCGCAACGCTCAGCGGCGGCAGCCAAGGAGATCAAGACCCTGATCGACGACTCTGTCAAAAATGTCGATGCTGGTTCCAGACAAGTGGACCGGGCCGGAGCAACCATGAGCGAGATCGTCAGCGCGGTCAAACGCGTCACCGACATCATGGCCGAGATCGCCGCCGCCTCCTCCGAGCAGAGTGCGGGCATCGAGGAGGTGAATCAGGCGATCACCCAGATGGACGATGTGACACAACAGAACGCCGCACTGGTGGAACAAGCTGCGGCAGCAGCCGAAGCGATGCAGGAACAGGCGGGCAGCCTGATGCAAGCGGTGGGCGTGTTCAAGCTGGAATCGGGCAAGCAAGGCAAGCAAACGACTGCCGCTAAACCCGTCGCCACGCCAACCGTCACACATCAGGCTCGGCCCTCGCTCAGGGACGAAAACCGCTTGTCCCTGCACCCGAAGGAACGAAAGCTGATCAATGCCAGAGTCGTGATGGGCTGAAGTTTAGAAGTGGTTTCAACAGCGAGCTAAAACCGGGTTTCATATTCGGGCGAGGCCAATGAAGGAGGAAACACACAAAAGATATTGCGACCGTCACTTCCGGATAGAGTAACTTAGCTCACCGCCACGCGCGGGGCACCGCTCTTCATTGTGCCAATCACCGCAGCCTGCGCGAATCCGGCATTCTTGAAGGCTGACAACACCGCATCCACACCATCAGGTGCAACCGCAACCAGCAAGCCGCCACTGGTTTGCGCATCGGCCAGCACACGCCTCTGCCAATTTTCCAGATTCCCTGCGAAGTCCACCTCATGCCCGTAGCTCGCCAGATTGCGCTCTATCGCGCCGGGGCCATAGCCCTGCTGCGCCAGCGGCAAAGCCTCGGACAGGATCGGCACCCGATCGAATTCCAACTCTGCACCCAACTCCGAGCCGTGACACATTTCCAGCAGGTGGCCGAGCAGGCCGAAGCCGGTCACATCGGTCAACGCATGCACGGTTTTCAGGCCGGACAATTCGGTGCCGACCGTGTTGAGTTGTGTAGTGGTGGCGATCATTTGCTGATAACCCTGTACAGACAGCGCGTCTTTCTTCAGTGCCGCCGCCAGCACTCCGACACCCAGCCCCTTGCCGAGTATCAGCACATCGCCTGCCTGTGCTTCGCTGTTCTTCTTGAGCTTGTCGGGATGCACGATGCCGATCGCCACCAGCCCGTAAATAGGTTCGACGGAATCGATCGAGTGCCCGCCTGCCAGCGGGATACCGGCGGCTTCGCAAACCGATTCTCCACCTTGCAGAATCGCGCGTATCGTTTCGACCGGCAGCTTGCTGATCGGCATGCCGACGATCGCCAGCGCCATGATAGGCGTGCCGCCCATCGCATACACGTCGGACAGCGCGTTGGTCGCGGCGATGCGGCCGAAGTCGAACGGGTCATCGACTATCGGCATGAAAAAATCGGTGGTCGCGATGATCGCCTGCTGATCGTTCAGGCGATACACCGCCGCGTCATCGCTGGTCTCGGTACCGACCAGCAGATTGGCGTATGGCAGTTTTTCTTTTGCGGCGCCTAAAATCTCCTGCAACAAGGCCGGCGCTATTTTGCAGCCGCAGCCGCCACCGTGCGACAATTGGGTCAACTTCACTTCGGACACGACTACCTCTTTCAAAATGGGAACCTCTAATGAAACCACTAGCCATCCCACTTGGCAACCAAAATACGGTTGCCAAGTGGTTGGTTATAAAAATTCAGAATTTCGGGATGCAGCGCAAGGCGCACGGAGCACAGGACCCGATACATATCATGCAGATAGGCGATGGGTCGAGCACCGCGCAACACCGCGATGCGCCCGAAAAATTAATTCGTAGAGGTTCACTGATGTTGTTCAGAACCGCAAACCTGTCTCAGCTAGCCCAATTTGACGAAATTATCGACGTACGCACGCCGGCGGAATTCGCCGAGGATCACATTCCCGGCGCGATCAATTGCACGGTGCTTTCCGACGAAGAGCGGGTCACCGTCGGGACTTTGTACAAACAGGTGTCGCCGTTCGAGGCGCGCAAGGTCGGCGCGGC
>DHIV01000078.1:46200-55721 GCA_002403995.1 Gallionella sp. UBA4737 | reverse complement strand
TGGCGCCCGCTGGTCTACTGCTGGCGCGGCGGGCAGCGCAGCGGCGCGATGAGCATCATCCTCGCGCAGGTCGGCTGGGCGGCACACAAGCTGGAAGGCGGCTACAAGTCTTACCGGCGCGATGTGCTGGATAAACTGGAAGTGCTGCCGCAGGGCCTCACATTCAAAGTGGTGTGCGGCCCCACCGGTTCGGGCAAGAGTCGCCTGCTTAATGTCTTGGCAGAGAGTGGCCACCAGGTGCTTGATCTGGAAATGCTGGCGAAACATCGCGGCTCGGTGTTGGGCAAACTGCCCGACCAACCTCAGCCCGCACAAAAATCCTTCGATAGCGTGCTGCTGCAGGACCTGCAAAAGTTTGACCCGTCACGCCCCGTGTTTGTGGAAGCAGAGAGCAGCAAGATCGGACTGATCACGCTGTCCCCTGCCCTGATCACCGCGATGCATGCCAGCCCATGCCTGCTGGTGGAAACGCCGCTAGAAACACGTGTAGCCGGATTGCTGGAAGACTACCGCTATTACATCGAGAATCCGGAAACCTTTATCGAGCACCTTAAACCGCTATACCGCTTTCACGGCGCGAAACAACTGGAACACTGGAGTTCGCTGATCCGCGCCGGAGATTATGCCGCCATGGTCGCGGAATTGCTCACGCTGCATTACGACCCCAGCTATTTCCGCGCAACATCCAGGAACTACCCGAATCTCGACAAGGCACAGCGCGTCCCGCTGGAAGATTTGTCAGAAGGCGCGCTGAAGGAAATCGCGAGGGGCTTGTAGGAGCGGGCCATGCCCGCGAACAATTGCTCGCGGGTACGAAAAACTTTTGATGGAACAACTGGTGAAGCAACTAGCCATCTGACTAGGCTGTCCAAATACGACAGCCTAGTCATTGGTTATAGCCATTCGACTACGCGAGCAAACAACGCTCGCCAAGTCGCTGGTTATGTCCGGGCACCCGCATAGCCCGCTCCTACGGGTGCCCGGCCAAAAGTTTTTCGGACACAGGATCGAACAACCACGCATCCATCGCCAACATGCCGTAGGTCATCACGCGATTCAGACGCTGCGCGCGGTCAATTTTGTCCGTCGCGCCGAGTGCCACGAACAGCGGCAGCAGATGTTCATCGGTGGGATGATTCTGCACGGCATGCGGCGCACGGGTGCGATAGGCGCTAAGCGATTCGAGATCACCTGCATCGATCCGCTCCGCCATCCAGTCGCAGAACTCCGTCACCCAGTCCGGCACAGGCGCACCGGATGGATGCTGGAACAGCGCGCGCAGATTATGCGTGATCGAACCGCTGCCAACGATCAACACGCCCTGTTCGCGCAACGGGCGCAATGCGCGACCCAGCGCAATGTGCCATGCCGGATCTCTGTCAGGCTGCAACGAAAGTTGCGCGACCGGAATATCCGCTTGGGGATACATCAGACTCAGCGGTACCCATGCGCCGTGATCCAACCCGTGCGTGTCGTCCAGCTGTACCGGAATGCCCGCCTGCTGCAACGCGAGCACTGCGGCTTGCGCCATCTTAGGTGCGCCGGGCGCGGGATATTGCAGCTCGTATAGTTCCGCAGGAAAGCCGCTGAAGTCGTGGATGGTTTCCGGCTGAACAGCACGGCTGACGGTCGGGATGCGCGTTCCCCAATGCGCCGAAATCATCAGGATGGCGGATGGCCTGGGCAGTTGCTCGCCCAGCTTCCGCCACGCCGTGCCGGTATCGCCCGGCTCCAGCGGCAGCGTGGGTGCGCCATGTGAAACGAACAGGACTGGCATCATTTTTTTGCCTCGCCAAATGAATGGAATACTGGAGAGAATCCTATCACGATGAAGCCATAAAACTAAACCTGACGAGCCGGGACCAAATGTAGGTCGGGCTGCGCCCGACATGGTGGGCACAGCCCACCCTACGGTTACTGCTAAAATGGCAGCGAAAATCCAGGGGGTGAATATGGAACTCAGACAATTAGGCAAAAGCGATCTGCGTGTGTCGGCGTTAAGTCTCGGCACGATGACCTTCGGCGAACAGAACAGCGAGGCGGACGCCCACGCGCAACTTGATCTGGCGGTATCGCGCGGGGTGAATTTCATCGATGCCGCCGAGATGTATCCGGTTCCGCCGCGCGCCGAAACACAGGGGCTCACCGAAAGTTATGTCGGCTCGTGGCTGAAACATCAGCGGCGCGACAAGCTGATCATCGCCACCAAGATCGCTGGGCCATCGCGCGGCTTTGCGTGGATACGCAACAGCCCGCGCATCAATCGCCAGCATCTCGAAGCGGCGATAGACGGCAGCCTGAAACGGTTGCAGACCGGCTATGTCGACCTCTACCAGATCCATTGGCCGGATCGTTACGTGCCAATGTTCGGCGCAACCGGTTATGACGTTGCGCAGGAACACGACAGCACGCCGATTGCCGAACAACTGCAAGCGCTGGCAGATCTGATCAAGGCCGGAAAGGTACGCCATATCGGGCTGAGCAACGAGACCCCGTGGGGCGTGAGCGAGTTCGTAAGATGTGCGGAAAATATGGGGTTGCCGAAAATCATCACGGTGCAGAACGCCTATCACCTGATGAATCGCAGCTTCGAGACCGGACTGGCAGAAGTCTGTCACCACCTGCAAGTCGGGCTGTTGGCGTATAGCCCGCTGGCGTTCGGCTGGCTGTCCGGCAAATATCTCGCTGATCCAAACGCGAAAGGACGCATTACGATCTTCCCCAGCTTCGGGCAGCGCTACGCCAAACCCAATGTGCCTGCCGCAAGCAAAGAATACGTGCGCATCGCTCAGGAAGCCGGGCTGACTCCGGCGACGATGGCGCTCGCCTTTGCAAGAACAAGATGGTTCAACAGCAGCGTGATTCTCGGCGCCACGAATTTGCATCAGTTGAAAGAAAATCTGGACAGTGCCGAGGTGGTGTTATCGGCAGAGGTGCTGGAGAAGATCGAGGCGGTGCATAAGGTGTATCCGAATCCGGCACCCTAATATGCGTACGTACCATAGTCCGCTTTGTCCAAAATGAAATATTTGTGTCTCGACCCTATTATTATTGATCTTTACGAAATTCATGACAGATACCATATAGCAGCCGTCATTCCCGCGAAAGCGGGAATCCAGACGATTAACAAATGTCCCCACGAAGTGGGACAACAACCTCAAACACGACTTTGTCCGCTACGCGGAGATTGTTTGACAAGCTGGATTCCCGCTTTCGCGGGAATGACGATGTAGTGGTTTTGCAACGATTGCATTCGTTCCAAGCGTTGTCTTCATTTATGTAAGGCTCAATAATGCGTATACTGACAGAGAAGTCATGAGGCATAAATAAATCAGTTAACATAAATCTACATGCTTCTCTATTTTCAATAGTACAGGCTGGTGCGTTCATCTAATAACTGTTGGGCGTTATCAGCACACTTTTCAATCACAACAAAGGGAGGTTTTACAATGAGCAATGCAATCGCGTTACTGCCCGGGGCAGCAGATAGTTAAAACCTCAGAAAATGGTATTCTTACCCTCACAACGAAACGGGTTCGTTATGACTCTATCGTTTGGGGTCAGTCCAACCTAATCAGTATTACTCTTGGCTCAGTTGCTTCGTGCGGCTTGGTGACAAAATCGTACCCGTTACTGCTGATCCTCAGTGCAATCGCTTTAGTGGTGTCATTCACACAGCAGAGCCGTGCGTTGCCGCTACTCATTTTAATAGCAGCGGTCTTATTCGCCGCGTATTTCTTCACACGTCGCTCAGTAATCTCAGTAGCCTCAAACGGCGGTGGAGCCATCCTCACGCCTACGAAAGGCATGAAGCGAGAAGACATTATTTCGTTTATCGATGCTGTGGAGAGAGAGAAGCTTAAGTGAATCATAGGGATGAGACACTCACACCAAGTTATTAAGTTGCAATAAACTCCAGCGCATTCCCGTCCGGGTCGCGGCAGAACAAGGCGCGGCGACCGGACTGGCTGAGGGTGTAAGCAATTCCCGCTTGGTTTAATCGCTCGATCAACTTCGCAATATCGGACACCGCCAGCGCGACATGGCGGTCGCGTCCGCCATGTGCGGGACGCTGCAATCCGGCTTCCGGATCAGGTAGCAACATCAAATGAATCTGCTGGTTCGGTGCCACGTCATACCACACGCCGCCATAGCTCATCGCCGGACGGTTGGGGTCGGGTCGCAAGCCGAGCACACCTTCGTAAAAGGCGCGCGATCTGCTCAGGTCGGAGGTCAGGAAGGTGGCGTGCAATATTCCGGTGATTCTCATAGCATTAATGTCTTATATTTTGACCGTTCATGGTTCGATACCTCAACACGAACGGAGTGTTTTTCTAGGCTCACCACAGGTTTCTCCACGAACGGAAATATGACCGTTCGCCCTGAGGTATCGAAGGGTGAACGAACATCTCATCGTAATTTGTCCGGTAGTGGATTATTTGTTCCCCATGCGAATTGCTGCACTGCTTTCCAATCCCCACGCATCATGGCTTCCTTTTTCTTCCGGTTCCAACCTTTGATTTGCTGCTCTGCGGCAAGCGCTTCTTCGCGAGTTGTGCATTCCTGCGACCAGAGCAATTGCACAGGCAAGCGTGTCGTAGTGTATCCACTGCACTCGCCGCTCTGATGCTCTGCCATTCGCTTTTCGAGATTGTCGGTATGGCCGGTGTAATAACTGCCGTCGGAGCAACGGAGGATGTAAACGTAGAAGGCCATCGATTCAATTGTTCACGAGAAGCATTTTTTTCGCGCCCGTTCATGCTTCGATACATCCGTTGTGGTTCGATACCTCACCACGAACGGATGTACCCTGTGCTGAGCTTTTGTCGAAGCATCAGCACGAACGGAATATTTATAGTTTAACCGGAACGACCTTGCTCGCCGCCAGCTTGGCGCGGTCACGCGCTTCATCGGTATCTTTGCCGGTCGCCAATGCCACGCCCATGCGGCGGCGTGCGAAGGATTCCGGTTTGCCGAACAGGCGGATATCGCTGTTCGGCACGCGCAGGGCTTCTGCCACGCCTGCAAAGGCGATGCCCTTTGCTTCATGCTGTCCGTAGATCACCGCGCTCGCGCCCGGCGCTCTCAGGCTGACATCCACGGGCAATCCGAGGATGGCGCGGGCGTGCAATTCGAATTCGTTCTGCACTTGCGAACACATGGTGACCATGCCGGTGTCGTGCGGACGCGGGCTGACTTCGCTGAACCAGACTTCATCGCCTTTGACGAACAACTCCACACCGAAGATGCCCAAGCCGCCGAGGTCATCCGTCACTGTTTTTGCGATGTCGCGCGTGCGCTGCAAGGCCAGTGGTGACATGGCTTGCGGCTGCCAGCTTTCGACGTAATCGCCGTGCACCTGGAGATGGCCGATAGGTTCGCAAAAATGCGTTTCTGTCCTACCGTCCGCGCCGATTGCGCGCACGGTGAGTTGTGTTATTTCATAATCGAAACGGATCAGCCCTTCGACGATCACCCTGCCCTGATTCACGCGGCTGCCGCTGGCGGCGTAGTTCCATGCGGCCTCCACCTCAGCGGCGTTATCCACTTTGGATTGCCCCTTGCCGGACGAAGACATCACCGGCTTGATGATGCACGGATAGCCGATGTGTCCTATCGCGGCACGCATCTCGGCCAGGCTATCGGCAAAACGATATGGCGAAGTGGGCAAGCCCAAGGTCTCGGCAGCCAGGTGGCGGATGCCTTCGCGGTTCAGCGTCAGTCGCGCGGCACGCGCGGTTGGAATGACACGCGCCAGTCCTTCCCGTTCGATCTCTTCCAGCATGCCGGTGGCGATGGCTTCGATCTCCGGCACGATGATGTGCGGCTTTTCCTGCTCGATCAGCGCGCGTAATTGCACTCCATCCATCATGTTGATGACGTGGGCGCGATGCGCGACCTGATGACCGGGCGCGTCGGGGTAACGATCCACTGCGATGGTTTCCACGCCCAAGCGTTGCAGCGCGATGATGACTTCCTTGCCCAGCTCGCCGCTGCCGAGCAGCATGACGCGGGTTGCGGAAGGAGTGAGCGGCGTGCCGAGGGTGAGCGGTTTCATTTGAGTCGTCATGCTGTGCGGTGGTGAAAGTCGGGATTGCGCAAAATTATACACGCGGAGGTATGGCTTTTCTTGTGCGAGCTTTTCTTATCTCAGGGGAGGAGTAACATAAGCTGTTCATTCAACCACAAGGAGCGAGATCATGACGAACATCGTGCAAATGCTGGGCGATGAAGCGGAACATCTGTTGAAGCACCGTTGTGCAGGCATCCCGAAGGAGTCGCTGCACCTGCCGGGGCCGGATTACGTGGATCGCGTTGTGGCTATCAAGGACCGCAAGCCCGGCGTGCTGCGCAGCCTGCAAGCGCTGTATGGGCATGGCCGACTGGCGAACAGCGGCTACCTGTCGCTGCTGCCGGTGGATCAGGGCGTAGAGCATTCCGGCGGCGCATCGTTCGCGCCCAACCCGATCTATTTTGATCCGGATAACATCGTCAAGCTCGCGATCGAAGGCGGCTGCAACGGCGTGGCTTCAACGCTCGGCGTACTGGGCTCGGTGGCGCGCCGCTACGCGCACAAGATCCCGTTCATCGTGAAGATCAACCACAATGAGATGCTGACCTATCCCAACATCTACGACCAGACGATATTTGCCAGCGTGGATCAGGCCTTCGACATGGGTGCGGTGGCAGTGGGGGCGACGGTGTTCTACGGCTCCGAGCACTCACACAGACAGATTCAGGAAGTCTCGGAGGCTTTTGAACATGCTCATGAGTTGGGCTTGGCCACCGTCTTGTGGGCCTATCTGCGCAATCCGGCGTTCAAGACCGCCGACAGGGATTACCATGTCGCCGCCGATCTGACCGGCCAGGCCAACCAGCTCGCCGTGACCATCAACGCCGACATCGTCAAGCAGAAGATGGCGGAGAACAACGGCGGCTACAACGCGATCAAGTTCGGCAAGACCAGCCCCAAGGTCTATAGCGAACTGACCACCGACCACCCGATAGACCTGGTGCGCTACCAGGTGGCGAACTGTTACATGGGGCGCGTCGGCATGATCAATTCCGGCGGCGAGTCGGGCAAGGACGACTTGCATCAGGCGGTGCGCACCGCGGTGATCAACAAGCGCGTCGGCGGCATGGGGCTGATCTCGGGGCGCAAGGCGTTCCAGAAACCGATGCAGGACGGCGTGGCGTTGCTCAATGCGATTCAGGATGTGTATGCGTCGAAAGAAGTAACGGTGGCGTGATCAGCGACATGTAAATGGTGATCGCTGAAAGCCGTCATGGCCGGATTGCTGCAGGATCAGAAACGGATCAAAGATGCACAACTAATGCCTGGGATTTTTCCGCGATTCCACCGCGCTTGAGCATGGAAAGATATTCCACCTCGTTGAGCGCGATCACTTTCGACAGATAGCCGATGTTTTTCTCTATCGATTCCAGATAGTAATTATTCTCGACACCCATCACGTCGTTGAAATGCAGCGACAGATTGACGTACAGCCTGCCCAACGGGCCGTCGAGTTTTTCCCGGGTAATTCCGTAAAACGTATTGGTCTGGCGCAACAGATCGTACATGTTCTGGTAATTCCCGAAATTTGCTTCCTGGAACTCCAGATACAGGAACAGCAGTTTTTCCAGATAGGTGCGGTCAGCCATTTGTCCGGTCAGGTCGGCGGTGGCCACGATTTGTCCGAGCAAACGGGTGCGTTCGTCGGGAAAATCAATCCGGGAAAATTTCAGCGCGGGATCGGTACCGCTGATCATCGGTTCCAGCGCAGTCGCATAATTCAATGGCAGTTGCCGCTCGGCGATGTATTTCTTCATGAATGCTATGCCGCGTTTGACATGGGTCTGCGTGTATTGGGCGCCCGTGCCGCCCTCTTCTCCATCCATTTGTGAATAACCGATATCGTGCATCAGCGCGGCGATCATGATCAGCGTCATTTCTTCGTCGTTCAGCCGGGTACCGGAAAGGCACACTCCATGCATCAGCCTGACCCCACACAGGAAAACATCCAGTGTGTGCGACTTGTCGTGGTAGAGCGTCTTGATAGAACTGTAGCCGGGATAATCACCACGGAACAGACTCATCACGTCATCGAAAACGGTTTTGATCAAAGATATGTCATAACCGGGGCTGGTACGGCCGAGAATTGCGGCCGCCTTGGTCCAGACAGTGCCAGGGTCGCTGTTGGCGAACAGGCTGTTGATCTCGGCGGATGTCGGAATGTGTTTCATTTTCAAATAATCAGCGCATTAATTATCCTGTCGATTCACAGCATTCTGTTCGCGAACTATATTACATGATACTGCCAGTTTTTTCGATATAAATTATCGTGCTGTATTTCTGATAGGCACATCGGGGTTCGGCAAACTATATTTTTGATACCGAATGCAATTTTCCCGATAACAAACTGGCAGAGACGATGAGCGTCGCACCCAGCCAGTCGCGCAGTTGCATCGCTTCATCGGCAAGGAAATATGACGAAATTGCAGCGACCACCAGTTCGAACAAAAACAACAGCATGGCGCGATTGGACAGCAGGTTGGTGACCCCGTATTGCACCGCGTAACCGGTCGCGCAAAGGGTGATCCCGAGCAAGCCGAGCATCAGCCAGTCATGAGCACCCACCGCCAGCAGCTGTGCCGGCATTCCATCCTGCCACCACAAAAAAGGTATGGTCAACAAAACCGTGCCCAGCAGCACGCTGTATGACTTCGACTCTACATTCAAATGCGCGGCACGGCGCGAGACCACGTTGGAAAGAGCGAAACTCATACCTGCCGACAATCCTATCCACTCGGAAAGATTTTGCGGCAGCGGCAAGCCGCGTTGCGGCTCCCACAACATGATGACCGCACCGCTGAAGGACAGCGCAATGACCAGATAACCGTAGCGATTGAGACGCTCACCCAGTAACCAGTAGGAAAACAGGACAGTCCACAGCGGCGCGAGATAGAACAACAACAGCACGCGCATCACTTCGCCGTGCAGCATCGCCAGCACATAACCCAGATTCGCCCAGCCCGCGCTCAACACCAGGCCGATTGCCCACCAGCCGGCACTGACTTTATAGTACAGGCGCAATTCGCGCCACACGCGCGGCAACATGAACAAACTGCACAACATCGCCAGCAGATAACTGATCAGAGTCGCGAGAGGGCCGCTCACGCCGGCTTCCTGCAACGCCCGGTAGGGATACCAGATCAGCCCCCACACCAGCGCGCCACTGAGGATTCCGGCAACCGGAAATACATATTGTTTTGATGACACCGATTCCGCCCTTATAATCCGGTTAATCATGAAACCGGAATTTAGCCACGGATCAACACGGACAAACAGCCCAAGATGTTTTGAATTCCGGGTTAAATCAGTGTTTCATCCGTGTTGATCCGTGGCTGATAAAAAAATGAACCCAGACCTAGACCGTTTACAACCTTACCCGTTCCAGAAACTTGCCGCTTTGTTTCGTGAAGTTCAGCCCAACCCGGACTATCGTGCCATCAGCCTGTCC
>DHIV01000078.1:41706-45989 GCA_002403995.1 Gallionella sp. UBA4737 | reverse complement strand
GACTATCGTGCCATCAGCCTGTCCATCGGCGAACCGAAACACGCCACCCCGCAATTCATCCGCGACGCGCTGGCAAACAATCTCGACGGGCTGGCGAATTATCCCACAACCGCAGGCAGCGACGCGCTGCGCAGTGCGATAGCCGACTGGCTGGCAGCACGCTATGGCATTCTGGTGCCCGATGCCAAGGCCCAGGTCTTGCCGGTGAACGGCAGCCGCGAAGCGCTGTTCGCCTTTGCCCAAACTGTTGTCGACCGCACGAAAAACAATCCCGTCGTGGTCTGCCCCAACCCGTTCTACCAGATCTACGAGGGTGCGGCATTTTTGGCCGGAGCCACGCCCTACTTCCTCAACACTTTGCCGGAAAACAATTTTGCGTTGAATTTCTCGCAATTGCCGGACCAAGTTTGGCAACGCACCCAGCTTGTTTATGTATGCACACCCGGCAATCCGACCGGACGCGTGATGCCATTGGAGGAATGGAAAACGTTGTTTGAATTGTCCGACCGTCACGGCTTTGTGATCGCGTCGGATGAGTGCTATTCCGAGATTTATTTTTCCAAAAAACCGTTGGGCGCACTCCAGGCTGCCCATAGTCTGGGCCGCAGCGACTACAAGAATCTGGTAGTGTTTTCCAGCCTGTCGAAACGCTCCAACGTGCCCGGGATGCGCTCGGGATTTGTTGCGGGGGACGCGATGTTCATCGAAAAGTTCGCGCTGTATCGCACCTATCACGGCTCGGCGATGAACCTGGCGATACAGGCCGCCAGCATCGCCGCATGGAATGATGAAACTCACGCTGCGGAAAACCGCCGCATGTATGCGGAGAAATTCGCCAGGGTGGTCGAGATCCTGAAACCTGTGCTGCCGGTCACAATGCCGGATGCGGGTTTTTATCTGTGGGTGCGCACACCGGTCGCCGATACCAGCTTCGCGCAGGACTTGTATCGCGACTATAATGTGACCGTATTGCCGGGCAGCTATCTTGCGCGCAGCGCGAATGGCGTGAACCCCGGCGAGAATTTTGTACGGCTGGCTCTGGTCGCAAACACTGAAGAGACCGTGGAAGCCGCGCAGCGCATAGCAAAATTCAGTCGTAAGTTATTAGTCGTTAGTCGCTAGTTAAAGCAAAACCCGCGTAGCGGACAACCACAACTAACGACTAGCGACTAACGACTACCAACTAAAAGGAATCCACCATGGATCAATTGCAACAAATCATCGAACAGAATTTCGAACGCCGTGCCGAAATCACACCGCGCAATGCCGATGCACAACTCAAGGAAGCGGTCGACAGCGTCATCGCCCAACTCGACCAGGGCAAGCTGCGCGTCGCGGAAAAGATCGACGGCCAGTGGGTCACCCACCAATGGCTGAAAAAGGCCGTGCTGCTGTCGTTCCGTTTGGAAGACAACGCCTTCATCAAGGGCGGTTTCACCAATTACTACGACAAGGTTCCGTCCAAATTCGCCGATTACAACAGCCGCGATTTCCGCGAAGGCGGCTTCCGCGTGGTGCCTCCGGCTGCGGCGCGCAGAGGGACGTTCATCGGCAAGAATGTGGTGCTGATGCCGTCCTATGTGAACATCGGCGCGTATGTCGATGAAGGCACGATGGTGGACACCTGGGCGACAGTCGGCTCGTGCGCACAGATCGGCAAGAACGTGCACCTGAGCGGCGGCGTCGGTATCGGCGGCGTGCTCGAACCGGTACAAGCCAACCCGACCATCATCGGCGACAATTGCTTCGTCGGCGCGCGCTCGGAAATCGTGGAGGGCGTGATCCTGGAAGATAACGTGGTGATCTCGATGGGCGTGTTCATCGGTCAAAGCACCAAGATATACGACCGCGAAACTGGCGAGGTTCACTATGGTCGGGTACCATCCGGTTCAGTGGTAGTCAGCGGCAGCCTGCCTTCCAAGGACGGCAGCTACAGTTTGTACTGCGCGGTGATCGTGAAGAAAGTGGACGCCAAGACCTTATCCAAGGTGGGCATCAACGAATTGTTGCGGGGGATTTGATCGTAGGGGCGTATGGCAATACGCCCTGGGCATTACGCCCTTGTCATTACCGCCAGGGCGTATCGCCATACACCCCTACGCCGTTACAAAAAGGAGAACTTCATGATCATCACACCGTTATTGCAACTGGCCGCCAACAAACAGGCTTCCGACCTGTTCTTTTCAGTCGGCGCGCCGGTCAACATCAAGATCGACGGCATTGCCATGCAAGTCAACGCGCAGATTCTGGATGCCGATGTCGTGAAGCGCATCGCCTACGAGATGATGTCTCCGAAACAGATCGCCGCATTTGAAACCCACCTGGAGATGAACTTCTCTTTTCGCGCGGAAGGCATCGGCAATTTCCGCGTCAACGTGTTCCGCCAGCGCGGCGATGTCGCCATTGTGGTTCGCCATATCAGGGCCCGTATCGGAAGCTCCGAAGAGCTTCACCTGCCCGAGATACTGAAAGAGCTGGTCATGGAAAAGCGCGGCCTGGTGCTGGTGGTCGGCGCGACCGGCTCCGGAAAATCCACTACCCTGGCCTCCATGCTCGACCATCGCAACAACTCGGTCAGCGGCCATATTCTGACCATCGAAGAACCCATCGAATATTATTTCAACCACGCCAAATCCATCGTGAACCAGCGCGAAATCGGCACCGATACGCGCACCTATGAAAGCGCATTGTCCAGCGGGATGCGCGAAGCCCCGGACGTGCTGATGATAGGTGAAGTGCGTGATCGGGAAACACTCAAGCATGCGCTGATCTTCGCGCAGACCGGGCATCTGTGCCTGACCACCCTGCACGCCAACAACAGTTATCACGCGCTGAACCGCATCGTGAATTTCTTTCCATATGAAACCCGCAGAGGGGTTTTGGCCGACTTGTCGATGTGCCTGCGCGCGGTGATCTCGCAACGCCTGATACGCGGCGTGAATGGCAAGCTGCTGCCCGCCGTGGAGATTCTGCTGAATACCACGCTGATTGCCGACCAGATCAAGAACGATGAACTGGACAAGATACGCGAGTCCATCGAGAAAAGCGTTTCCGCAGGTTCGCAGACCTTTGAGCAAGCCCTGTACAAGCTGTTCAAGAAGCAGATGATCACCAAGGAAGAAGCGCTGCGCAACGCCGATTCGGCAAGCAACCTGGCCTCTTTGCTGGATTTCTCTGAGCGCACCGACACCCAGAAAGTGCCGGTATTCGGTTCCAACCCGGCCGCTCAAAAACCGGCAGCAGGCGCCGATTTTGCCGGCATCAAGCTTAATCTGAATGAACCCAAATGAAGGGTGCCCCTGGAAATAAATTATATGGCATACCCAACTGCAACACCGTCAAGAAAGCGCGCGACTGGATGGCGCAACATGGCATCGCCGTCGAGTTCCACGATTTCAAAAAGCGCGGACTGGATGACGCCATTGCCCGGAACTGGCTGCAACAAGCCGACTGGACCAAGCTGGTCAATCGCAGCGGCCTGACCTGGCGCGGCCTGCCGGAACAGCGCAAACAGGGCATTCAAGACGCGGCTGCCGCGCTCGCGCTGATGCTGGAAAAGACCAGCATCATCAAACGCCCCGTGCTGGAACAAAACGGCAAGCTGCTGCATGTCGGTTTCGACGAGGCGGCTTATTCCAAAATTTTTAATCTACATTCCTGATTCAAATCATGTCCGAAACCTTGCAACTTGCCAAAGCCCTGATCGCCCGCCGCTCGCTCACGCCCGATGACGCGGGCTGTCAGGATATCCTCGTCGAACGCCTGGAAAAGCTCGGCTTTAAAATTGAACGCATGCGCTTCGGCAACGTGGACAATTTGTGGGCGAGGCGCGGCACGACCGGCCCGGTCGTGGTGTTTGCAGGACACACCGATGTGGTGCCCAGCGGCCCGCCGGAGTCGTGGTTCAGCCCGCCGTTCGAACCGACGATACGAGATGGCATGTTATACGGGCGCGGCGCGGCAGACATGAAGACTTCCATCGCGGCATTCATCACCGCGATTGAAGCGTTTCTCGCGCAGCATCCAAAACACAACGGCTCGATCGCGCTGCTGATCACTTCGGATGAAGAGGGTGTAGCGGTGGACGGCACGGTTCGCGTAGTGGAAGCACTGCAGGCACGCGGCGAAACAATCGACTATTGCATCGTCGGCGAACCCACTTCGAACAAGCTGGTCGGCGACATGATCAAGAACGGCCGGCGCGGTTCTCTGTCCGGCACGCTGATCGTCAAAGGCATCCAGGGCCACATCGCCTACCCGCACCTGGTGAAGAATCCGATCCA
>DHIV01000078.1:36992-41506 GCA_002403995.1 Gallionella sp. UBA4737 | reverse complement strand
GGCGGCACCGGCGCGACCAATGTCGTCCCCGGCACGGTCGAGATCTGGTTCAATTTCCGTTTTTCCACCGCCAGCACCGAACAAGGCCTGAAAGACAAGGTCCACGCGATACTGGACAAGCACGGCGTGATCTACGACTTGAAGTGGGAACTGTCCGGCAAGCCCTATCTCACCGCCAAAGGCAGCCTGGTCGCCGCGATCAGCCGCGCGATCGAACAGTGTTACTGCATCACGCCGGAACTGTCCACCAGCGGCGGCACCTCGGACGGACGCTTCATCGCCGACATCTGCCCGCAGGTGATCGAGTTCGGGCCGTTGAACGCCACGATACACAAACTCAATGAATGCGTGGGCGTGGCCGACATCGAACCGCTCAAGCTCACTTACCAGCGCACTCTCGAAATCTTGTTGGCCACATGAGCGGTACTTTTTCAGAGGCCGCACAAAACCTGCACACCGTGCGCGACTATCTGCGCTTTGCGGTGAGCCGCTTCAATGAAGCCAAACTGTTTTTCGGGCATGGCAGCAGCGATGCCTACGATGAAGCCGCCTACCTCATCCTGCATACCCTGCATCTTCCGCTGGACAGGCTGGAGCCGTTTCTCGATGCGCGCCTGACCGACAGCGAGCGCGCCGAAATTCTGAACATCATCCATCGGCGCGTCGAACACCGCATCCCTGCGGCCTACCTGACCCATCAGGCCTTGCTGGGAGACTTCAGTTTTTATGTGGATGAACGCGTCATCGTGCCGCGCTCTTTCATCGCTGAATTGTTGCTAGCGCAACTCAGCCCGTGGATCGCCGAACCGGAAGCAATCTGCAACATATTGGACTTGTGCACCGGCAGCGGCTGCCTCGCGATCCTCGCCGCGCATGCTTTCCCCAATGCCCTCGTGGACGCGGTGGATCTGTCACCGGCCGCGCTGGCCGTCGCCGAGCGCAACGTCGCAGACTACCACCTGCAAGACCGCGTGAGCCTGATCGAATCGGATCTGTTCGCCAAGCTTGATAGCAAGCGATATGACCTGATCGTAAGCAACCCGCCCTACGTCGATGCGGAATCAGTCAAGGCGCTGCCGCAGGAATACCTGCACGAACCAGAACTGGCGCTAGGCAGCGGCCACGACGGGCTGGATGCGACACGCATCATCCTCAAGAACGCCGCTCAGCACCTCACCGATAACGGCGTGCTGGTCGTCGAGATCGGCCACAACCGCGGCGCGCTGGAAGCCGCTTACCCGGACCTGCCGTTCACCTGGCTGGATGTCAACGCGGGCGATCAGTTTGTGTTCATGCTGCACCGCAACGACCTCCTTTGATTCATGTCGGTCGATCACTACGAGAATTTCCCGGTTGCCTCGATCTTAATGCCAAAGCGGCTGCGCAAGCCGGTCGCGGCGATCTACCATTTTGCCCGTGCGGCGGACGACATCGCGGATGAAGGCGAATCATCCAACGAGGAGCGCCTGAGGCAACTCGATGAATTCCGCGATGAGCTGACACACATCGCCAACCATGAAACTCCGCTCACCCCGCTGTTCCAGAACCTCGCCACAGAAGTTCATCAGCACGCGCTGCCGATGCAACCGCTTTACGATCTGCTCGATGCGTTCTCGCAGGACGTGGTGAAAAAACGCTACGCCAACTTCGACGAGGTACTCGACTACTGCCGCCGCTCCGCCAATCCGGTCGGCAATCTGCTGCTGCATCTCTACGAGGAAGCCATACCGGTCAACATCGCTTACTCGGATGCGATCTGCACCAGCCTGCAGATCATCAACTTCTGGCAGGATGTCGCGAAGGATTACGCGATCGGGCGCATCTACCTGCCGCTGGATGAACTCGCGCAATATGGCGTAAGCGAAGACCAGATCGCGCAAGGAAGCACCAATGACGCCTGGCGCAAACTGATGCAATTCCAGGTGGACCGCGCGCGCGCGATGATGCTTTCCGGAAAACCGCTGGGCAGCATACTCACCGGCCGCACCGGGCTGGAGATGCGCATGATCATCGCGGGCGGGTTGCGCATACTCTCCAAGCTGGAAAGCGCGCAATACGACATGTTCCGCCACCGCCCGGTATTGAAGCCATTCGACTGGGTTATCATGCTAGCCAAGAGTGCGCCTTATTAACTTTTAACCTGAAAATCCATTGAGCCACGGATGAACACGGATTTACATGGAAAAAACCTGCGCCTGCAAATGTTCCTCCGATGCGGGCGATAATCATGATTGCGTTGAGATGTTATTCGTGAACATCCGTGTTAATCCGTGGCTAAGAGCACATTGAAATGACACCCGACCAATATTGCGAAGACAAAGCCAGACAAAGTGGCTCCAGTTTCTACTACAGCTTCATGTTCCTGCCCCGGGACAAACGCCGCGCGATCACCGCGCTGTATGCCTTTTGCCGCGAGGTGGACGACGTCGTGGACGAATGTGCCGATGAACTTGTGGCGCGCACCACACTCAACTGGTGGCGCACGCAGGTCGCTGAGATATATGACGGTAAGCCACAACACCCGGTCGCACAAGCGCTGGTTCCAGTGGTAAAGCAATTTCATCTCGCACAGGAACATCTGCTCGAGATCATCGACGGGATGGAGATGGATCTCAATCAGCCGCGCTACCCCGATTTCAAGTCGCTGCAACTGTACTGCTACCGCGTCGCCTCAGTGGTGGGCCTGCTCGCCGCAGAGATATTCGGCTACACCGACCGCAAGACACTTAAGTACGCGCACGACTTAGGTATCGCCTTCCAGCTCACCAACATCATCCGCGATGTCGGCGAAGACGCGCGGCGCAACCGCATCTATCTGCCGATGGACGAATTGCAGCAGTTCGGCGTGATAGCGGCGGATATCCTGAATGCGAAAGAAACCGGGAATTTCCAGAAGCTGATGGCGTTCCAGATCGAACGCGCGCAACGCTACTACCAGCAAGCCTTGGAACATCTCCCCGCTGCAGACCGCAAATCGCAGCGCACCGGCCTGATCATGGCGGCGATCTACCAGGCCACATTGAAAGAAGTCGTCGCCAGCGGCTGCCATGTGCTGAAGGAACGCGTGTCGCTGACGCCGCGTTACAAACTGTGGTTGGCTTTCAAAGCGTGGCTGAAGAACTAACCCGCCTGTCTCCCCCCTTATCAGGGGAGACTGCGGCGCCTCCCCTGACAAGGGGAGGCCGGGAGGGGTTGGCAGTAGGAATCATCGGCGGCGGCTACGCCGGCATGGCCGCCGCAGTCGCGCTGGCCGATTGCGGTATCCCAGTCACCGTATTCGAAAGCGCCATGCAACTCGGCGGCCGCGCGCGCGGAGTGAGTTATCAAGACACCCATCTCGACAACGGCCAGCACCTGCTGCTCGGCTGCTATGTCCAGACCTTGAACATGATAGAAAAGACCGGCGGCAATATCGAACAGGATTTCCTGAGAATGCCGCTGCAACTCGATCTGCACGGCGAGTTCTCGCTGAAAGCGCCGCACCTGCCCGCCCCGCTACACCTGCTGGTGGCGCTGTTGGCATCTCAGGGCCTGTCGTTCGGCGAACGCCTGAATGCCGCGCGCTTCATGCTCATATTACGCCGCATGAAATTCAGATTACCCAACGATATCACCGTCACCGAACTGCTCGCGCAACATAAGCAGAATAAAGCGCTGGTGCAAAAACTCTGGGAGCCGCTGTGCATCGCTGCGCTGAACACACCGATCCACAAGGCCTCTGCGCAAGTTTTGCTCAACGTGTTGCGCGACGCGCTGAACCAGTCGCGCGAATACAGCGACATGCTGTTGCCGCGTATCAACTTCACCGCGCTGTTCCCGCAACGCGCCGCAGACTATGTCGAACAGAAAGGCGGCAAGGTGCGCATCGCAAGCGGTGTGGAAGCCATCATCCCCTATGGCGATGGCATCGAACTGAGCCTGGCCGCCTCGCCTTCACGGCTCGATACCTCTTCCGTTCGCCACGAATTATCGAAGAGTGAATCGGAAGATTCATTGCAACAATTCAGCCACGTCATCTGCGCTGCGCCGCCTTCGGTCGCCGCCAAGCTGCTGCGCCCGATCGCTGTGCTTGCGGAAACCGTTTCACAGATCGACAAGCTGGAACACCAGCCGATCTACACCGTGTACCTGCAATATCCCGCTCACGTCACGCTGCCCCATCCGATGCTCGGCCTGCACCAGCGCTACAGCCAGTGGCTGTTCGACAAGGGACGCATCAGCGAGCAACACGGCCTGCTCGCCGCCGTGATCAGTGCGGAAGGGATCCACCAGGAATTGTCCCAGGATGAACTGGCGCAAAAAGTGATAACAGAATTGCGCGAAGAATTCGGCATCACCGAACAACCAGCATGGTTCAAGGTCATCGCCGAAAAGCGCGCCACGTTCTGCTGCTCACCCAATCTGCAGCGCCCCTCACAGCAAACCGCCCTGCCCCGATTGTTGCTGGCGGGCGACTACACGGCGGGCGATTATCCGGCCACGCTGGAAGGCGCGGTGATGAGCGGGTTGAAATG
>DHIV01000078.1:4578-36974 GCA_002403995.1 Gallionella sp. UBA4737 | reverse complement strand
CGAAAAGCGCGCCACGTTCTGCTGCTCACCCAATCTGCAGCGCCCCTCACAGCAAACCGCCCTGCCCCGATTGTTGCTGGCGGGCGACTACACGGCGGGCGATTATCCGGCCACGCTGGAAGGCGCGGTGATGAGCGGGTTGAAATGCGCGGATGTGATCAGCGCGTAGTTAGTCGTCTAAAAGCGGTTAAAATCACTACTCGATAGGCTGCTTTGTGCCATTTGCAGTCGTTCAAGGGGTGTACAAGTATGTGGGCGATAAGGTCGGCAAGCGGCCAGTTCCTGCCTTTGGCGAATGGCAGTTAATTTGAAGCCTTATTTCAAATCTGCCGATAGATTCTCATTGCCCGTTACCAAAACCAGTTGTAGGGCATGTGTGAGGCTGAACAGTAATTAAAGTTTCTGTAACTTTGGTGTTCAATAGTTGCATTAGCCGCAGCATTTACGCTGGCGATTGTTCATTTCCCACAGAGTCCAGCGCCTCATCCAACGCGCTCATAAGTTCTTTGATCTTGATTGGTTTGGTAAGATACTTGAAGAACCCGGCCTCCAGTCCCTTCTCGATATCATTAAGCATTGCATGGGCACTCAGCGCGATGATGAGGATGTGCTTAGTTGCCGGGTCTTTGCGAAGGATGTTCATAGCTTCGATTCCGCTGATGCCGGGTAGATTGATGTCCATCAGGATGACATCCGGGAGTTGGGCTTGCGCAAGCGCTACACCCTGATTGCCATCGCGTGCGCTTATCATGCTTAAGCGCGGGCGCCCCTCGATGATTTGCTCCACCAGCATCAGATTGGCCGGATTGTCTTCCACGTAGAGCAGAAGATGCTGTCCAAGATTCTCATGAGTTTGCGGTGAAAGTTCTGCGGGCTGTGCAGTTTCACCGACCAGTTGCGGCAACTCAGCCTGGGGCAGTTCGATCCAGAATTCGCACCCTCCCCCAACGTTACTTTCGACGCCGATGGTGCCTTCCATCACATCAACCAGTCGCCTAGTTACTACTAGGCCGATGCCTGTCCCTTCTATGTCGCTGTTTTCTTGACCGAGCCGATTGAACGGTTGAAATAGCTGCGCCAGCTTTTCTGGAGACAATCCCGCACCGCTGTCTTTGATACTGATGCGTACGCGCCCCGGCGTGCTCTCTGCACACCTCACCTCGACCGTTCCATGCTCGCGATTATATTTGATCGCGTTGGAAAGCAGATTGACCAGAACTTGCTTCAGCCGAATTCGATCAGCACAGACATAGCAAGGGTTGTCGAACTGTGGAAAGGTCAGTTTAATGTCACGTTTTTGCACCTGCAATTCGATCATGTTCTGGCACTCGAGCATGACTTGTTCCAGCGACAAAGATTCTGGCGACAGCGAAAGCTTGCCGGACTCAATCAATGAGAGATCGAGAATTTCATTGATCAGTCCGAGCAGATACCATCCTGCCTTGGAAATCTGACCCAGTCTTTCAATCTGGACACCCGTAGGAGGCGGCACACTGATCTCCATTAACTGCGAGAAGCCGAGGATGGCATTCAGCGGAGTGCGCAACTCATGACTCATATAGGAAAGGAAATTCGATTTCGCAATGTTGGCGGCTTCGGCGGCTTCTTTGGATTTGCTAGCTATTTCCAGTTCAATGGTGCGGGCCTTCGCCAGTTCTTCGAGAGCCAGCTTGACCTGACTCTCCTTTCCAATCACATTCATAGAACGCACCAAACTAGGGCCGTCCCTGCCCAGTACAGCATCTGCCTCTCCGTGTTCCAATGTGCGCAGAATGTCCTCCGCCCTTTCGAGGCGTGCTTTTAAGTCATCATGTGCCGCTTCAGTCATGATGATCTCCTTCATTGATGCCAAGCGCAGCAAGAATTCTTGCCGTATCGGTCAGAGCGCCAAACAGGGTAACCGGACGCGGCGCAATCATTACTACCGCCGGTGCCACCATGATCATGGCTTGCAGCGCCGCCTCGAAATCCTGAAGTACATTAATGATCTCAATGTGGTGGCGCTCGGGCAGATACGCTGCGCACAGTGCGCGCAAGTTTTGCTCGGCGAGGCGCGAATTGGGTTCGTTGCCCGCAATGAACAGACGGAAACGGTATTCTTCCGCGCTCATGTCAGACATCCTCTTTCAGGATGGCGATTCCTTGATCGGTGATGCAAAAATCGTGATGGCGATGTGAATGCACTGAGCCACGCGACTTCACCACCAGCAACTTGCGCTGCACGACACCAGCGTCCGTAACCAGTTTCAATTGAATAACTGTGTCAATGAGGGACGAGATACCGATGCCGCTGATTTCGTCCAGATTGTTGAGGCCGACGGTCTGGTTGGTAATAAGGATAATGATGCCCAATTCCTTGCAGGTATTGATCATGCGCATCATGTATTCAAAAGCGGCCTGCTCGGTGCCCATACGCTTGCAGGCGGAGGCCGATTCAAGCACGACGCAACTGGGCTGCATCTGCTTGATGGCATTGAGAGCACGTACCAGATGTTGCTCCGCGCCCATCGCTTCCGGCATGGCCGTCAACAGGCGCAGCGTGCCATTGGCTATCGCCGGATTTAGATCGGTGCCGGAACTGAGCATCGCCGACACCAGCGCCGCTTCCGACTCCTCGAAATTAAGGCACAAAACTTTTTCGCCACCTGTGCAGGCTGCATGCGTGAATGCGCTGCACAGCGTCGTCTTGCCGGAACCGGTGGAACCCGTAATCAGCACGCTGGAAGCGCGGCGGAAGCCGCCGCCGATAAGTTCGTCGAGTTCCGTCAGTCCGGTCGAGATTCGCTCGCCCAGCGCCTGATGTGACAAACCGATGTCCGAGATCGGCAGCAAGGTAATGCCGGGCGGCTCGATCACAAACGGATATTCGTTCGAGCCGAAGCCGGAGCCGCGATATTTAACGACGCGCAGCCGTCTTGTACTCAACTGGCCGAGCATGCGGTTGTCGAGATGTATGACGCAATCGGCCATGTAGTCGAGGAATTCATAGTGCCGCGCATGATCGGTATCGCGCGGAGCCTTGACCGTCAATAGCGCAGTCACCTTTTGCTCCGACAGCCACTGATGCAGTGCCAACAGTTCGTTTTGCTCGCGGCGTTCATCGTTAATCAGGCGCATCAGCACATCAATCGCGTCGATGGACACACGTTTGGCACCCATCGCCTTGATCTTGTGGTTGAGGATGGCGAGAAAAGACTGAATGCCGAATTCGCCGGTAACAATGGCTTTCGGATCAATGCGCGCCTCGAACAGAAACAGCTTGCCGTTTTGCTCCAGCGGCACCAGATCCCAACCGAGGGTACTTGTGTTGGTGCGCAGATCAGCAGCGCGCTCTTCAAAGGAAATGAAAATTCCCGGCTCGCCGGCTAGCGCGGCGCGGTAGAGGAACTCAAGCCCGAACAGGCTCTTGCCGCTGCCGGGGCCGCCGATAATCAGTGAGGTGCGCCCAGACGGCAGGCCGCCCTTGAGTATCATATCCAGCCCTTCGATCTGAGTCGGGCACTTGGAGAGGGTTGGAAGTTGATTCTCGGTCATAACATCGCCTTGTTTGATAATTTGATTACTGATGAAACTGTTATCAAAATAGCTTCAGGAGTCTGGCGTCTTGCGCGCCAATAAACCAAGAGAAAATTTCAATAGGGACTGAAAATTTTTTGAAAAACGGCACCACTATACAGACTTACTTCGAAATTATGTGGTTATTGTTAATGTGCAAATAAATTATTCTTTACAAGTGTCGGCTTTGCGGCAATGAGTTTGCAGGGCTGACAGGCGGAAACGGGTTAGTAGGAGACTGTTACGCTGACAGATTTATTCTCAAATCATAGTCTGCTTCGTGTCGTAAGCGGACTGCCACGCTAAAAACCAAAATTAATACAGAACACTTACCCTAACGAAAAGCGTTGCAAAAGTATTGCGCTTTATAATTTAGTGCGCCCCAGCCTCAACGCATTCGTGATCACCGACACCGAACTGAAACTCATCGCCGCCGCCGCGATGATGGGCGACAGCAACAGACCGAAGAACGGATACAACACTCCCGCTGCCACCGGCACGCCCAGCACATTGTAGACGAAGGCGAAGAACAGGTTCTGTCTGATGTTGCGCATCGTCGCCTGACTCAGGTGGCGCGCGCGCACTATTCCATTAAGATCGCCCTTGATCAGCGTCACACCGGCACTTTGCATCGCCACATCGGTGCCCGTTCCCATCGCGATGCCGACCTGTGCCTGCGCCAATGCCGGCGCGTCGTTGATGCCGTCGCCCGCCATCGCGACGATGCGTCCTTCGGCTTGCAGTTGCTTGACGATGTCGGCCTTTTGTTCCGGTAGCACCTCGGCCACCACGCGTTTGATCCCCAGCTTGTTCGCCACCACTTCGGCGGTGGCGCGGCTATCGCCGGTGATCATCACCAGTTCAAGTCCGGCGGCCTGCAAGGCGCGCACCGCTTCCAAAGTGGATTCCTTGATCGGGTCAGCCACACCGATCAGACCCGCAGGCCTCCCATCGACGGTCATGAACATCACGGTCTGTCCCTCTGCGCGCAGTGCATGCACACGGTCGAGCAGATCGCCCACTTGTATCTTCAGCTCGACAAAATATTTCTGGTTGCCGATGGACACTTTGCGGCCGGCCACCAGACCGGTGATGCCCTTGCCACTGACCGATTGAAAATCCTTGACCTCGGACAATGCCAGATTGCGCTCCGCAGCTCCCTTGACGATGGCGTCCGCCAGCGGATGTTCGCTGGCGCGCTCCAGGCTGGCACTCAGTTGCAAAAGGTCGTTGTCCTGAAATCCCGGCAGTGCCACGATTGAAGTCAGTTTGGGTTTGCCTTCGGTCAAGGTGCCGGTCTTGTCGGTCACCAGCGTGTTCACTTTTTCCATGATCTCCAGCGCCTCGGCGTTCTTGATCAGCACCCCTGCGGCCGCGCCCCGCCCGGTTCCGACCATGATAGAGATCGGTGTCGCCAGCCCCAATGCGCACGGGCAGGCGATGATCAGTACCGACACCGCCGCGACGATCGCATGGGCGAATCTCGGTTCGGGTCCCCAGATCATCCAGATACCAAAAGACAGCAGCGCGACCAGCACGACGATAGGCACGAAATATCCGGACACCGTATCGGCGAGCCGCTGTATCGGCGCACGTGAACGCTGTGCTTCGCTGACCATGTGGATGATCTGCGCAAGCAAGGTATCCGCACCGACTTTTTCCGCGCGCATCAGCAAGCCGCCGGTGCCGTTCATTGTGGCACCGATCAACTTTTCTCCTTGCTGCTTTTCTGTCGGGATCGGTTCGCCGGTCACCATGGATTCATCGACCGAACTGCTGCCTTCCACAACCTGTCCATCCACCGGGATCTTTTCGCCGGGACGCACGCGCAACACATCGCCGACTTGCACCTGCTCCAGCGGGATGTCTTCCTCCCTGCCGTCACCACGAACGATGCGCGCAGTCTTGGGCGCCAGGCCCAGCAACAGTTTGATCGCGGTGTTGGTGCGGCTGCGCGCTCTCAGTTCCAGCACCTGCCCAAGCAACACCAGCGCAGTGATCGCCGCAGCCGCCTCGAAATAGATCGGCAACGTGCCATCCGCGCGGCGCAGCGTCGCCGGAAAGATGTCCGGCAGGAACGTGCCGACCACGCTGTATGTCCAGGCCACACCCACACCCAGCGAGATCAGCGTGAACATGTTCAGGTGCCGGTTGACCAGCGATGCCCAGCCGCGCTGGAAGAACGGCCAGCCACCCCACAGCACCACCGGGGTCGCCAGCAGGAACTCGACCCATTGCAGATGCGTGAACGAGATCATCTGCGGCGCAAAACCCATCCACATATCGGCGGCCATCGCCATCACGAACACCGGCACGGCCAATGCCGTGCTGATCCAGAAGCGCCGCGTCATATCGTCCAGCTCGGGATTCTCTTCCTTGGCCGCCACGGTTCTGGGTTCCAGCGCCATGCCGCAGATCGGACAATTTCCGGGTTCGCTGCGCACGATCTGCGGATGCATCGGGCAAACGTATTCGGTGATGTCAGGCTTGGACATGACATTCACCGGTTCCAGCGCCATGCCGCACTTGGGGCATGCGCCGGGTTTGTCCTGATGCACTTCGGGATCCATCGGGCAGGTGTAGCCGCCGGGAGAAGGTGCAGCCGTTGCAGGGGGCGGCGCAGGGTGGAGATATTTATCGGGGTCAGCCGTAAACTTGGTCAGGCACTTCGGGTTGCAAAACAGATAGGTCTTGCCTTCGTGCACGTGACGCAACGGCGAATCCGGTTTCACCGTCATGCCGCATACAGGGTCTATATATTTGTCCGGATTTGAATTCGGGCTTGCACCCGCATCCGCTATAGGGGCCGTACTCATGATGTTCACCTCACTGGAGTAATTCCGATTCTAAACCAATAGTACTTTTTTTGTAGGGCTGGCACAGTCCAACCTGATGCCGATCAACGCAACTTCTCCGGTGCAACTTAAATACATGGAAAAACAAAGCGTGAGCTGAATGAAACCCGGCGGCTTGCCCGCCGGGTTTGCAGGCCTATTTCTGCGCGGGTGATGCAGGCATATCTTTGTGCATCCGGTCCATCTGTTTACCCATCTGGCCCATTTTCTTCTGCATACCAGCATCCATCGTCATACCCATGTTCTTCATGCCCGACATTTTTTTCATCATGCCCGACATGTTATTCATCATGCTGCCCATTTTCTTCATCTGGCTTGACATCTTCTTCATCATGTCCGGGTTCATGCTGCCACCTCCCATCATGCCGGACATATCCTTCATCATATTCGACATGTCGCTCATCATCCCCGACATCTGCTGCGTGCCAGGCTCGCCCTTATCGCCCATACCCATCGCTTCATGCCCGCCTTGCATTTCTGCAAAGGCCGGAAGCGCGAAGGCTAGTCCAATGATCAAAAATGCCGATCCAACTTTTTTCAATACTGAGTATTTCATGGTTTACTCCTCGGTTAACAGGGACATCCCCTGAAATTATTGCTGGACTCAAAAATGGCCGCCGAACGATTTCGTATTGCGATCGTTCCGGCGGTTTTTTCAGATCAAGCGGCCATCTTGCGGCATGCCTCGGCGCAACGCTTGTACTGATCAATAATCGCCATGTACTTGATGCAGCAGGAAGGAAAACTTTTTGCCCGGGTCTCGACCGCCCAGGGATTGTCCTCTTCCTCAAGAGCATCTCTGTGCGTTGATGCACAGAGAGCGTACTTGTAATTGCCGTCGCTCCAATTGATATAAATATGCCGAGTAATCTTATTTGCTCATTTCAGCAGCCACTTGAAGCTTCTTGGCGATGGGTCGCCGATCAGGCGTATCTGCAACTCCACAGATGCCGGTAATGGCGCAATCGCCTTGAAGCGCAACAAACCCTTGCGATGATGGCCTCCCGGCGGTGATCCTTTCCAGCCCACTGGCTTGTATTGTTTTCCATCCGCAATGAGCACGGAAAATTTTTCCATGCCATCGCTCAAGGCATGCGTGTGAGTTTCCAGTACCACCTCAAAATCCCATGTTTTTGCATCCTGAGTGATGTTTTGCAAAGCAGCCGTAATCTTCACTTGACGCTCGTCGCTGATTTGCGGCTCATAACCAAGTTCCGCCGCGTTGCTGGCCGCAATGACATTAACCACTCCGGAGTCATCAGTGAAGGAATAAGCGGCTATTGCCGTCAAAACAAAACCGATCAAAAATTGTTTGCGCATTTTTTATGCTCCTTGGTCGCTTTCTGAACCCTAGCCGCGACATAAAGTATGCCGCCCGCATTAACGATGATTACATGCGCTCGATTTTGACAATATCCCACTTTTTCGATTTGGCCTGTCTCAGTTCAAACTGTACTGCATCACCCGCCCTGAGACCATCCAGTAGCGAAGCTTTAGCCACGCTAAAATCCATCGTCATGGGTGGCCAGCCGAGCGATTTGATCGCGTCGTGAGCCAGTTTGATATTTAATTTTTCATGATCTACGGCCATTACCTTGCCCGCGCCTTGATGGCTGATCCGGGCAATCGGTTTATTCGCGTCCATATCCGCCATCGGCTGGGCAGCCAGAGGCAATGCCAGTACACCAGCCAACAACAGGACGATTATCCCAATTGGTTTTTTCATTGTGTTCTCCATTATTCTCTTTCCCGGACATTTTCAACAACGTTTCGACTGCTGCCCGTTTGCAGTCAAAACTTGTGAGCTCTGCGAAACCCGGTTTTCCATACAGCAGATAATTATTTAATCTCGCGCAAATTGACCTCTCGCATCTTGACCAGCGCATACAGCACCGGGATCACCACCAGCGTCAGCACCGTCGAGGAGATCATCCCGCCTATCATCGGCGCGGCGATGCGGCTCATCACTTCCGAGCCGGTACCGGTTCCCCACATGATAGGAAGCAAACCGGCCATGATCGCCACCACGGTCATCATCTTCGGCCGCACCCGTTCCACCGCGCCCTGCATGATCGCGGCATGCAGATCATCGCGGGTGAGCGCGCGTCCTTCGGCAACACGGCGCGCGCGAATTTCCTGCCAGGCGCGATCCAGATAGATCAGCATCACCACGCCGGTCTCCGCCGCGACACCCGCCAGCGCGATGAAGCCGACCGCCACCGCGACGCTCAAGTTGTAATCGAGCAGCCACAGCAGCCACACGCCGCCGACCAGCGCGAACGGCACGGACAGCATCACGATCAGCGTCTCGGTGACGCGCCTGAAGTTCAGGTACAGCAACAGGAAGATCAGCAGCAATGTGGCCGGGATGACGATCTTCATCTTCGCGGCGGCGCGCTCCATGTATTCGAACTGCCCGCTCCAGGTCGCGTAGTAGCCGGGCGGGAATTTCACCTGCTGCGCCACCGCCTTGCGCGCCTCAGCCACATACGAGCCGATGTCCCGGTCGCGGATGTCCACGTAGATATACGCGGACAGCAGCGCGTTCTCGGTGCGTATCGCCGGCGCGCCTTTGCTGATGAATATCTTTGCCAATTGGCCCAGCGGGATCATCGCTCCATCGGCAGTAGGAACCAGCACCTCGCGCGCGATCTGTTCCGGCGTGCCGCGCAACTCGCGCGGATAGCGCACGTTCACGCCGAAGCGTTCCAGCCCCTCCACCGTGGTGGTGACATTCTCGCCGCCCAGTGCGGTGGCGATCACATCCTGCAGCTCGCCCACTGACAGACCGTAACGCGCCAGCGCGATGCGATCAGGCTCGATGTTGAGGTAGAAACCGCCGGTGATGCGCTCGGCAAAAGCGCTGCTGGTACCCGGGACTTTTCTGACCACAGCCTCGATCTCCCTGGCCAGCTGTTCCATTTCATCGAGGTTCTTGCCGAACACCTTGATGCCGACCGGCGTGCGGATACCGGTGGCCAACATATCCAGGCGATTTTTGATCGGCATGGTCCATGCGTTGGCGACCCCTGGAAATTGCAGCGCCTTGTCCATCTCGGCGATCAGCTTGTCGGTGGTCATCCCCGGGCGCCACTCTTCCTGAGGCTTGAGGTTGATCACTGTCTCGAACATCTCCAGCGGAGCCGGATCGGTGGCGGTCTGCGCGCGTCCCGCCTTGCCATACACCAGCGCAACCTCGGGAAAGCTCTTGATGATCCTGTCCTGCGTTTGCAGCAGCTCCGCCGCTTTGGTGACCGACATGCCCGGCAGAGAAGCCGGCATGAACAGCAGCGTGCCTTCATTCAGGGTCGGCATGAATTCGCTGCCCAGACGCGACGCCGGATAGAGGGTCAGTCCCATCACCAGCAGTGCCACGGCGATCGTGGTTTTTTTGTTGCGCATCACGGCGGATATGATCGGGCGATAACTCCAGATCAAAAAACGGTTCAGCGGATTCTGTGACTCCGGTCTGATGTGGCCACGGATGAACAACAGCATCAGCACCGGCACCAGCGTGACGGACAGCAGCGCCGCTCCGGCCATCGCGAAGGTCTTGGTGAACGCCAGCGGCGCGAACAACCGCCCTTCCTGCGCCTCCAGCGTGAATACCGGCAGGAACGAGACGGTGATGATCAGCAGCGAGAAGAACAGCGCCGGGCCAACTTCCTTGCACGCGGCGATGATCGCGCGGGCGCGATCATCAAAACCTAACCCCTCCCGGCCTCCCAACCCCTCCCCAGCCCTCCCCTTGTCAGGGGAGGGTGCCGCCGCTCCTCCCCTGACAAGGGGAGGTTGGGAGGGGTTACGTTCCAGATGCTTGTGCGCGTTCTCTATCATCACGATGGCCGCGTCCACCATCGCACCGATCGCGATCGCGATCCCGCCCAGGCTCATGATGTTGGAATTCATGCCCAGCGCATGCATCGCGATGAAGGCGATCAGCACGCCGACCGGCAGCATCACGATCGCGACCAGCGCGCTGCGCGCGTGCATCAGGAACACCATGCACACCAATGCGACGATCAGGCCTTCCTCGAACAGCGTGCGTTTGAGCGTCGCGATGGCGCGCAGGATCAGCTCGGAGCGGTCGTACACCGCCTTGATGCTCACACCCTCCGGCAAACCGGGGGATATTTCGGCGATCTTGTCCTTGATGTTCTGTATCACCTCCAGCGCGTTCTGCCCGTAGCGCGCCATCGCAATGCCGGACACCACCTCGCCCTCTCCATTCAATTCACTAAGACCGCGCCGTTCATCAGGCCCAAGCTCGACCCGCGCGATGTCGCGCAGCAGCACCGGCGTGCCGCGCTCGGATTTCACCACCAGATCCTCGATGTCGCTCTTGCCGCGCAGATAGCCTTTGCCGCGCACCATGTACTCGGTCTCGGCCATCTCGATAACCCGCCCGCCGACATCGCGATTGGAATCGCGTATCACCTGCGAAACTTTACTCAACGGAATGTTGTAGGCGCGCAACTTCACCGGATCGACCGTCACCTGGTACTGTTGCACGAAGCCGCCGATCGAAGCGACTTCCGCGACGCCGTGCGCCTTGGTGAGTTGATAGCGCAGATACCAGTCCTGGATGGTGCGCAGTTCGGCCAGATCGTGTTTTGCGCTGAGCACCGCATACTGGTACACCCAGCCCACTCCGGTCGCGTCCGGCCCAAGTTGTGGCGTCACTCCCTTGGGCAAACGCCCCGCAGCGGAATTGAGATATTCCAGCACCCGCGAACGCGCCCAGTAGATATCGGTGCCGTCTTCGAAGATCACATACACGAACGATGCGCCGAAGAACGAGAAGCCGCGCACCACCTTGGATTTCGGTACGGACAGCATCGCCGTGGTGAGCGGGTACGTCACCTGATCTTCGACCACCTGCGGCGCCTGCCCGGAGTATTCGGTATAGACGATCACCTGCACATCGGACAGGTCCGGCAGTGCATCCAGCGGAGTTTTAAGCAATGCATAGATGCCCGCCAGCGTGATGAACAGCGTGGCGAGTATCACCAGGAATCGATTGCGCGCCGACCATTCAATAATTTTAGCCAGCATGTCAGTGTCCCTCGTGCCGGTTCTGGGCAGGCGCTGCTGGCGGTGTATTGCCGCCACCGCCCATGCCACTCAACGCCGCTTTGAGATTGCTCTCCGCATCGATCAGGAAGTTGGCCGAGGTCACCACCTGCTCGCCTTCCGCAATCCCATCCAGCACTTCGACATAATTTTCACTGCGGCTACCCAGCTTGACAGTGCGCGGCTCGAAGCGTCCCTGTGCCAGCTGCACCAGCACGACCTGCCTGGTGCCGCTATCGATCACGGCGGAAACCGGCACGGTGAGCACCTTGCCGCCGTGCGAGACAGCAAGCTCCACATTGGCAAACATCGCCGGCTTGAGCATTCCATTCGGATTGGCGAGTTGCACTCGCACCTGCACGGTGCGGGTTGCCGTATCCAGGATCGGATAGATAAAGTCGACCTTGCCTGTGAAATGTTTGTCCGGATAAGCGGCGATATTTACCCGGGCAATACTGCCTGCCTTGATCAGGCCGATGTCCTGCTCGGCCACCTCGGCCAAGACCCACACCGACGAAAGATCGGCGATCTGATACAGCACTTCGCCCGGCATGAAGCGCATGCCCTGCACTGCTTTCTTTTCCATCACGATGCCGGAGACCGGCGCATAGAACGTCAGGCTGCGTTTGTCATTAGGCTGATTTTTGTCTTGGGCGAATTCCCTGATCTGTTCATCCGCGACCCCCCAGTTTTTCAGGCGCGCAAGGCTGGCCGCGGCAAGTTGACTCATACTGCTTTTTGCTTCGTCTCCAGCATCTTTCAACGATGCTTCACCTTGCGCGGCAAGCGCGTATTCACGCAGTGCGGAAATCAGATCCGGGCTGTACACATCGAACAACGGCTGCCCTTTGTTGACAGCTTGCCCGCTGGTATTGACGTAAAGGCGCTCGACCCAACCCTCGAATTTCGGCGCGATGGTATAAGTGCGCCGTTCATCGACTTCGACCTTTCCCACTGCTCGTACGGTTCTGTCCAGCATGCGCAGTGTCGCCGCTTCGCTTTTCACGCCCAGCTTCTGCACTTTTTCGATGCTCATGCTGACCTGTCCTGAGCCTCCCGGGGTACCGAAGGACGAAGCGGTTTGCTTATCGTCACTGGCATTCGTCTCGCCTTCGAACACCGGGACATAATCCATGCCCATCGCATCCTGCTTGGGCACCGGTGACGTATCCGGCAAGCCCATCGGATTGCGGTAATGCAGTACTTTGGGTTCCGCCTTGGCAGGTATCGAAGCAGTAGCCGGCATGGGTGCAGTTGAAGTCCGCGTACCGAGCCAATATCCGGCTGCGCCTACGCTTACGATGGCGACCCCGCCAATAATCAGCGTGCTGATGTTTTTCATAGTTCTTCTCCCAACAAACGTTCGATCTCTGCCAGGCGCAACTGTGCTTCAAGCTGCGCCTTGAGTTGCTGCTGCCTTGCTTTCAGGATTTGCCGCTGTGCATCCAGCAGGATCGCGAAATCCACCTTGCCGGTTTCATATCCGGCCAGCGCGGATTGATAGGTCAGCTCGGCTTGCGGCAGCAACTGTGTCGCGGTCAATGATTCGGTGCGCCGCGCGGTTTCCAGGCCGGAGATGCTTTCCGACAGGTCCGCCAGCATCTGGTTGAGCAGCGCTTCCTTGCGAAAGCTTGAAGCCGCCAGCATGGACTCGGCCTCGTGTTCCTGCGTACGGCGCGATCCCTGTTGCAGCGGGATGCTGAACTCGACCATCAAGTCCCAGGTCTTGATCGCGTTGCCGCTCTGGGTCGGCGCGATCCCCAGCGTGAATCCGGGATAGCGGTTGGCATAGGCAAGATCGCGGGATTTTTCGGCTGACACGATGCGCGCATCGGCAATCAGCAATTGCGGATTGCGCACGCGCAGTTTTTGCTCCAGCACCGCGTAATCGAGCTGTGCAGGTGCAGGCAGGCGGCGCAAGGAAGCAGGTTGCGCCAGCGCCGTCATCGCGGGACGCGACAACAAGCTATTCAGCCGGGCTTGCGAGTGATGCAGTTCGTTTTCCAGATCGAGCAACTCGCTGCGCAAACCGGTCTGCTCCACCTGCGCGCGTATGACTTCCTGCTGGGCACCCAGCCCGTTGGCATAACGCGTCTGCGCGACTTGTTCCAGACTGGTCATCAGATCCAGCGTTTCACGGGTCAGCCGCTCGCTGTCGGACAAGTAGTAATACTGCGCATAGACCGATTTGATGTTGCTGGCCAGATCCGCCCACGTCGCCGCAACCTGGCCATCGGTTTGCGCGACCTGTGCCTCGGCAACCTCGCGCTGCAAATCGCGCTTGCCGAACCACGGCACGCTTTGCATCAGCGTGTACTTCGTGCCGCCCACTTGCGACGGCAACAAGCTGGTGCCTTTGTCCGTGCCCTGATTGGTGATGTCCATCAACTCGGTGCGCAACACCGGATCAGGCAACGCCGATGCAGACTGGACCCGCTGCTGCGCGGCATCTGCCTCATAGCGCGATGCCGCGAATTCCGGATTGTGTTCGCGCGCGTAGTCCAGCAGCCCGGTGAGATTGCTGCCCAGCGATGGCTCATCGGCAGCGCTGGCTTGGGTGAGCCAGAGCGCGTATAGCATCATATAAAAGATTATTTTCATGTTCCGCACCCGTTGCTTTGCAATGCAATCAGACAGCCGCAAACGGCCGCCGCACGATACGGGACGAGATCAGCTTATGAAATCAAACCGATGGAAATAACAGACGGACTCGTCCCGCGTTATGCGAGAGCGAGAGGGGGCGGATCAAGCGGGGCGGAGGTGAAGGATTGGAACTGTGTAGAAGAAAGTGTGAACGACTGTGCCGATGGCTGGACATCGGCCACATTGATCGTCACGGCAGCCAGATATCCGCTGCAGGCGAGATGACAGACGCCGCAATTATTGCAGGAAGAGCTTTGACTGTGGTGCGGCACTGCAGATTGATCTTCGCTGGCAGCCAGCTGGGCGTGATGCATGTGCTGATGCGAAGCTGGAACCTGCTGCTGCGATGGATGCGAGGCTTGTTGCACCATATGGCAGTCCCCGTTCATGGACTGCATGCCTATCGAAGCCGCCAGTGCGTTGCCGCTGAACAACGGCAACCAGACGGCTAGAAGTAATGCAGCAAATTTTCTGGGTAGACGCAACATATATATAGCTTGGCAAAAATCAGCCGCAATGTCAACCAACGCAGGGCTGCTGCACCCCTCACAAACTAATGCAACGGCGCATTCGCTACGGTCCATATAGTTTGCGCCCGCGGATGCGTGCGCGGTGCGCCCTGCGTTGTTCTCCCTCGGTGAGCGGCTTGGGCTTGCTCCCCTCGAACGGATTCTTGCTGGAGTTGTACTGGATCTTCAGCGGTGTGCCTTTCAGCTTGAAGATATCGCAAAAGGTGCGCTCAAGATAGCGCGTGTAACTGGCCGATACGTCGTCCAGGCCGCTGCCGTGTATCACGATCAGCGGCGGGTTGCTGCCGCCCTGGTGGGCGTAGCGCATCTTGGGCGTGAAGCGCCCGTTCTTGGGTGGTGCTTGCTTTTCCAGTGCGCCTATCAATGCACGCGTGAGCTTAGGCGTGGACAGTTTTGCCATCGCCGCCGCATAAGCTTCGTCCACCGACTTCAACAACCCCGGTATGCCGTTGGCGTGCAAGGCGGAGATAAAATGCAGCTTGGCGAAACTCAGGAAATGCAGCTTGCGCTCGATGTCGCGCTTGACCTGGTCCCGGTGATGCTCGTCCAGCCCGTCCCATTTGTTGACCGCCAGCACCAGCGCGCGCCCCGCTTGCAGCACGTAGTCGGCGACGTGCGCGTCCTGCTCGGTGATCTGGTCGCGGGCATCCACCACCAGTACCACCACGTTGGCATCTTCGATCGCCTGCATGGTCTTGATCACGGAGAATTTTTCCACCGCTTCTTCGACCTTGCCGCGGCGGCGCACCCCGGCGGTGTCGATGATGGTGTATTGCTTGCCGTCGCGCTCGAAGTCGATGTAGATGCTGTCGCGCGTCGTGCCAGGCTGGTCGAACGCGATCACGCGTTGCTCGCCGAGTATCGCATTCACCAGCGTGGATTTGCCGACATTGGGGCGGCCGACGATGGCCAGCTTGGGCGGATGTTCGTGGCTGGTTTCTTCCTCGGCCTCGGGCGGGAAATTCTCCAGCGCGATTTCCACCACTTCGTTGACGTTGTCGCCGTGTGCCGAGGAGATCGGCAGCGGTTCGCCCAGGCCCAGCTCGAAGAATTCCGCGGTGACTTTGGCGCGCGCCATGCCTTCGGCCTTGTTGACCAGCAACAGGATAGGCTTGCCGGTCTTGCGCAACTGTTCGGCGATGATGGCATCCTGCGGCGTGCAGCCGGCACGGCCATCGACCAGAAACATCACCACATCGGCTTCATCGACGGCCTGGCGGCTCTGCTTGGCCATCTCGAACAGGATGCCTTCCTTGGCGACCGGCTCCAGTCCGCCGGTATCCACCACCAGATAGGGTCGCTCCCCTACCCTGCCGCGTCCGTAGTGACGGTCGCGGGTCAGCCCCGGCAGATCGGCGACCAGTGCGTCGCGGCTGCGCGTGAGGCGATTGAACAAGGTGGACTTGCCCACGTTCGGACGACCAACCAATACTACTGTGGGCAACATTTTGATAACCTTAAAATTGGTTCAAGAAACATGAAAAGAGATGCAAGGTGCAAGGTGCAAGGGAAAACCGTGCTTAGTTTCAACTTTCCTCTTGAATCTTTCCTCTTGAATCTTTCCCCTCTAATGTATCGACAACGAATACAGCTCACCGCTGCGCGTCTGCACCAGCAGTCCGTCGTCCAGCTCGATCGGAGCCGCCACGATCGCGCCCCCGTTCAGTTTGATGCGCGCGGCAAACTTTCCGTCTTCGCGGTTCAGGCCATGCAGATAGCCTTCAAAGTCGCCAACCACAACAAAATTTCCCAGTGCGTAGGGCGCCGTGATGCCGCGCAACGACATCTGTCCATTCTTCCATGTCGTGCTGCCGGTAGTCTTATCCAGGGCTATGACGGATCCGCTCACGTCGGTGATATAAAGATATTTGCGCAGCAGCATCATGCCCTTGTCGCTGGAGATATCGCGGTTCCATAACGGGCTGCCTTGCGCCGGGTCAAAACAGGCGATACGCCCCTGGAAAGCAATGGCGCAGACCTGTTCGTCATCCACGACCGGGTCGCTGGTGATATCGCTGATGCGTTCCAGCTCGGTATTGCCGCGCGGCTGAGACACCTGGGATTCCCACAGCACTTCACCATCCTTGATCCTGATCGCGGTTAATTTTCCGCCGGCGAATCCGGCATATGCAACACCGCGCTGGATGGTGACTCCGGCATGACTGCGCACTACCAGCGCCGGTGTGCTGCGTTCATACATCCAGACGCGTTTGCCATCGGCCGCGTTCAACCCGGCGATGCGCCCATCGCCGCTGCGCACCATGACAATACCGTCCGCAACTTGCGACACACTCAATACTTCGCTGGATACCAGGCTCTTCCATCTCAGCTTGCCATCTTCGTCGTAAGCCAGCACATCACCCTTGTCTCCACCCACGAGCACCAGGCCATCTCCGCCGGCCACGCCGCCGCTAACGGTAATACCGGTCTGGATGCGCCACACTTGATTGCCGGTGGTGCGATCCAGACGCGTCAGACTGCCATTGCCGCTAGCGCTATAGACCGCATCCTTGGTCAGCGCTGCCTGCAACAGATCCGTGCCTTGATAGCTGGCATCACTATGCCAGCGCACTTCGAATTTGGCAGTCGCGCTGAAGTCGACCAGCTTGGCAGGCTCCGCATCGCCCTTCACCCCGGCCCAGTCCGGTATCGATTCATCCGTGGAAGCACAGCCGCCCAGCACGAACAGCAAGCCCAGCAATAGTCCCAGCCCAAGCCTGTCCTGATAACCAGCGACTTGCCCGCTTGCGGGCTTAGTCGAATGGCTAGTAGTTCCACCAGCCTGCCGAAGCGGCTTGTTATCAGCCTTGAGTCCTGTTCCTGTCGGTCGGTCGCTGCAAGCGCACGTGTTCATTTAGCCGCGTCCCTTCATTTGGCAGTTCCAAGGGCATCGAGCTTCATCTGGATCAGATTGCGATACATGCTTTGCGCGTCGATCTTTTCGTAAGCCAGTTTGTATGAACTCCTGGCTTCATCGATCTTGCCCTGCGCGCTCAGTACATCGCCCCGCAGATCGGCATACAGGCCATCGAACGAGTCCGGGTGCTTGGTTTCCAGCAGTTTCAGCGCATCTGCATAATTTTTTTCGTCCAGCAGCACTGCCGCCAGGCGCAATCGCGCCACGCTCTTCAGCGCGTCTTCCCCGGCATGATCGATAACCCATTGCAATTGGGCCTTGGCACGAGTCTTGTCACTGCCCTGCTCATTCACCTGCGCTGCCAGCAACGCGGCACGCGCGGCATAGGCGGTGGTTGAATATTTATCCATCACTGCGGCAGCCGCATCGTTGATGCGTTTGGCATCATTGCTGGCAAGTTGCTGGATGAGTTGCTGATACAAAGTCGCAGCTTCCACAGCCTGTTGGCGCTGGTAATACTGCCAGCCGCGCCAGCCGCCCACCGCGACGACCACGATCAGCAACCCGCCCAGTATCTGGCTGCGGCTTTCCTTCCACCACGTCATGAAGGCTTCCAGTTGTTCCTGTTCCTGCGAATCCAATACTGCCATGTCATTTGCTCCTACTTGATAAACTTGTTGACTGTCGCGGTGAGATTCCGCACGCTCACCCGCTCCTGTTCGCCACCCTGCATCGGCTTTACGCCGACTTCGTCCGCTTGCGCTTCATCATCGCCGATGACCAGCGCAACGCGCGCTCCGCTGGCATCGGCCTTTTTCATCTGCGACTTGAAACTGCCGCCGCCGCAATGCAACACTACACGCTTTTTGTCATCGCGCAATTGTTCTGCCACCCTACTTGCGAGCTGTCCGGCCAGTTCGCCCTGATGCACCACGTACACATCCAACTCATGCCGGGGCAGCGCCATGCCATTGTCCTGCAGCAACGCCAGCAATCGCTCGACACCCATTGCGAAACCGGTCGCGGGGGCGGGTTTTCCGCCGATCTGCTCGACCAGCCCGTCATAGCGGCCTCCCGCGCAGATAGTGCCTTGCGCGCCGAGGCGCGTGGTCACCCATTCGAATACGGTGCGATTGTAGTAGTCCAGTCCGCGCACCAGACGCGGGTTGATCTCGAATGGCACATCGTGGCGCCTGAGTATCGCTTGCACCTCGTCAAAGTGCCGCAGCGCGTCCTCCTCCAGCTCGTCCATCAGTTTGGGTGCGCCGGCGATCAAATCCTGCATAGCCGGATTCTTGCTGTCCAGGATGCGCAGCGGGTTGGTGTGCAAACGGCGCGTGGCATCGGCATCGAGCGCATCCTTATGCTGCTCGAAATGCGCGATCAGCTTGGCGCGATGACGATGCCGTGCAGCCGCATCGCCCAAAGTGTTCAGTTGCAGCATGACATCAGGCAAGCCCAGCGTCTTCCATAGCCGCGCGCACATCAGGATCTGTTCGGCATCGATGTCCGGCCCGGCGAAACCCAGCGCTTCCGCGCCGAATTGATGGAACTGGCGGTAGCGTCCCTTCTGCGGACGCTCGTGGCGGAACATCGGCCCGCTGTAATACAAACGCTGTGGCGCGTTATACAGCAGATTGTGCTGCAGCACGGCACGCACGCAAGAAGCTGTTCCTTCCGGGCGCAGCGTCAGCTGGTCGCCATTCAGCGCATCGGCAAAACTGTACATCTCCTTCTCGACGATATCGGTCACTTCGCCGATCGCGCGCTTGAACAAATCCGTAGGCTCGACCAGCGGCATGCGGATGTTGCGGTAGCCGTAGCTGTGCAGCCAGTCGCGCACCACTTCCTCGAACCACAGCCACAACCCCGCCTCATCCGGCAGGATATCGTTCATGCCGCGCACGGCCTGGAGTGCTTCGTTGCTCATAATTATTTTCTAAGTTCGATGACGCTAACCCCTCCCAACCTCCCCTTGTCAGGGGAGGAGCTGTTTGCCTCCCCCATGACAAGGGGGGACTGAGAGGGGTTTCGCTTCACGTATTTTCGCGCGACATAATCATCGACGATACCGGTGAATTCCCTGGCGATGTTATCGCCGCGCAAGGTCATTGCCTTCTCGCCATCGATGTAGACCGGTGCGGCGGGACTCTCGCCGGTACCGGGCAAACTGATGCCGATGTTGGCCAGCTTGCTTTCGCCCGGGCCGTTCACCACGCAGCCCATCACCGCCACGGTCATGTTCTCCACACCTTCATACTGCTCGCGCCATAACGGCATCTGTGTGCGCAGATGGGTCTGGATGCTTTGCGCCAATTCCTGGAAAAAACTGCTGGTGGTGCGTCCGCAACCGGGGCACGCCGTCACCATCGGCGCAAATGCGCGCATCCCCAGGGTCTGCAGGATCTCCTGGCCGACCAGCACTTCCCGGGTGCGATCGCCGCCCGGTTCCGGTGTCAGCGAAATGCGGATGGTGTCGCCTACACCTTCCTGCAGCAGCACCGCCAGCGCGGCGGTCGACGCGACGATACCCTTGGAACCCATGCCCGCTTCGGTCAAACCCAGATGCAGCGCATAGTCGCACTGCAGTGAAAGCGCGCGATACACCGCAATCAGATCCTGCACCTCGCTGACCTTGCAGGACAACACGATGCGGTTATGTGCCAAACCGAGCTGCTCGGCACGTGCGGCGCTTTCCAGTGCGGACGTGATCAGCGCGGCACGGGTCACTTCACTCGCCTCTTTGGGCTGCGCCAGACGCGAATTCTCGTCCATCAAGCGCACCACCAGATTCTGGTCCAGGCTGCCCCAGTTCACTCCGATGCGTACCGGCTTGCCGTAGCGGATCGCGGTCTCTATCATCATCGTGAACGGATCATCTTCCGGGTGCCCGGCCAAAAGTTTTCCGGACTTGCGGCTGCGCCCGACATTGCCCGGGTTGATGCGGTATTTCGCCAGGGCCTGCGCGCAATCGGGAAACTCGGTCAGCAGGCGATGGCCGTTGTAGTGGAAGTCGCCGACCAGCGGCACATCGCAACCCATGCTGTCCAGGCGCGAGCGTATGGTTGCAACTTGCGCGGCAGCCTCGGGAGTATTGACCGTGATGCGCACCAATTCCGAACCGGCCTTGGCCAGCTCCAGCACCTGCTGCGTGGTCGCTGCCGCATCGGCAGTGTCGGTATTGGTCATGGACTGCACCACGACAGGCGCACCGCCTCCCAGCATTACCTTGCCGACCAGCACCCGTTGCGACGGACGGCGTTTGATAATGGCCGCACTCATGCTCACTCCAGCGTGATCCGCGCCACTTCGCTGGAAGAATTGATATATGGCGTCAAATCGACTGGCTCACCATTTTTGAACAGATGCACCGATAAAGCATGGCCTATCACCAATGCCAGAGGCGCTTGTCCGTGCAAACGCATTTCGCTGCCAGGCGCATGAACTCTTGCGGATAATGTATTCCCATCCTTATCTTTGACCTCGGTCCATGATTCCTCATCGAACACCAGCCGCAGCGTGATGGTCTGAGCCGCTGTATCGTTTATGTTTCCGCTGTCTGTAGTTTTGGTTTGCAACTCTGACTGGGCAGCCCCGGTCCTGGCAGCCCGAACTGAAGATTGCGCTGCAGTTGCTGATGATTGCCCTGCAGTTGCAACTGCCTTGGTCTTGGCTGCCCGAACCGAAGATTGCGCTGCAGTTGCAGAAGATTGCCGCTTGGCTTCGGCAGGCTTGGTTGATGCGGTCATGTTATGTTTCTGAACAAGCGGTTCGGGTTCGGGTTCGGGAATGACCTGCTTTTCAGCGGGCAAGGGAACCGGGACTTCAAGCTTTGCGCCCGTGGGTTGCTTGGGCGGGGTCGTGAAATGCCACACCGAGAATCCGACTGCGATCACGGCCAGCAGCAGCGCGGCACCCAACAGGATATGGGTTTGTTTTTGCGATACAGGTGCGGCAGGATACGGCACCTCGACCGAGGCTGGCGTCAACTCTGCCGTAGCCGTTTTTGCTTGCGGCAGTGCCGCCAATAAAGGCTGCGCATCCAGGTGCAAAATCTTTGCGTAACTGCGCACAAAGCCGCGCAAGAATGCAGCTTCGGGCAGATGCTTGAAATCATCCGCTTCCAGAGCTTCGATCTGGCGCGGTGCGAACTTGATCTGAGCTGCAACATCCGCCACGCTCAAACCAAAACGTTCCCGTGCTTCGCGCAACATCGTTCCCAATGAAGCTGGCGGAGTCGCGGCGGAACGATTACCTTGCTCGGTGTTATTTTGATGTTCCATCATTCACCATGTATCAACATTTGAGTTTCACGGGCATCCGGAAAACGATTGCGCAACTGCGTGGCGTAGCTTGCCTCCGAATTGCGATCGCCAACCTTGCGATTGATACGCACGCCCAGCCAGAGTTGTTCCGCTGTCGGCTTGTCGGTTTTTTGCGAAAAATCCGCGAAATATTTCCTGGCAGCGAAATAATCACCATTGGCAAAGTTCAAGTCGGCCAGAACAAACATTGCTTGCGCCATACCAGGCTGCACCACTAACGCCTTCTGCAGAAATTCCTCGGCATCCCTGGTGTTGCCCGCTCTTCTGGAGCACAGCCCGGCATTCAGATACGCAAGGCCCGGGGTCGTATACATCGGATTCTTTATCGCCGCCATGAAATGCGGGATCGACTCTTTTTCCCGGCCGCGCTGACACAAGAACCAGCCATAGTTGTTATGCGTATCGGAATCAGTATTATCGAGATGCAGGCTACGCTTGAAATCTTCCTCGGCCTCCTTGTCCTCGCGCAGCGCCATATGCACCAAACCACGCACGCTGTAGGCCGGCGCAAAGTCCTGATCAGCCTGCAGGGCCTGTGTCAATTCGTCCATCGCGATGCCGAGTTGCGCACGCTCATAGTACAAACCCGCCAATTCGGTATGCACTTTGGCGCTCTTGAAAGCATGCGAGTTGTCCGATGGCGTGCTGCAGCCTGCCAACATGACCAGTGAAAACAACAAGCAGATCGATCTGATCACAGTGCACCTCGCGTTCATCTATACGGCGCCACTGACGCGCTGCATGGTTCGTTTGGTTCTGTCCTGAACCTGCCCAACCAGCTGCCCGCAGGCCGCCGAGATGTCATCGCCGCGCGTCTTGCGCGTGGTGGTCACGATGTCTGCCTGCATCAGCACATCGCGGAAACGCTGGATCGCATCCGGAGTTGAGCGTCGATACTGCGTTTGCGGGAACGGGTTGAACGGGATCAGGTTGAGTTTGCACGGCACGTCGCGCACCAGATTCACCAGCTCGCGTGCCTGTTGCACCGAATCATTCACGCCTTCCAGCATCACGTACTCGAAGGTGATGAAATCGCGCGGCGCGCGTTCCAGATAACGCTGGCACGCAGCAAGCAATTCCTTGAGCGGATACTTCTGGTTGATCGGCACCAACTCGTCGCGCAGCTTGTCGTTCGGCGCGTGCAGTGAAACTGCCAGGGCCACCGGACATTCATCGCGCAGCCTGTCCATCGCCGGCACGATGCCGGAAGTGGAAACCGTCACGCGGCGGCGCGACAGGCCATAAGCATGGTCGTCCAGCATCAGCCGCAGCGCGCTCACGGTGTTGTCGAAATTCAGCAGCGGCTCGCCCATGCCCATCATCACCACGTTGCTGATCTTCCAGTTACCCTCGGTGTGGCGGCCCGGACTCGGTGCGGCGGAGCCGTCAGGTGCGGGAAGGGCCGCCTGCGCCTCCTCCCGCAATCGGCCGCTACGCGGTAACGTGTCGGAGGCGCGGCCGAGCTGATGATTCGCCCACCACAACTGGCCGATGATCTCCGCCACGCTGAGGTTGCGGTTGAAACCCTGCTTGCCGGTCGAACAGAACGAACAGTTCAGCGCGCAGCCGGCCTGGGTGGAAATACACAAGGTACCTCTTTCGGCCTCGGGAATGTACACCGCTTCCACGGCATTGCCGGTACCGACGTTCAGCAGCCACTTGCGCGTGCCGTCGTCGGACAATTCTTCGCGCATCACATCCGGCGCGGCAATGCAGGCGTTTTGCGCGAGCCTGTCGCGCAGCGCTGCCGCGATGTCGGTCATCGCGGCGAAATCGGACTCCCCGTCTTTGTAGATCCAGCGCATCAGCTGGCGCGCACGGAACGGCTTCTCGCCCATTTCCGTGAGGTAAGCCGCCAGTGCGTTAGCATCAAAGTCGAGCAGGTTTTGCATCAACGCGAATGGATATTCTTGGTTGAAAAGAAATAGGCAATCTCGGCAGCCGCATTTTCCGCAGAATCCGAGCCATGCACCGCGTTGGCATCGATGCTGTCGGCGAAGTCGGCGCGTATCGTCCCCGTCTCGGCCTTCTTCGGATCTGTCGCACCCATCAGGTCGCGGTTTTTCAGGACGGCGTTCTCGCCTTCCAGCACCTGGATCATCACCGGGCCTGAGATCATGAAATCCACCAGATCCTTGAAGAAGGGACGAGCGCGGTGAACCGCGTAAAAACCTTCCGCCTCGGTACGGTTCAGGTGCCGCATCTGCGCGGCAACGATCTTCAGACCGGCGTTCTCGAAACGGGTGTAAATCTGGCCGATGACATTCTTGGCAACTGCATCGGGTTTGATAATCGACAGGGTGCGTTCAACAGCCATGCTACTTTCTCCAGACATAAATAATAGTTGATAAAAAACAGCTTGGCATTCTATCAGGATTTGCTTACGCTGTCGCAGCCGCCCCTCGACACTGCGAGAACCTGCTTCGGCGCCAAATCGCCAAGCTCATCAAGCAGCGGGCCAAGAAATCTTTCGTAAGAACGCCAGCGTTCCACCGAGGATTTGTAGATCGGCTGGCGTACTTGCGCCAAACTGAGCGTGAGGACTGAGCGTTTGTTCTTATGGAAGTCGATGCAGGCATCGTTCCAATCCAGGCCGCAGAAGGCTATCATGCGGCGCGCCTGCGTTTCCTGGTCGGCGACGATTTCTTCATACTGGACTTCGAGAAAAGCCCCGGCGGGCAACACGCTGCGCCAATGCTCCATCAAGCGTGAATAGTCAACATAATACCGCCCCAATTCTGCCAGATCGTAGGTGTAATCCTGTTTACGGCCGAACAGCTGCATAAAGCAGGAAAGGCAGGTATCCACCGGATTACGGTTGACATGGATGATCTTCGCGTTCGGCAGCATCGCATGTATCAGGCCAATACCGAAGAAATTTGCCGGCATCTTGTCGGTGATGCGCTTAGCGTCCGGTGCGCGCCGATGCAGCCCGGCAACATAGTCTGCAGCCCATGCGTTAAGGCGAGCCTGATCCAGCGCAGGAATGTTGTTCGGAAAGACAACGCCCGTCCCGGCGATATCGCGTTGTGCAATCGTCATCAGGTCGGGCAGTTCTCCCGCACCATACACATCGGGATGGCTGGCAATGATCTGCTCGGCCAACGTAGTGCCCGAGCGCGGCATGCCCAGCACAAAAACAGGCAGGCGCGATGGATCGCCGCCACCCCGCAAGCGCGCTATTGTCTCCCGGTCAAATACCCGCATAATGTCCTGAAAATATTGTGTCGATTGCCCTGCGTCATACTCGAAGGTAGCGCGCTTCAGCCTGCATCCTTCAATAAAATGCGGGAATGCCTTGTCGTAATCGCCGATATCATCAAAACTCTTGCCCAGCGCAAAATACAGGGAAATCGCCTTTTTACCCAATGTGGGCGATTTGCTGCGTCGCGCCGCATCTTCCGCCGCCACCAGCGCAGCAAGGTTCTGGTCTCCGACCTTTACCTTTTTTACTCGCGTGAACAGGAAACGCGCCTCCAGATCATCTGAATCGATTTCCAGAGCCTTGCGGATCAGGTCTTCAGCTGCAGTCATGTCGCCGTTTTCCATGCAAAGCCGCGCAGACCCGAGCATTGCTTCAATGCAGTCCGGATCGATTTCCAGCGCCCGGCGATAACGTGCCGCGGCATCGTCGAGTCGCCCGAGTTCCCGCAAGGCCGCTCCAAAGTTGCTAAGCGCTTTGGCAAAATCCGGCTTGAGTTCCAGTGCGCGGAGATAGCTTGTCACTGCGCCATCAAATTGTCCAAGCTCCAGAAGCGCGTTACCCAGGTTCATGTGCGCTTCAGCGAAATCCGGCTTAAGCTCCAGCGCGCGAAGATGGCTCGCCACTGCGCCATCAAGCTGTCCAAGTTCCAGAAGCGCGTTGCCCAGGTTCATGTGCGCGTCTGCAAAATCCGGCTTGAACTGCAGTGCGCGGCGATAACTCGCCACTGCGCCATCAAGTTGCCCAAGCTCCGAAAGCGCGTTACCCAGGTTGATGAGCGCGCCTGCAAAATCCGGCTGGAGTTCCAGTGCGCGGCGGCAACTGGCAACCGCAGCTTCGAACTGTCCAAGCTCTCTCAGGGCGTAGCCCAGATTGCTATGCGCAGCAGCGAAATCGGGTTTTATCGCCAACGCCCGACGGAAGCTGGACAAGGCGACGTCTGCTTGCCCGAGATTTAGCAGGGCAAGGCCAAGGTTGCTGTGCGCCTCGGCAAAATCCGGATTGATCTTCAGTGCCCGGCGGCCGCTTGCCACTGCGCCATCAAGTTGGCCAAGTTCCCGGAGGGTATTAGCCAAATTGTTGTGCGCATTGGCATCATCGGGCAGCAGCTGCGCTGTCATTTGTAAAGCATGCAGGGCATCTTTGCCTTGCATCTGCAGGGATAAACCCAATCCCATCCAGACATGCCCGGAATTTGGATACTGCCTGACCAGCAAGAGCGCCCGGTTTTCCAGTTCCGCATAGCGTCCAGTGTTAAACAGAGCGATAAGCTGGTTCAGTTCGGCGGGTGACGGCATCTGGGTGCGAGACTCGACTTTCCCTTCGCAACAATGCTTGTATTTTTTCCCGCTCCCGCAGTTGCACGGGTCGTTTCTTCCTGGTTTCATCCCTGCCATCCTGTATCGATTATTCCGATTTTCATTCATACAGCATTTGCATGCCCGTCTCTTTGGCGGCAGCCTGATACTCCGCCGCAATCGCCACACCCGGCATGCACACGAGTTCTTCGCCGCAATACAGCAGCGGCAGACGGTCGCGCTGCCAAGGCGGGACGCGGTGTTCTTGCAGCAGGTTCTTCAGGGTGCGCGTCGCCGCATTCGGCTGAGGACGCAGGACTTCGCCGCCTTGCCGCAGGCGCAGCGTCACCGGTGCGCGCTGCAGTTTCGCCAGGCTGATGCCCGAGCTTTCAATGTGTTTGAAATGCAGTTGCATATTCAGCGCAGGCCAATCCAACTCTGTTTCGCCATGCCAGGGCAACACGAAATTCCGGTCAAAGCCGCCCATCGCGCGCAACGCATATACCTTATCCTGATAGCGGCGCACCTGCCAGTCGCCGTAGCTGATGCATACTGTTGCATCTTTTCGCGCAGCGCACAATTGCCGCAGCATGTCATCCAGGCGTGTGGCTTGCGGCATCGGCGCGCCCGCGCCATGCAGAAAGTAGCGCAGCAGATTCTTTGCCCGCGGCGGACTCAATGCCTGCAAGGCCGCAACCGCCAGTGTTCCATCCTCGATAGCCTGTGCGGCATCCTGTTGCGCCAGTTCATCCAGCAACATGCTCGCTTCGGCAAAATGCCGCGCGCTGCGCGACAGGGTGTCGCGATAGGCAGGAAATCGCTCACCCAGCAACGGCAGCACGCGATGCCGCAGGAAATTGCGCGGATAGTTGTCGTCGGCGTTGCTCTCGTCCTCTATCCACTGCAACTGATGCGCTTCGGCATAGTCCAGGATTTCCCGGCGTGAACAATTCAGCAGAGGCCTGACCAGAGGAACCGAACCGGCGCGTTCGGCAAGCTGCGGCATGGCGCTCGCACCGCGCACGCCCGCTCCGCGCAACAATTGCAGCAGCAGTGTTTCCACTTGATCATCGGCATGGTGCGCCAGCGCCACGAAGTCGCTCGACTGCCTGGCAAACGCCGCATGGCGCAGCTTGCGCGCCGCCGCCTCTATGCCATGTGCGCGCAACGGCGCGATATCCACGTGTTCGATGTGCAGGGAAATGTGATGGCGCGCGCACAGTTCTGCACAGAATCGCGCCCATTCATCGGCATTCCGGCTGATGCCGTGATGCACGTGCAATGCGGTCAGTTGCCAGGAGAACCGCGCGGAGAGCTCTTTCAGCAAATGCAGCAGCACCACCGAGTCCACCCCGCCGCTCAAGCCGACCAGGATCGAGCTGTGCGCGGGAAGCAGCGGCGCGATCTGCGCTGATACTCGTTCAGAGAATTCGTTCAGGGAGGACACCGCGCGCCCGGGAAAATGTCATTCCGCGCTTGACCCGGAATAACGAGTGAATAAAAGCTTATTGAATCGAGACTTCCTTGAACTTGCCATAGCTCATCAATCGGTTGAAGCGATCTTGCATCAGGTTGACAACAGGCTTGTTCTGGACAGTCTTCAGCGCGTCCTGCAACGCCTTTTTCATGCTGTGCATGGTCGCCGCATAATCCCGATGCGCTCCGCCCAGCGGTTCGCTGACGATCTTGTCTACCAAGCCCAGTGCCTTCAAACGCGTCGCGGTGATACCCAGAGTCTCTGCGGCATCGGGCGCCTTTTCAGCGCTCTTCCACAGGATCGAAGCGCAGCCCTCCGGCGAGATCACCGAGTAGGTGCTGTATTGCAGCATCAGCAACACGTCGCCCACTGCGATCGCCAGCGCACCGCCTGAACCGCCCTCGCCGATCACGGTGCAGATGATAGGCACGCGCAGCTCGCTCATTTCATAAAGGTTGCGCCCGATCGCTTCGGACTGCCCTCGCTCTTCCGCTCCCACCCCGGGATACGCGCCCGGCGTATCGATGAAGGTCATGATGGGGATATTGAATTTTTCCGCCAGGCGCATCAGGCGCATCGCCTTGCGATAACCTTCGGGACGCGGCATGCCGAAATTGCGGATGATCTTTTCTTTGGTGTCGCGGCCTTTCTGATGGCCGATCACCATCACGCTCTGTCCGTTGAAACGCGCCAGTCCGGCCACGATTGCCCTGTCGTCGGCGTATACGCGGTCGCCGTGCAACTCCTCGAAATCGGTGAACAACGCATCGATGTAATCCTGTGTGTAAGGACGCTGCGGATGGCGCGATACCTGCGAGATCTGCCAGGGCGAAAGTTTGCTGTAAACATCCTTGGTCAAAGATTCGCTCTTTTTCGACAAGCGCGAGATCTCGTCCGCGATGTCCAGGGCCGAATCGTCCTGCATGTAGCGCAGTTGCTCGATCTTGTCTTCCAGTTCGGCTATGGAACTCTCAAAATCCAGAAATGATACTTTCATGTCATATTTCTCATAATAGAACTCGCCGAGATGATACTACAAACCGAAGAATCGTTTGATGGTTGCCAAAATTTCGCCGCGGCGGTTGCTCATTTCCTTATGCAAGGATTCCCCGTCCAGATTCTGCAGTGCACTGTCCAGTTGCGCGCGGCGCTCAACGAGGATATGCGAAACCTCATCAGCGATGCCGGGACGTGCCGACATGATTCCCTCAAATGCCTCCTTGTCGAGGCGATAGCATTCGATATCGGTCTTGGCAACCACCGAGGCGGCACGCGGCGCACCGGTCATCAGGCTCATCTCGCCAAAAAAGTTGCCCTTGGACAATACATTTAGGCTGCGAGTTTCCCCATTCGCCGTAGCGATGAATATCTCCACTTCGCCGTTGATGATGATATACAACCAGTGCTGTCCGGTCGCGCCCTGTTTGGCGATCATGCTGCCTTTGGCAAACTGCATGTACTTGAGCCGTTCGGCCAAAGCCTTGAGTTCGGCGTCGGTCATCTGCTTGAACAGTTCCACCTTGCGCAGGGTCTTGATGCGCAGCAGCACTTCACGCTGGCGCAGCGCCTCCTCATACTTTTCGTTTTCCTTGGTGATATGGATGCTTCTTTCTTCCACCGCCAGCCTGATGCCCTCGCGTTGCAAAGCTGTCATGATGTGCCAGCGTATCACTGCATCCGTCGGATCATCCGAGGCCAGATCGGTCAGCCAGTAGCGCAGCGCGTAACGCGCATAGCCTGTGTCGTTCATCTCCATCAACACGCAATTGGGCAGCGGGTTCTTCGCCACATTGGCAATGTCGATCTGCCGGATGGATTCTTCGACCACACTGACAATCCTGGTAGGCGCGGTCTCCATGCTGACGTTGAACCACACCCAGCGGCGCAACTGCACCGGCTGATCGCTGCGCCGTCCCAGCACCATGAACTTGTTTTTCATCAGCTGGCTGTTGGGAAACACCACGGTTTCCCAATTGCGCGTTTCGACCAGCGTGGAGCGCCAGCGTATGTCCACCACGCGCCCGGCGATATCGTCCACCTTGATCCAGTCGCCGATCTGGATCGAGTTATCCAGTTGCAGCGCCAGGCCGCCGAGGATATTGCCCAGCGTATCCTGCATCGCGAAAGCGACCACCGCGGTGATCATCGCCGACGTCGCGACGATACTGCCCAGATCGAGTCCGGCATAACGCAGCCGCACCAGGCCCCAGGCGATGTAGGCCATGATCACGAAGATATCTTCGGTTATACGCGGCGGGGTCATGCGCGCAAACGGCAAAACGATGCGGAACACCAGCAGGCCCCACAGCCGGATCAGCGCGATCCCGCCGCCGATAACAAAGGCCTCGTGCAACACGTTAGCCGCCATGTCGAATTGCATCGCATGGACCAGGCTGCTTAAAAATTGTCCAAGCAGACAGGCAAAGAAAAAGCCCAGCGTGTTGGTGATGCTGCGGCGTTCTTCCTTGTGAAAATGCAACAGCACGAACGCCAGGCCGAGCGCCATCACCATCACCATCAGGGATTCTTCACGCCAGAAAAAATGAATTGTGGTATCCCAAAATGACACGGTCACTCCCTGCGTCTTGTATGCGGCATTCTACACCAACGAATATTCGGCCAGGCGCCCGGCGCGCCGCCAGAATGCCCAAGTATTGGCGGGCGTCAACACCACCCGCAGCATGCTGTCCCCGCCCAAAATATCGATCTGCAAACTCGCGATACTTCCCGAGCGCAACGCTTGCCATATCGGACGCGCATAGCTGTTTTCAAAATCCTGCAAAGCGATGCGCCAGGCGGCAAGATTCCCACCCTGCAATGTGGAACGCAGCCCCGTCCAGACCAGCAGTTGCCTGCCGTTGTTTTCTGCATCACGCCATTTTTCCGGCCATACCGAAAAAGTGGCGCCCGACGATACCGCGAACATACCCGCCAACACATCGTCCGAACTCACACTGTCATAGTTTTTCTGAAGTGCCACACTCTCGCTGCAGCCGCCACCCCAAAACCACACGCTGTTGATCGCCGGCTCGCCGCGCGCTTCGCGGGCTTCATTGAGCGGATGCGTATGCAGCAACATCTGGATCTCGTTGAACACCTGATGCCAGTGCGCCGCATCCTCTCCTAACGGCAAGGCCTTGCGCACATCGCCGCCGATCACTTGCGACAGCGGCGTGGTGCGCATCAGTGACAGCCTGTCCAGCCGCACATACCAGCGCTGCGGATGCGGCGCAAAGAATTCCATGCCCTGCCCGGCAAAGTGCGTATTCAAGCTCGCACACAACGCCGCCGCTTCCTCGCTGCCGACCTGCACTGCAGCCAGCAGCAACTGGTCGCGCTGCAGATTCAGATTCACCGGATCGGCACGCAGCCAGCATCCCGCAGCGAGCCCGTCAAAAGCCGCAGAGATAGTCGCGATCGGCGCATCATTCTGACAAGGCACACCGAACAAGTCACACAGCAGATTTTCCAGTGGAACAGGCTCGAGCATCTCGCTGTGCCCTCGCCCCAGCATCTTTTGCAAAGCAGGCACAGACAAACCCGCACTCACCTCGGCGGCAAAATCTTTCGGCAGGAACAGATCGGGGATGACCAGATGAACAGTTTTCATATCGGTTCAGTGTGCCATAACTTTACAAACCCGCATGTTTTGACAGCCACGACGACACGCCATCAAGCGAGCGAAAATCATCCACTGCCCTGGTATCAACATCGTCAAAGCGAGCCAGCGTCATGCGCGCCAGCGCGCGTCCCGGCCCCAGTTCCAGAAACACGCGGCAACCGCGTTCGTACAACATATCCAGGCAGCTTGCCCATACTATCGTGTGATCCAGTTGCAGCGCCAGCTTCTCGATCGCGATTTCGCGGCGCACCACCCATGCGGCATCGATGCCGGCGACGACCGGCGTGGCGGGTGCAGTCATCGATGAAGCGTTGAGCAGCACGCGGAATGGCTTAACCGCAGCACTGAGCAGCGGCGTGTGCGATGCCAGGCCGACTTTCAGCGGGGTCAGCTTGGCGCCGCGTTCCGCGAACGCTGTGCTCAACTTTGCCAGCGCAGCATCCTCGCCGCCGATGACGAATTCCTCTTCGCCGATCGCGATCGCGGCCCAGGCACGCTGGCCGGCACACAGCCTGTCCACCTCGTCGCGGCGCAGACCCTGCAACGCCAACATCCCGCCGTGCGTTGCGGCTGCAGCCTGATCCATCAGCACGGCGCGCGCGGCAGCGATGCGCGCCAGCTCGGCGGCATCGAGCGCACCCGCGCAGGCATACGCAGCCAGTTCGCCAACACTGTATCCGCAGAAGGCCGCCGGCTTGGGCGCATCTTGTCGCAGCGCAGTCCAGAGCGCCAACTGGGTAAGGCAGATCAACGGTTGCGCGATCGCATTGCGGAAGATCGCTTCGCGCTGCGCGAGCGTATCACGCAGATGTAAGCCGAGTACTGCCTCGCCTGCCTTGATGACGTCGTTAGCGGCCGGATGATCCGCGATCATGTCCAGCATCGCCGGATGTTGCGCACCCTGACCGGAACACAAGATAGCCAGGCTCATAGCTGATTATTGAGCTTTACATAATTCA
>DHIV01000078.1:1033-4390 GCA_002403995.1 Gallionella sp. UBA4737 | reverse complement strand
TATTGAGCTTTACATAATTCATGACGATTGAGAGATTTACCGTAGGGCGGGCTTTGCCCGCCGTGTCGGGCGGAGCCCGACCTACAAAATGCCAAGACGCTGTCTTCAATTACGTAATCATCAATAGTTTGCAACTGGTGCACGAACCACGCCGCGGCAAGCAGATCGGCGCAGCCGCCCGGCGAAAGATTTCTTGCCGAGCATTGGCGATGCAAAGATTTCGCGCGCTGCTGCCACCCTGCTTCGAACACGCTGCCGCGTTCGAGAAAATCCTTGGCTTGTGCCTGGATGAACACGAGTCCTTCGGCTCCGCCGCGAAACAAAACATTGGTATCCGTGGTCTCGGCCAGCAACACAAAGAAGGTGTGCAGCAGCGCAAGATCCCTCTCTGCACCGCATGCCAGCGCGTAACGCAAGGCAGGCAGCGCGATCTCGAACACCGATGGGAAACCCAGCAGCGCTTCGCCGCGCGCACCGGTGACACCATGGCGTGCCGCCATCAGTTGTCCGTGGGAAGGTGTCGCGGCGCTTGCAACCGCGATGGCGCGCAGATCGCGGCTCCAGTTGTCCGTGACGATAGCGCGCAGGTTTTCATCGGTTGGCGTGATATTGCGCGCAGCCGCACAGCCAGCCGCCGCCGCCAATATGCCGTGCGTGAAGATCGCGCCGCGGTGCGTGTTGATGCCGTACGTGGCAAGCAGCATGCGTGATTCAGCAGCGAGGCCGAGTTGCTGCAACTCGTCAAATCCGGCATCGCGCATCCCGGCTGCCGCGATCGCGACGAAGTATCCGCGCAGCGAAAACAGGCTGCGCACAAAGGTTGCGGCATTCATGTCGCGGTGCGCGCCGTTGTCGCGAAAGCTGACCAGCCCCGGCTTGGGGTACAGCGCCAGCTCGTGATACAGGCTGCGTATTGCCAAGAGCGAAATGTGACGTGCGATTCGGTGTGCAACGTAGGTCGGGCTCTGCCCGACATGTCGGGCAGAGCCCGACCTACCATTTACATCGCAAGGCCGCTGACTCATGCCAGCATCTCCAGCAATTCACGCGCAGCTACCAGCCCCGCGCTGGATGTACGCTTCACCAATACGCGTTGATCGTCGCCGGATTTCAATGTGGCCCATTCGCGCCAGGACACCGCGCTGTTTCCGCCGAACAGCACTTCGCCGTCGGCGCGCAACCCGCTGGATCGTTCCCAGTGCGCCAGCAGCGCGATGCCTTGCTGCAGTTGCGCATGCGATTGCGGATGCCACAACAGGTCGATGTCTGATTGCGCGGTCAGATATGGCAGTCCGCTCAGCGCCTGCCAGGCCAGTGAGCCGAACACGCGCAGTTCGAGATCGATGTTGCTTGCCGCAGCTTCGAGTTCCGCCAGCGCAGGCTGCCACCCGGCAGGCGCATGGGCTATCGCATCTGCGAGCAGCAATGGCGGTGTGTATCGGGCGATGTCGTGCGCGGCCACGCTGAGCGCGATGCGGCGCTTGCCTTGCGCGGGCGGCAGTGCCAGGCCGACTGCAATGGTGTCGGTAATTAACAACGGCTTAAATTGTAGGAGCGGGGCGTGCCTGTCCTGAGCTTGTCGAAGCGGCCCGCGATTGTTTTTTTGTTCGCGGGCAGCACCCGCAAGAGGTACGCCGTGGTTGTAAGGGGCTGAAGCCCCAACAACACACGCAGGGCCCGCTCCTACATCTGCCACCGGTTGGCGTGCTACCACAAATGGACGATCCGCCGCCAGCCATGCGGTGACTTGCGCACGCATCGCGTCATCTGTGACCTGTGCGGTTACCGACGCGCGGCATTCCGGACGTATCCACACCAGGGTGTGGCGAGAAAATTTTGCGGACTCAGACACTGGATAACACACGCTGTGTGACCGCATCGGCGAGCAACCGCCCGCCGCGCTCCAGCCCGCGGACACTGCGATGATCGGTCGCATCGACATGCTCCAGCGCCTTAGTCAGACAGGCCGACAGATCGCCCTCCCATAATGCGTCGAGGCCGCCCATCTTCAGATAATTATTCGCACCCGGCGCGAACACCGGCGACGAGATGCTGAGTTCGGTCAGCCTTTCCTCGCTGATGCGTGTCACCCGCGCCATCGCCGCAAGACCCATCACGCGTATCTCGGCCCCGGGCAGCGCGGCGCACACGTCCGCCATCATGCCGTTGGCGAGGAATCCGCCGGAGAGCGCCTGCTCGTACACCAGGCTGATGATCGCATGGCCGCGACGGCGCGCCATCTCGACACACTTCGCCAGATGCGCCATATAACCGTTCAGGCCGAGCATCTCGTCGCGATGGCGAAGGCGCTGCCCGCTGGTGTCGACCAGGAACGCAATCGGCCGCGCGGGATGATCGCGCATCACGGCAAGCACCGCAGCCGCCATCTCGAGCGCGAGTTCGACGCCGACCTCGGTGTGGTTGGTGGTGCCGATCACGGCAACGGTTTGGTTTCCGCAGCGGCCTTCACCCAGCAACAAGTCGCCTTGCTGGCGCACTTCATGACCGGCGGGGAACATCTGTTCGACGACTTTTTTCCATTCCATGTTAGGTGGCCTCGATAAATCGCAATGTCTGGCTAACATCCTCTGCCCGTGAGCATGGCTGTTTATATGAAGTGCGGCGACGTGTCGCCGCGTTCTTAAAGCGCAGACATGTCTGCGCACTCCAAAATTTAACCGCTCTCGCGCAAAGCATAGAAGCTCCCATTAGTTCTCCGCCTTGCTGTTTGCCCTGCGTCCTTGCGCAGCCGCGACGAACTCGTCGTTGTCCATCATCGCAATCGCATCCGGGTCGACCCAGCCCAGCTCGCGCCAGATGTCGCGGCCATCCTTGCAGGCACCGAAGCGTTTCACCCGATCCGCAAGCAGTTGGTGTTCCCGCTCCAAAGATTCCAGCGACCAGTCGCCACCGTTTTTGATGGCTGCAATGATCGCCTGCCGAAATGCGTCCATGCTGTCTGGAGCTATCACATCGCACTCGCCGAGCAGATAGCGGTGCTTGCCGCCGACGGTGCGCCACACCAGCGCGCGGTCGCGCGAATCGTATTCTTCGACGCCGCGCGCGGTCTCGATCACTTCCGGGCCGGACAGGCCGAGCCGGCCTTCTTCGCTCATGATGATGGTGGTGGCGCAACGCGCGGCGATGCCCATGCCGCCGAAACACCCGTACTGCCCGCCGATCGCGACGATGACCGGCACACCCGCCGCACGCGCTGACAGGATCGCGCGCATCACCTCCGACACGGCGATCAGCCCGGCGTTGGCTTCCTGCAGTCGCACTCCGCCGGTTTCGAGCAGCAGCAGTACCGCCGCCGGATGGTCGCGCACCGCGCGTTCCAGCACGCCGACGATCTTC
>DHIV01000078.1:0-872 GCA_002403995.1 Gallionella sp. UBA4737 | reverse complement strand
TTTTCCCGCGATGCTGCCCTGCCCGATGATCACGCCATCGTCGAACGCGGCAGGCTGCTCCAGTATCGCCAGATGCGGACTGGTCACCCTGTCTGCCGCAGAAAGCCATTCATGAAAACTGTCCGCATCCAGCAGACCGGCGATGCGCGCGCGGGCGTTGCTCTCGTAATAGCTGTGTAACATTATTTGTGTTTACCCTTGTAGGTCTCGATCGCCTGATCGAGACGCAGGCTGACGATGGCCGGCGTGGCGCCCGCATCGTTCACCGAGATGCGTATGTCTCCGGCACGATGCCGCGCAAAGAAATCTTTCATCACCGCCTGCCAGATCGTGCCGAACCCTTTCGCTGCAGTCGACACCTCGATCTCGCACGCGCCGCCCAGCTTAGCCGGTTCCACCAGCACTTCGAGGTTGCCCGAGCCCAGTACGCCGACGATGGCAGTCACACCCGGCGTCGGCTTGCCGCCGTCAAAACGATACTTGAGATTTTCCATGGTCATGTTGTTCTAGCCTTTACTATTGAGCTTTACATAATTCATGACGATTGAGAGATTTACCGTAGGGCGGGCTATGCCCGCCGTGTCGGGCGGAGCCCGACCTACAAAATGCCAAGACGCTGTCTTCAATTACGTAATCATCAATAATTACCGTTCAGCATTACGTCATTCCATTTTTGCTTCAAACGGAAAATGATCCGTAGGTCGGGCTCCGCCCGACATCAATATCCGGCGGGCCGAGCCCACCCTTGTATGATCGAATTTAATGAAATGCTGTATAGGAGGTTAAGTAAAGTTTTACGTTTCACCGGGAAGGCCGTCCCGCCCTGAGGACTGGATTTTTAACCAGAACCTGAATGTAGATTGGCCTCCCGC
>DHIV01000036.1 GCA_002403995.1 Gallionella sp. UBA4737 | reverse complement strand
TGTTGCCGCTGCTTACCCCCCCCCCTCCCCCGCTGGGGGGAGGGGGTTGGGGAGAGGGTGAAGAGCTATACCTCCGCGATCCGCTGACCACACCGAGAGATGAAGCAGAAGAAGGCGCACGCCAGAAAGAAGCCGTCCAATTCGCCGGACTGCTGCAAACAATCGTCAGTGATTGGTCGGTGAACGACGAGGGCAAAGCACGCCGCGCGACCTGGGGCGACATCATGGTGCTGGTGCGCAGCCGCACCCATCTCGCGGTGTACGAGGAAGCCTTGCGCGCGCGCCACATCCCGTTCATCAGCTCCCGGCGCGGCGGTTTGCTCGACACTCTGGAAACGCTGGATATACAGGCGCTGCTGACCTTCCTGATCACGCCGTTTGCCGACCTCGCGCTGGCACAGGTGCTGCGCACGCCGATCTTCGCGTGCGGCGATGCGGATCTAATGTGCCTGGCAAAAACAGCAGATGAGGCACAAGGTACAAGGCACAAGACACAAGGAGAAAACCACCCTGAGCCTTGCCCCTTGAACCTTGCGCCTTGTATCTTGCCCCTTGCAACTGAAAGTTGGTGGTCTCGCCTGCAAAATCTGGAGTCTCCATCCGCTGCCCTGCAACGCGCCGCCGGACTGCTACAACGCTGGCTCGCGCTCGCCGACAAACTGCCGGTGCACGACCTGCTCGACCGCATCTATTTCGAGGGCGACGTGCTGGCGCGCTATACCGCCGTGCTGCCGCCCGAGATGCGCGCCAAGGTCAAAGCCAACCTGCACGCCTTCATGGAGATCGCGCTGAGCGTGGATGCAGGGCGCTACCCTAGCCTGCCGCGCTTCCTGCAGGAGTTGCGCGAATTGCGCGACAGCCCGGATGATGCGCCGGACGAGGGCAAGCTCGGCACGGCGGGCGACGCGGTGCGCATCTACACCGTGCACGAATCCAAAGGGCTGGAAGCGCCCATCGTCTGGCTGTTGGATGCGAACGCGGAAAAGAAAAACAAGGAAGGCAACGACGTGCTGCTCGATTGGCCGATCACCGTAAAGAGCATCGAAGTTCGTTCGGGCAGTGGAGGTGATCGGGCGAGGGTTCCCGCACCCACCGCTGGCGCGCACCGTGTCACCCTCGCTACACTCGAGCAGAGACCTTCACACTTCTCCCTGTATGCCAACCAGGCCTCGCGCGGAAAAAAACGGGCACCGTTATTTGAACAAGACGCCGCACAACAGGCCCGCGAAGAGATGAACCTGCTCTACGTCGCGATGACCCGCGCGCAGCAGGCACTGATCGTCAGCGGCAACAGCAAGGGCGAAGACAAGGAAGAAAAGAAAAAATCGCCGTCGTGGTACGACCGAATCGCGGCAGTGGCGGGCGAGCAGCCGAATCCTCTTCACGCCGTTACATCTCTTGTAGGTTGGGTTAGTCCGTCAGGGCGTAACCCAACAAGCGAAGTTTCGATCCATGGCAATGTTGGGTTACGCGATGAAGCCGCTAACCCAACCTACACACTTTCATCAATCATCCCCACCGGAAAGCGCGCTGCCCGCAACACCCTGCAACAGCAGCGCGGCATCTGGCTGCACGCGCTGCTGCAACACCTCACCGAAAACTCCCCTGATGGAACGACTAGCCATTCGACTAAGCCCGCAAGCGGGCAAGTCGCTGGTTATCGCCCGCTTGGGGGAGAGGTGGTAGGGGAGAGTGAGGTACTCCAGCAACGCATCGGCATCCCCTCCGCAGATATGAAATCTCTCTGGCAACAGGCGCAACACCTGCTGACCTCACCGCAACTCGGACGTTTTTTCGATCCGCAGCATTACCACAGTGCCTGCAACGAGATGCCCTACGTCAATGCGTCAGGCGAACTGAAGCGCATCGACCGGCTGGTGGAGTTCGACGACGAAGTGTGGGTGCTGGATTACAAGCTGGGCGCACCAAAGGTAGGCAATCCGCTATCAGCAGAAGCTGATGCGGAATTGACACACAGCGAAGATGCCGCGCGCTACCGCGCGCAGATGCAGGAATATCGCACCGCGATGCAAGCGGTGTATGCGGGCAAGACAGTGCGTTGCGCGTTGGTGTTTTCGGATGGGGTGTTGAGCGAGGTGTAAAAGTGTAGGGTGCAATAAGCGTAGCGCATTGCACCGGATGAAACACATGCGGCGCAATGCCCGTTGGTTATTGCGCCCTACGCGGGCTGAATGAAACGTACCGGAGTCGGATTCTCTTATGTCTGCTTCTTTAACGAAAGCGTCAGCTTAAACTTGGCAACCGGCTCGTCACTCAAAGACGGAACGGTGGCAATGACCTCGATCTGTCTTTCGACCCTCTCATCCGATGCTGCGGCGAGTGCGACAAGCTCGGTGATCTCTTTCCCCTGAGCGCAAATAAAATCCACGTCGCCTTCCGCGCGCTTGAGGAACTCGGCCTGGAAGTCCTTGAAGACCATCGAGATGCGCGCAGGCTGCTGCCGGATCAGGTACATGGCGAATGCGCCGGGCGCGCAGTCTGCGCCGATGCAGAGCGCGCCGAAGTACATCGAGCCGAGGTGGTTCTTGGTCCTGCGCCGCAAGGGTATGCGAACCACCATCCGCTCGGGCGATAGCTCCGCGACCGAGACGCCGACATAGTACAGCAGGGGAATTCTGGTGAGTCCGAACAGACGCAAAGAGAGGGTCTCTCGTGTTTTCTCGGCGATCAGTTTGGACAACCAATTCATGTGCCTACTCTAAACACTCGCCGTAATGGGCGCAACAGTCGTTTGGTTTGACATCGCCTCCCACGGCACCGTATAGTCACGCAGAACGAACGTTCTGTTTAGGTGAAATCAAGTGAAGCATGAAACAGCAAAAGGCCGTGGCGCGACAATGCAGATCGAGGGGCGCTTCGAGCGCGTGGCGCGCGAGCTTGTCGATGATGGCTGGGGCACGACGAACGAAGAGCTACCGCCGTTCAAAACCACGGTGACAATAGATTCGGCGAAGAGCGTGATCCAGCGCAACGATTCGCCCGACTTGCCGTTCTCGCTATCGCTGAATGCCTATCGCGGTTGCGAGCACGGCTGCATCTATTGCTACGCGCGGCCTTCGCATGGCTACCTGAATCTTTCGCCGGGGCTGGATTTCGAGACCAAACTGTTTGCCAAGCCGGATGCGGCGAAGCTGTTGCGCGCGGAACTGGCCAAGCCTTCCTATCAGTGTTCGCCGATCGCGCTCGGTTCCAACACCGATCCCTACCAGCCCATCGAGCGCGAGTGGCAGATCACGCGGCAGATACTGGAAGTGCTGGCCGAGCATAGGCATCCGGTTTCCATTGTCACCAAGTCCGCGCTGGTCGAGCGCGACCTCGATTTACTAACACAACTCGCGCGCGACGATCTGGTGCAGGTGTTCATCTCCGTCACGACGCTGGATGTGGAGTTGGCGCGCAAGATGGAGCCGCGCGCTGCTTCTCCGCGCCGCAGGTTGCAAGCCATACAGACGCTGAACGAGGCAGGCGTGCCGTGCGGGGTGATGGTGGCGCCGGTGATCCCGTTCCTGACCGACTCTGAACTAGAACAGGTGCTGCAAGCCGCGCATCAGCACGGCGCGCGCAGCGCGGGCTACACCTTGCTGCGCCTGCCTTACGAGGTGAAAGACTTGTTCAAGGATTGGCTTGCGACACATTATCCGCTGAAGGCGGAGCATGTGATGAGCCGGATGCGTGAGATGCGCGGCGGACGCGAGAACGATCCGGAGTTCGGTTCGCGTTTTCGCGGCAACGGCCTGTTCGCCGACCTGCTGGCGCAACGCTTCCGCAAGGCTTGCGAGCGGCTGGGCTTCAACCTTGAAGACAGGTCGCTGGCTACGGGACTATTCAAGCCGCCGTCGCGGAACGGGCAGATGGACCTGTTTTAAGCCGGGCCGAAAAGCCAATAAGTAAATCGTGCTATTGTTTTACCCGTTGACCTGTAGCTCAGGTTGGATAAACTGCACCCCCGTATTAATAAAGTCAGGACCTTGCTGCATCATGTTTGAACATCAAGATGTGCTTTCCGCATTGAACGGCAAATTGCCTTTGCCGGAAAAGATCGAGTACGTCCATGGTTTGTTGAAAGGCCGCTATGATTTCATCGATCGGATCTCGGTGGCGATTTACGACCCAAAAACTGATTTGCTGAAGACATATTTGCACAGCAGCGATGACGAGAATCCCCTGGTTTTATATTCCGCCAGGCTGGCTGACTCGGAATCGATGCAGGAGATCCTCAAGGTAGGCCGTCCCCGCGTGGTCAATGACCTCGATATCTTCAGCAATGCTCCTGCAGAGCACACGCGCCGCATTGCCTCTCTGAAGTATAAATCCAGCTACACCATGCCGATGTTCCTGAATGGGGAGTTTTTCGGCTTTCTGTTCTTCAATTCTCATCGAAAAAATGTTTTCGATGAGACGACCCTGCATTATCTCGATATGGTGGGACATCTGCTGTCGTTGCTGGTGATCCATGAAATGTCCACGACGCGCGGCCTGTATGCGATCGTCAAGACGGCCGCCAACATCACGCTGCACCGTGATGTCGAGACCGGGGCGCACCTGGACCGAATGTCCAACTTTGCGCGTTTGATCGCCAAAGAGGTGGCAAAGAAATACCGGCTTAACGATGAACTGGTGGAGCATATATTTTTGTTCTCGCCGCTGCATGACATCGGCAAGATCGGCATCTCGGACAGCATTTTGCTCAAGGCCGGCAAGTTGACCGAAGCGGAATTCGATACCATGAAGACGCACGCCTCGAAAGGCGGCGAGATCGTGGACATGATGCTGAAAAATCTTGGATTCGACGAATTCCCCCATGCGGAAATCTTGCGCAACATCGCGCTTTATCACCATGAAGCGATCAACGGCAGCGGATATAACGGGCTGATGGACGAAGAGATTCCCATTGAGGCCAAGATCGTTGCGGTCGCAGACGTGTTCGATGCGCTGACCAGCGTGCGCCCTTACAAGGAGGCATGGAGCAACGAGAGGGCGTTTTTATTCTTGCAGTCCATGGCGGGCACCAAGTTTGACAGCGACTGCGTGGCTGCTTTGATAAACAGGCGTGCCGAGGTAGAGGCTATACAAACAAGATTCAAGGAAGACCATATCGGTTAGCATTAACCTGATGCTGACCGGTGCTTGCGTCACACGCCAAATCCCCCGGGCAGCCGCAACGATGATCTGTTTATGCAACAATTCGCCTTCTTCAAAACACCGGCACAACTCCAACCATGAATCCCACTCTCGTCTTTGATATCGAAACTGTGCCCGACGTCGCCGGGCTGCGCACCCTGCACGAACTGGATGCGCGCGTCAGCGATGCGGAAGTGGCGGAGATGGCGTTTCAATTGCGTCGCCAGAAGACCGGCAGCGACTTCATGCCGCACCATCTGCAGCGCGTCGTGGCGATCTCCTGCGCGCTGCGCGAGGGCGACAACTTCAAAGTCTGGTCGCTCGGTGATCTGCATGAAGATGAGGGCTCCATCATCCAGCGCTTCTTCGACGGCATCGACAAATACACTCCGCAACTGGTGTCGTGGAACGGCGGAGGTTTCGATCTGCCGGTGCTGCACTACCGCGGGCTGATCCACGGCGTGCAGTGCGCGCGCTACTGGGATCAGGGCGAGGACGACAAGGAATTCAAGTGGAACAACTACATCAGCCGCTACCATTCGCGCCATCTCGATCTGATGGATTTGCTGGCGATGTATACCGGGCGCGCCAACGCGCCGCTGGACGAACTTGCCAAACTGATCGGCTTTCCCGGCAAGCTGGGCATGGACGGCAGCAAAGTGTGGGAGGCTTACCAGCAGGGCAGGCTGGACGAGATACGCAACTATTGCGAGACCGACGTGGCAAACACTTACCTGGTGTTCGCGCGCTTCCAGTTGATGCGCGACGTGCTGACGCGCGCGCGCTACCAGAAGGAATGTGATCTGGTTCGCGCCGAGTTGGCCAAGCTCGATCAGCTGCACTGGCAGGAATTCCTGGCCGCATGGCCGACCACAAAATAACCCACCTGTAGGAGCGGGCCATGCCCGCGATTGCCATTCTGAGATTCGCGGGTACGAAAAACTTTTGTCCGGGCACCCGCATGGCCCGCTCCTACATGTGATGAAAGTTTACCCTTATGTCTGAAAACAAATCACAACAAAACTCCGTCATTGTTGAATCCATCGACCAGGAAGGCCGCGGTGTTGCGCGCATCGAAGGCAAGGTGATCTTCATCGAAGGGGCGCTGACCGGCGAGATGGTCAGCTACAGCTCGTACCGCAAGAAGCCCTCATTCGAGCTGGCGCAAGTCACGCAGATACACAAGTCTTCGGCTATGCGCGTGCAGCCGAAGTGTGCTCATTTCGGCGTGTGCGGCGGTTGCTCGATGCAGCATCTGGACGCGAGGGCGCAGGTCGCGGTCAAGCAGCGCATCCTCGAAGACAGCCTGTGGCACATCGGCAAGGTCAAGGCTGAAACCATGTTGCGGCCGATCTACGGTCAAGCCTGGGGCTATCGCGAGCGGGCGAGGCTCTCGGTCAGGCATGTCATCAAAAAAGGCAAGACACTGGTCGGCTTCCATGAGAAGCGCAGCAGTTATGTCGCCGACATGCAGCACTGCGAGATCCTTGCGCCCAAGATCGCCGGATTGCTGCCGCTGCTGGCCGAGCTGATAAGCGGTTTGTCGATCCGCGACCGGCTGCCGCAGATCGAAGTGGCGGTGGGCGAACATGTCGATGCGCTGGTGCTGCGCGTGATGGATCCGCCGTCGGGCGAAGATGAGGCAGCCTTGCGCGCCTTTGCCGACCTGCACGAGATCCAGTTCTGGCTGCAATCCGGGGGCTATGACAGCATCATCCCGTTCCATCCGCTAGATGCTCCGGCGCTCACTTACAGCCTGCCGGAATTCGGCATCACGATGCCGTTCGCCCCGAGCGAATTCACGCAAGTGAACAGCGCGCTGAATCGCGTGATGATCAGCCGCGCGATGCGCCTGCTCGATCCGCAACCGGGCGAGCGCATCGCCGATTTTTTCTGCGGCCTGGGCAACTTCACGCTGCCGATCGCGCGCAGCGGCGCGCAAGTGCTGGGCATCGAAGGCAGTGCCGCATTGGTGGAGCGCGCCAGGCAAAATGCCGCGACCAACGGACTGGCGGGCAACGCCAAATTTGCCGCAATGAATCTGTTCGAGATGACGGAAGCAGGATTTACCCAACTCGGCAGTTTCGACAAGCTGCTGATCGACCCGCCGCGCGACGGCGCGCTGGAGCTGGTTAAATCATTGGGTGGTGAAAACGCCCCGCGCCGCATCGTTTATGTTTCCTGCAACCCGGCCACGCTGGCGCGCGATGCGCAGGTGCTGGTGCAGATCCACGGCTATACGCTCAAGGCCGCGGGCGTGATGAACATGTTTCCGCATACTTCGCATGTGGAATCCATCGCCTTATTCGAGAGAATGTAAGGCAGAAACCAAACAGGTGTTCCGCCAATTGCAAACCATGCGGCGGAACCGCTATGCGTTCCGCCCTACGCTGGCTTGATGTAGGGTGGGCTCCGCCCACCATGTCGGGCGAAGCCCGACCTGCGGTTATGGCTGCCCTGCGTTGGCTTCGGTGTGCGAGTAGGCGGATGGCAGAAGCTTTTACTATATGTCATCGTTCCCACGCAGTGCCTGGGAACGATAGAAGCCAAAAAGGCCGGGACCAGAAAATGAAAGATATGACATGAAGCGCTACGCCGATTTGGTCGCCGACGCTCTCACGCGCGTGAAGGAGATCCAGCCATGGGACCTGAGCAAGCAACTCGATGCGGGTAGCAAACCGGTGCTGCTCGACGTGCGCGAGCCGGCAGAGTTCGCCGCGCTACATATCCCCGGCGCGATCAACGTGCCGCGCGGGGTGCTGGAGCAATCCTGCGAATGGGATTTCGACGAGACTTTGCCGTTGCTGGCGGCCGGTCGCGAGCTGGAGATCGTGGTGATCTGCCGTTCCGGTTATCGCTCCGCCCTGGTCGCGGACGTGATGCAGCAGATGGGCTATACCCGCGTGGTCTCGCTCAAGACCGGCGTGCGTGGCTGGAACGACTTCGAGCAGCCGCTGGTGGATGCTTCCGGCGATCCTGTTGATGGCGACGCTGCGGACGAGCTGCTCGGGCCGCACCTGCGTCCTGAGCAACGCAAACCGAAGAAATCCTGATCTGGCTGCCGGTCTTTACAATGTTCACGCTCAATTAGCAAAGATATATTTATCAGGAGGGTTCAGCTGAATCCCACGGCAATACCCGGCGAGGTTACAATCATCATCAGCATGATCTCCGGATCGCATCACAAGGAACGATGAATGAAAGCAATCAAGGATTCAGCGCTCGGACTGCTCGGTATCACCGGCGTCCTGCTTTCGATGTTCGGCATCAAGATACCATTTGCCGAATCGTTCGCCAAGGAGCACTGGCGAGCCGGGCTGGCCGCGTTGCTGCTCATCATTCTGATGATCCCCGCTGCAATCGGCTTGTTTCTTTATCTGGTCGATGCTAACAGATTCAAAACCGAGATCGTCCAGTACGTCAAAGAGCACACCCAGCGCGATCTGGTGATGCAGGGCGACCTGAAGGTGACCTTTTTCCCCCAGCTCGGGCTGGATTCCGGCAAGATGTCGCTGAGCGAGCGCAACAGCGCCAAGGAATTCGCATCGATCAACAATGCAAGGCTTTATATCGCCTGGTGGCCGTTGTTTAAAAAACAACTGGTGCTCGAACGGGTGGAGATCGACGGCATCCATGCCAACCTGGCCCGATTCAAGGATGGCACGACCAACTTCGACGACCTGCTGATCCGCAATGAAGCCTTGTCGCCGGCGACGCTCGATATCGACGGTGTGCGCATCACCAATTCGGCGGTCAATTGGCAGGACGAGATCAAATGGAAACGTGTCGCATTGCAGGATGTGAAGATAGAGACCGGCCGGTTCGCCGATACCGTGCCCAGCCAAATGACAGCGAGCTTCCATCTCAATTCTGAAAAGCTGCACAGCGACTCCAGCATCGAATTGAAAAGCCGTTTGTTTTACGACATCAAGGCAGGGCGCTACGAGTTCGCCGACATCGAGGGGAAGCTGCAAGGCACGGCGGCCGGATTCAGCAATCTTGACCTGAACTTCAAGGGTAGCCTGGACGGTTATAGCCTGGACAATCCTTCTGGGCAGGCATCGCTGCTCGCCGAGAACCTGGTTGTTTCGGGCACGGGCAATTACGGGCAGCGCAGCATCGATGCCAGGCTCGCTGTCCCCAAGCTGCAATTCGCCAAGGGTGCATGGAATGGCAGCCAGCTCGCGCTTGATGCGACGTTGTCGCAGTTCGACGAAAAATGGACGACGGCGGTGCAGCTGCCGGCGTTCGAGTTCGCCAACAATATCTTCAATGCGGCGGAACTCGGTGCCGATTTCGATTTCAAGAGCAATGGCGGCACGCTGCAAGGCAAGTTGTCCAGCCCCATCAGCGTCGACTTCGACACCACGCGCAAATTGCTGCTCAGCGCCATTTCCATGGATGTTTCCGCCAAACATCCGATGCTGTCAGGCGAGCTGTCTGCAAAAGTGACGGGCAGCATGGGTGCGGACCTTGCCGAACGGAATGCGCATCTCGACTTCAAAGCAAAAATCGACGACAGCAAGATCACCGGCACGATGGCGTTGAAGGATTTCAGTCACCCCGCATATGCGTTCGACCTCAGTGTCAACCGCCTCCCTCTGGATCGCTATATCGCAGCCGAATGGCTCAAGCGGTATCAGGACGATGCCACACGGATCGATCTTTCCGGAATCAGGGACATGAATTTGCGCGGCAGTCTGCATGCCGGCGAGCTCAAGACGGCAAGGTTCGAGGCGAACAGGCTGGCAGCCGAAATAAAGATCGAGCAATCCACACTCACGATAGAGCCGCTGACTGCCAGGCTGTTCGGCGGCACGCTGGCGGGCAGCATCAGCGCGGCAGCGCAGGGAACGCCGCAGATAACGGTCAAACAGAACCTGAGGGGCTTCCAGGCGAGCGCGCTGCTTGCCGGCACGGCAGGCGCCGGCAAGCTCACGGGCAAGGGCGACCTGGCCATGGACATCAGCGCAGAAGGCAGCAGCATCGGTGCGTTGCGCAAGACGCTGAATGGCAATGTCTCGCTCGCCCTGGCGCACGGTGCACTGGCGGGTATCGATCTGCGCACCGCGCTGATCGAAGGCAAGGATGTGTTGGGGACCAGGAGCGAGGTGCATGTTCATGAAAACAAGTTCAGCGAAAGAACCGATTTTTCCGAATTGAAAGCCGCGTTCAATATCAAGGACGGCAGCAGCCGCGGCAATAGTTTCGACATGAGATCACCGCTGTTCCGGATCGCGGGTGAAGGCGACTTTGCGCGGGACTCCGGCAATATCGATTATCAGCTTGCCGCCACAGTCGCCTCGGCACTCAACCGGCGCAGCGCGGGAGAATTGGCCGGGTTGAAGGGGGTTACCGTGCTGGTCCGCGTGAGCGGACCTTACACTGCCCCTTCCATCACTCTGGATTTTGCGGCTGCCAGCGGCGACCTCGTGACTAAAAGGATCTCAGCCAAGGCGGCGGCAGAACAGGCAGCGACTGCCCCTGCGACCGCAAAACGCGCAGCCCCGCCAAAAAAACATGTGCCCAAAGCCGCCAAAAACAAACGGACCGGTTCAGGATAAAAATGTGTGCGAAAGTGCCATTTGCAAACACTGATGCGTGGAAAAGATTTGCTGATAACCGGCCACAACAGTTATTCTTTTCCATATGGCGTGAATAAATAACATCTTTGTGGCATATTGACACGACGAATGTTGCATACGACGCCGCTACCGATATAATTGTCAGGAATCAAAAAGCTCAAGCCACAATTGCAGCTGCCACAACAAGGAAAGGGGAATCACATGCTATTAGCACTGTTTTATTTGGCCGCCATCACCGTACTGGTCCTGCACTTCACCGGTTTCCTCAAGCGACACAATCTGGAATGGCTGGTACTGGTGATTGCCGCCTCTGTCATACCGGCGGTAATTTACCTCTAGTCTTTCTTTGGTCTTCGGCCATCTCTTGCCGGTCGCAAGCAGATGGTTGTGACCGGCTGGTTTGTACGGACTTTCGAGACTTTAACTTTCGAAACAGGTGCTCGTTGATAGTGCAATGAAGCAACGAGTCCAATTGAATTGGAATGCAAAAATGAACCTTGGATCAAACCCGATTACCCGCATATCGGCGATTTTCATATCGGCGATTTTCCTGATGTTGTCTGGTTGCGCCTCTACACCGCAGCATTTGACTGAAGAGAATAAAAATGAAATCAAGAGCATTGCTATTGTTTCCCTCGTGCCGGAAAGCGTAAATTTCGACAAAATCGGGATAATTTCATTTTCCAGTAAATCTACAGAGTTTGATATGGGCAGCAAGGTCACCGACAGTATCCTTTTTGTGTCACAGGGAAGGATCGCAAAGTCTCATCCGGACTGGGTCGTCAAAAATGTCGAATATGATCGAACTGCTCTATTGGCCAAAGTGAAGCCGGGGACTGGCTTTCGTGCCACTCGCGCAAAGGAAGCGTTTGCTGATCTGGCCCGCAATAATAATCTTGATGCGATATTTGTTGTGCGAGCTTCTGCAGATGAGGAAGATAATTTGCATAATCAATTCGAGAAAAATTATTTGCGTGAAGGGCTCAGTGTATTGCTTAAAAATAACAGTCTCGACGGCGACTCGAGATTGGTTATCCGCGCAAACCTGAGCGTTGCAGTTATTGGTAAAAATGGCGAAGTGATGGCGGTCGGCGCAGTCCCTGCCAAGCTTGATAATGTCGGAGCACTGAAACCCGATGATTATGACGTCAGCGACGACATGAAACATAATCACCGCCCCGAAGTTTTAGACAAGTTGGGAAGGGGGGTTATTGTCGATTTGGCAAGAAGACTTAACCTTTGTTTTGATTCTCTGGGTTTTGTTGACAAATCCAGCCCTGAATCACAACACATCGAAGTTGTTCCGCAACCTGACGCAGTGATTGCGCCGACGGAAAAACCCCCTGTGCAAGCCGCGCCGGCCACAGAGTCCTTTGATCAATGCTTTTCGAGGTGCAGGCAATACACCGACCGCACCAAAGAGCAATGCTTTGACGCCTGCAACAAGTGACCGCAACACTCACGGTTATTCATTTGAATATCCCGGGTTGAAAGCCGGATACCCGCAAAAAAACCCGCCCAACCTGGGCGGGTTTTTGTTTGCTTGCTACACAGCGAATCAGTCAGCCAGCTTCCCGTTCGCCGCTTCAACCGCGACACCGTGCTTGATCGGCGCTTTCAGGCGAACCAGCACATCGTCCAGTGCGTTGAGGCAGAGGCGCACGTTGCGCGGGTTGCTGGCGTGCCCCATCAGGCCGATGCGCCACACTTTGCCGGCCATCGCACCCAGGCCCGCGCCGATCTCCAGGTTGTAGTCGGACAACAGGATGGAGCGCACTGCGGCTTCGTCCACGCCTTCCGGTACCGAGATCGCATTCAGTTGCGGCAGGCGTTCCGCTTCCGGCACGACGAACTTCAGGCCCATCGCTTCCAGGCCCGCGCGCAGTGCGAGGTGATTATTATGATGGCGTGCCCAGGAGTTATGCAGACCTTCTTCCTGCAGCATCACCAGCGCCTCGTGCAAGCCGTATAGCGCGTTGATCGGCGCGGTGTGGTGATAGGCGCGCTTGGTCGCGCCGCCCCAGTAGCCCATCACCAGATTCAGGTCCATGAACCAGCTTTGAACTTTACTCTTGCGGTTCTTGATCTTCTCCTGCGCTCGAGGGCTGAAGCTGACGGGAGAGAGGCCGGGCGTGCACGACAGGCATTTCTGCGTGCCGGAATAGATCGCATCGATGTTCCACTCGTCTACCTTGAGCGGCGTGCCGCCCAGCGAAGTGACCGCATCGACGATGGTCAGGCAGTTGTGCTTGTGCGCGATCTCGACCAGCGTCTTTGCGTCGGACTGCGCGCCGGTGGAAGTCTCGGCATGCACGAAAGCGACGATCTTCGCATCCGGATTGGCCTTGAGCGCATCTTCCAGTTTTTGCGGATCGACTGCGCGCCCCCATTCATCCTGAACCATCACCGCGATGCCGCCGCAGCGCTCGACGTTCTCCTTCATGCGTCCTGCAAATACGCCGTTCTGGCAGACGATGACCTTGTCGCCCGGCTCGACCAGGTTGACGAAACAGGTCTCCATACCGGCAGAGCCGGGCGCGGAAACGGGCATCGTCAATTCATTATCGGTCTGGAAAGCGAATTTCAGCAGCATTTTCATCTCGTCCATGAAAGACACGAACAACGGGTCGAGATGGCCGATGGTCGGGCGCGACAGAGCTTCGAGTACGCGCGGGCTGACATCGGAGGGGCCGGGCCCCATCAGAATGCGTTGCGGCGGGTGGAACGGTGTTATTGCCATGCTGTTTCCTCTCCTGATTTAAAATTAATATTATTTGATTCTAGCTTGATTCCAGCAACTCTATCCAGTGCTTGACCGGCACATCGCTCGCGCCGGCCAGATGCATCTGGCATCCGACATTGGCGGAGGCGATGACCTGCGGCTTGCCTGCATATAGTGCAGCCAGTTTGTTCTCCAGCAGTTGCCCGGAAAGCTTGGCTTGCAGCAGCGTATAGGATCCCGCCGCGCCGCAGCACAGGTGGCTGTCCGCCACCGGCGTGAGTTCGTAGCCGCAGCACCGCAGGATCGCTTCCACCGTTCCGGCCAGCTTCTGGCCGTGCTGCAGCGTACAGGACGACTGGTAGGCCACACGCGTGCCCCGGCCGATATGCGCGAAGGCATCCAGGTTCTCGCGGCCCAGTATCTCGCTCAAGTCGCGCGCCAGTGCGCTGACGCGCGCGGCCTTGGCCGCATACGCGGCATCATCTTTCAATGCATGGCCGTAATCTTTCACCATCAGTCCGCAGCCGCTGGCGGTCATCACGATGGCCTCCGCGCCGCTTTCGACGTGCGGCCACCATGCATCGATGTTGCGGCGCATCATTGCGCGCGCGCCTGCGCTGTCGGACAGATGCTGGTTCAGTGCACCGCAGCAACCGGTGCCCGGTGCGCTGACCAGCGAGATGCCGAGCCGGTCCAGCACGCGCGCCGCAGCGGCATTGGTGTTCGGCGTGCCCAGCGGCTGGACGCAGCCATCCAGCACCAGCATGCGCCGCTTGTGGGATGTCGTCGGCGTCGCGGTAGCGACCTGTTTGACAGGGATCTTTTTCTGCAGTTGTGCCGGCAGCAGCGGACGAAACACGCGCGCCAGCGCCAGCGCAACGGCCATGCGCGCGGTGTAGGGGATGACGGCGAGCATGGCCTTGCGCAACAGTCTTTGGTATAGCGAACGCGGCGCATTTTCTTCGATGAACTCGCGGCCGATGTCGATCAGGCGTCCATAGCGCACGCCGGACGGGCAGGTGGTCTCGCAGGAGCGGCAGGTCAGACAGCGATCCAGATGCAAGCGGGTCTTGCCGCTGGCCTGCTGGGTCTCCAGCATCTCCTTGATCAGATAGATGCGCCCGCGAGGGCCATCCAGTTCGGATCCCAGCAACTGGTAGGTCGGGCAGGTCGCCATGCAAAAACCGCAATGCACGCAAGTGCGCAGGATGGCATCGGCTTCCGCGATATCCGGATTATTCAGCAGTTCGGTGGCGATGGCGGTTTGCATGCTTATAGATTGGCGTACAGTCGGCCGCGGTTGAAGATGTTGTTCGGGTCAAAGCTGTTCTTGAGCCGCTGGTGTATCGCCAGCAGCGGCCCGGACAGCGGCTGAAATACATCTTCAGATTGTTTGCCGCCGCGAAACACCGTGGCATGCCCGCCAACTGCTGTGACGCGATGGCGGATCGATGCCACATCTGCATCGCTGTACAGCCAGCGCTGTGCGCCGCCCCAGTCCAGCAGCCATGAACCTTCGATGGGCAGCGGCGGAGTCGCGGGTTTGACCACCACGCGATACAGCGCGCCGCTTTTCCGGAAGAAAGGCAGCTGATGTTCGCGCAGCGCATGCCAGAATTTTTCCGCATCGGCCACCACCTCACCGGGTATCTTCGTGCGCGCTTCCCTGACGGCCTGTGCGCTGCCGGAGATGCGCACGTAACATTGGTCACCGTGATAACACGCGCCGTCCACCGGGTACGGTTTGCCCAGCCAAGCGCTCATGCTGGCGATCGCTTCAGCCGGGCTGCACTCTCGCGCGACGGTGACGCTCGCCGCCGGGCGCGGCAGCACTTTCAGGCTGATCTCCAGCAACATGCCCAGTGTGCCGTGGGCCCCTGCCATCAGCCGCGAGACATCGTAGCCCGCGACGTTCTTCATCACTTTCCCGCCGAAACGCAGTATCTCGCCGCGGCCGTTCAGCATCTGGCAGCCCAGCACGAAATCGCGCGCCGAACCGCTGTAGGGGCGGCGCGGGCCGGACAATCCACAGGCGATGGTGCCGCCCAGCGTGGCGCTGTCGCCGAAATGCGGCGGCTCGAATGCGAGCATCTGCCCGGCTTCGGCCAGCGCGGCTTCGATCTCCTGCAGCGGGGTGCCGCCGCGCGCCGTCAGCACCAGTTCGCGCGGATCGTATTCGACGATGCCGCGATGATGGCTGACATCGACAGTTTGTCCCTGACTGGCGCGCCCGAGAAAAGCCTTGCTGCTGCCACCGCTGATGTTGAGCGGTGTCGCATTTTGAAAAGCATCCAGCACCTGTTGCTGTAGCTCACTGCTGATGTCTGAATCACGCATGGGGATCACTAGAAACGTTCCAGTTCGGGGTGAGCGAGTTGCCCGTGATGCACATGCATCGCGCCGAATTCGGCGCAGCGATGCAATGTAGGAACGGCCTTGCCGGGATTGAGCAGGCCGGACGGATCGAATGCGGCTTTGACGGCGTGGAACTGCGTTAATTCCGCGCTGCGGAATTGCACGCACATCGCGGTTATCTTCTCGATGCCGACGCCGTGCTCGCCGGTGATCGTGCCGCCGACCTCCACGCAAAGCTCGAGGATGCGGCGGCCGAGCTCCTCGGTGCGATGCAGTTCGCCCGCCTTGTTCGCATCGAACAGGATCAGCGGATGCAGGTTGCCATCGCCGGCGTGGAACACATTCGCGACCGGCAATTTATATTCCGCAGACAGCTCGCTGATGCGGCGCAGCACATGCGGCAACTGGCGGCGCGGTATCGTGCCGTCCATGCAGTAATAATCCGGCGAGATTCGTCCCACGGCGGGGAAGGCCGATTTGCGCCCCTTCCAGAACAGTTGCCGTTCGGCCTCGTCTACCGCGGTGCGCACTTCGGTCGCGCCGCTGCCGGTCAATATCTTGCGCACCGCCATGATGTACTCGGACACCTCGGCGTGCGTGCCGTCCAGTTCGCACAGCAGGATCGCCTCGGCATCGCGCGGATAACCCGCGTGCACGAAATCCTCCGCCGCCTGGATCGCGAGCTTGTCCATCATCTCAAGACCGGCGGGGATGATGCCGGCTGCGATGATAGAGCCGACCGCCTCGCCTGCCTTCACCACATCGTCGAAGGCTGCGAGCACGACCTGCGCGCGTTCCGGTCTGGCCAATAATTTCACGGTGACTTCGACGATGACGCCCAGCATGCCCTCGGAGCCGGCCATCAGCGCGAGCAGGTCGTAGCCCGGCGAGTCCAGCGTCTCCGCGCCTATGGTCAGCAACTCGCCTTCCATCGTGACCACTTTCAGCATCAGGATATTGTGCACCGTCAGGCCGTATTTCAAACAGTGCACGCCGCCGGAATTTTCCGCGACATTGCCGCCAATGGTGCAGGCGATCTGCGACGAAGGATCGGGCGCGTAATACATGCCATGCACGGCTGCCGCTTCGGAGATCGCCAGGTTGCGCACCCCGGGCTGCACGGTGGCCATCGCGTTATCAGGATCGATGCTGATGATGCGCTTGAATTTGGCCAGGCTCAGCAGCACGCCATCCGCCAGCGGCAGCGCGCCGCCGGACAGCCCGGTGCCCGCGCCGCGCGCCACCACCGGCACCTGCTGCGCATGGCACAGGCGCATGATGCTCTGCACCTGTTCGATGGTCTCGGGCAACACCACGACCATGGGCAGCTGCCGGTACACCGCCAGCCCGTCGCATTCGAACGGGCGCAGGTCCTCCGCATCGACCAGCACGGATTCCGGCGGCAATAAGCTGCTTAGTGCCCTGATCAGTCCACTGTGCGGTTCATTGATCGGGGCAACAATATTTTTGCGGTGATGCGGCAAGGGGACTCCGGAGACTTGCGTTTGAACAAGTTATTTACGCAAGCATAGTAAATTAGTCGAGTATAAAATTCCAGGGGCATGAATGGCAAAATTCAAAGCGCAGGCAGACAGGATTGCGCAACCTTTGAATTCCGTTGCGCTTGTTTCAAGCATGGGCCTCAATTATCCAGGGCTTATTCGCTGGAGCGCTGCTCCGAGCGTGCCAGTTCCCAGGATAGCCCGATACCTGCAGACCAGCCGGCATTGCGCCGGACCAGCGGGCTGTCACGGTTGACTGCTCCTGCCAATGATTCGAAGCGCAGGATGTAAAACAGCCGCACATCGGGCGTGAGCGGATGTGATGCGAACATGCCTGCGCGCAGCGCGATCAATCCGCTCTTGGCTATGTAACTGGGGCGGGCCGGCGTAGCCTCGCCGGGCGCCACGCTGTAGAAAGTGTCGCACAGTTTTCCGTCACCGAACATCGCGCCCAGACTGGTGGAGATGAACCAGTGCTTGGACAAGCGCATATCGGTCACCCATTGCGGCTCGAACGCGACGCCGCGCGAGATAAAGCCATGGCTGACATCGATCACTGCACGCAACGGAAACTGCAGGCGTGAATCGCTGCGTCCGGATGAAACATCGCCGAGGCTGATCTTCAGCCGCGGACCGAATTCGATCATCGTGCCCAGGTCTGCCATACCCTGCCGAGCCGCGCTGCCGGATGAGTGCGACCCCAGTGATGCGGCAAATCCGATGTCTGCTTCGATGCGCGGCGTCTTCAACGCGCGCAAACCCAGGCTGCCCTGTTCGGCGCGCAAATACCTACCGCGGTAGATGACATACGGCAAGCCCAGCGCCCGGCTCGCGCGGTCTTCTGCGCCGGGATAGGCGGGCTGCGTGTATCCAAAGCCGAACAGCCCTGCCTCCCAAAGCGGCAACTTCGGTGCGGAGCCGACCGGAGCGGGTTGCGCCGGAGTATCTTGAGCCAGTGCGGAACAGGCCAAAAAACCAAAGCCGGCGGCAGCAATCAGCGTCGCGCATGCCATACGTATGATTCCGGCACGAAACGTCATTGCCCGGGACCCTGCACGGCTGCCCTGCTTTCGGCACGCATGTCATCGATGTAAGACGAAATGATCTTGTGTATATGTTTCTTTTGAGCAACCGTCAGCAGGCCATGGATCTGAGCGATCATTTCATCCGAGGCCGTCTCGAATGACTCAATGACACGCTGCTGCCGGGGCAGTCTGCTTGCTTCGGGGGTCAATAACCAGGACGACAGGAATGCAGCGATTTTTTCTTTGTCCGCATGGTCGTTCAATAGTGCTATCAAGCTGCTTTGATTGGCTGCACGATGCTGGATATAAATGTCGATGACAACGGGCAGGTGACGGCTCATCTCCCTGATTTTTCGTTCTTGTTCGCCGCTCAAATTCCCTGCCAGCCACTCCAGAAAGGAAATGGTTTTATCCGCGCGATTGTCCAGGTATTTGTCGTGACCGATATCGAGTTCCTCATGTTTCTGTTTCTGGATTTCCTCGGCAAGATTGCGTCCCAGTTCCTGTATTTGTCCGTTATCCAGCATGCTTAATATTTCAGCGGCGGGCCTGATCGCCGGCACCAGGGTCATTCTGTACAAATCCATCAGCTGGGTCCTCAACAGGGTGACGTTCTCAACTTTCAATTGGCCGCCAGATTGAGCCGCCCCATTCAAATTTTGCAGGAAGGTGATGTATGCTGGCAGCGCATTTTTCCGGTGCCAGTGCATATAATCAGAGACATCCTGGAGGATCAATTTTTTCTGTTGGGCATTGAATGAGGTGTAGCCGTTGATCTTGTGCTGCAGATACCAGTCGGCGTTGCGGTAGACCAGGCCGGCAGTGCTGCAGCCGCAGCAGAGCAGAGCAAAGGCGAGAACGATGAATAGTGATTTCCTCATGGCCACCGGCAGTTCCAGTAATTCGATGCGCGAAAAGGTTAACATGAAACTTCGGGTAACATGCCCATGACCGGCTTCCGGGACGGACGCTGCGCGGTGATGGACGGCGGGGGTAAAACGGCATGAGAGAGCGGACGCGACGATGAGAAACCCTGTATTGAAAATGCAGAATTGGCTGGGCATGCAGGGACTGTTCGTGCGCGACAGCGTGGTTCTGGTCGGGCAGGTTCTCTATGCACTGCCGGTGGTGATCAAGTGGCCGGTACGCAGCGCACTACTCAAACAGCTTTATTTTACCGGCATCCAATCGGTGGGGCCGATCACGGTCATGGGTTTTCTGGCGGGCCTGATCATGGTGATGCAAGTCAGCAATCTGGTCGGACGCAACGAATTGCTGACGCTGCAGGTGTTGATCTGGACGGTGGTGCGCGAGCTGGGACCTTTGCTGACGGCGATCGTGATCGTCGGGCGCAGCAGCTCTGCGATCGCCAGCGAACTTGCCGCGATGCAGGTGAATGGCGAAATAAAGAGTTTGCGGCGCATGGGCATCCCGCCGGTCGCGTATCTGGTGGTGCCGCGTATGCTGGCGATGACGATAACCAGCTCGGTGCTGACCTTTTACTTCCAGGTCGTCGCGATCGGCACGGGCATGATCGTCACCGCCTGGCATATCGACGTCTCGTTGTTCGGCGAAGTCGGCCATTTTTTCGAGATGATCAGTTATCTGGAGATATTTGCAGCATCGTTGAAAAGCATCTGCTTCGGCATGTTGATGTCGGTGGTGCCTTGTTATTACGGGTTGACAGTGGAGCGCGCGATGACCGAGATCCCGGTCGCTGCCTCGCGCGCGGTGATGCGCAGTCTGATGGCGGTATTCGCCTGTGACGGACTGATCACGGTTCTGCTCTTTTGACGGGCATGGCAGATTCCATAAATGATAATAAAACCCGCCATGCCCGTTCCCTCTCCGCGCCCTCTCCCACAGGGCGAGGGGGGCAAGGGCTCGCTACGCGAGTTTCTCGTTAGATCATGAGCGCGCTGCTCAGATTTGCCGATGTGCGCTGCAAGGGTTCGGATCGCGCATATACATTCACGCTGCATGCGGGCGAGACGCGGCTGTTGCAACTTTCGTCCAGAGATGAAAAAAATGCCATGATCGACAGTGCGATCGGTGCAACTGTTTGCGGGGAAGGCAGCATCGAGATCGTGCAAGGCGACAGAAGGCATAATAAGCTGGCCGTGATCGGCAAGTTCGGAGAAAGAAGGCGCAATAACGGGCCCGTGCCATTGATCTGGCAGCCGGCGAGCGCGAGCCGGCCAGGGCGTGTGGCTTGGGTCGCGGCGAATGGCGGGCTGATCAGCAACCTCAAGATCTGGGAAAATGTCACCTTGCCGCTGTGGTATCACGCCGGGCGTGACGCGACTGAAACAGAGCAAAGCATCAGGCACTGGCTGGGCGTGCTGGGCCTGGAGCAGGATGAGTTCGCTGAATTCATGAGCGCTCAGCCGTATAGTGTCGAACCCTGGCAACGCAAACTGGCCGGATTGTTGCGCGCCTTGCTGCAAATGTCGCCTGTGCTGGTGGTGGATGCCATGCTGTTCGAGGATGTCAAAACACGCTTGGCGAGTTGCTGGATAATGGCGCTGGAATCCTATGCCGCCGAAGGCCGGGCGCTATTGGTGATGACAGACAAGCCGACGAACCTGCCTTGGGAAAAGATCGAATGAGGTGTATGTGACATTGCTGGATGACAAAGACGAGCGATTCAAGAACCTGTTCGGCAAGGCAGCCGTATTCATACTGCTCGCGGCTTTGGGTATGGGGCTGGCTTTTGTGTGGACCGGGATAAAAAAAGGCGAGTTTTCGGCAAAGTCACCGATCTATTTTGTCGCCGATAGCGGACAGGATCTGAGTGTAGGCATGCCGGTCAAATTCAGCGGATTCAAGATCGGCAAGCTGGACACGCTGGCACTGGACGAACAGGGGCGCGTGCAAGTCAAGGTCGACATCGAATCGAAGTACCTCAGGCTGATCAGGCAGGATGCCGTGATGAGCCTGAAAAAAGAAGGCGTGATCGGCGACGGGGTGCTCGAGATCAGCCGGGGGACGGAGGATAAGCCTGCATTGGCATCAGGCGGCAAGGTGCGTTTTGAGCGTGCCAGCGGATTGGAGCAGGCGGTGATCGATGTGAAGAACCGCATCATGCCCATCCTCGACGATCTGCATCATACCCTGCATGACCCAGATGGCGATGTGCGCCAGATATTGAAGAACCTGCGCGAATTTTCCGCCGAGATGCGCGGTACGCGGGAGCGCCTGGACCGTGTGCTGGGCAGGGTCGATACCGACCTCAATCATGAAGTGGAGCCATTGCTGCAATCCTTGCGCAAATCGGCGGCGAATGCCGAAACGCTGTCGGGAAAACTCGACTACGACTTGCCTGTCATGTTGAAGAAGGCCGATGCCACGATGGAGAGTCTGCGCCAGGCCGGCGAGACGATCAATGCTGCGGTACAGCGCGCCGCGCCGCAGCTGCCGGTGGTAATGGGCAAGACACGGAAATTGATAGGCGACACCCAGGAAGCAGTCGATTCCTTGAGCACACACTGGCCGCTGAAAAGCGACGCACCGGCTGCGGATACCGGGCCAATAAAGATGGATAGCCATGACTGATTTGTTCTGTCGCCATGTATAAGTTTCTATTGCTGCTGTTGCCGGGACTGTTGGCCGCTTGCGGCAGCGCGCCTGTGCTGCGTCAGCCGCTGGCGATCGAGCAAGCCAGGGCAGCGGACAAGGATGCACGAAATGCTTTAAGAGACGGCGAACTGCTGCGCGCGCAACAAGATTTTGCCCAAGTGCTGGCGCTGCAACAATCGCTGGACGATACGGCGGGTGCCGCCACGACGCTGATCAATCTGGCCACGGTGACGCATCAACTGCACGATGATGAAGCCGCGCTGGCATGGCTGGACAAGATACTGCTGGAAAAGGAACGCATCTATCCGCCGGATTCGCAACTCACGGCGGCCTTTCGCAAGGCCGTGATCCTGACCGATCTGGCGCGCTTGAGCGAGGCGGAGCCGGCCTTGCAATCGGCTGAAAAATTGTGCGGGAAGAAATGCGCGCTGAACTTCGGTATCGACGCATTGCGCGCGCGTTTGCTGTTGCTGAACGGTGATGAGGAAGGTGCGCTGGCGTTGGCACTGGCGGTGAGCAAGGAAAGCGATGCAGGCAAGGAGGAGCAGGCCAATGCCCTGCGTGTCACCGCTGCGGCCGAGGAGAAGCTGGCGCGGCCCACGAGCGCGTTGCAGCATTTCCAGGCCGCGCTGGAGATGGATAAAGCGCTGGCACTGGGCGCGCGTATCGGTGAGGATCTGAGCGGGATGGCGCGCGTCTCGGCGCAGCTGGGGCATGACCAGGAGGCTGCCGAATATTCACGACGCGCCGTTCTGGTGAACGAGGCATATCGCCAAAGTGATCCGCCGTCTCATGAATAAAATCATGGAGCATATGAATGATGTCGTGCAGGTATCGAGATGCTGTTGCAAAAGCAATGATGGAGATATGGGATGAGCATGTGGGACGAGCGCTACGCGCAAGACGGTTATCTGTTTGGCACCGAGCCGAATGATTTTCTGGTATCGCAAAGGCATCTGCTCAAGCCGGGCATGAGCTGTCTCGCGGTGGCCGACGGCGAGGGGCGCAACGGCGTGTGGCTGGCGCAGCAGGGATTGCATGTGCTGTCGGTGGAAGCTTCCGCGGTGGCGCTGGAGAAGGCAAAAAAGCTGGCGCGGCAGCGCGGCGTGGCAATCGATTTCGAGCAGGCCGATCTCGCGCACTGGCAATGGGGCGAGAACCGTTTCGATGTGGTCGCGGCGATCTTCATCCAGTTTGCGCCGCCCGCACTGCGCGAGCAGATGTTCGCGGGCATCAAGCGCTGCCTGAAACCGGGCGGATTATTATTGCTGCAAGGCTACACGCCGCGCCAGCTCGAATACAAGACCGGCGGCCCGCCTGTGGCCGAGAACATGTACACCGAAGCGCTGTTGCGCAACGCGTTTGGCGACATGGAGATATCGCATCTGCGCGAGCATGACGATCATATCGGAGAAGGGACCGCGCACAGCGGCATGTCGGCATTGATCGATCTGGTGGCGAATAAGTATGCTTGAGTGAAATAGGTAGGTAATCGCTTGCTGCCGGTCATGTTGCTCTTTTCAATAAAAAAGAGCATATTTAAACTGTCATTTAAGATATTATCCAAAATTAAAATATTACCTAATCAAGAATATTATTGATGATTACATAATTGAAGACAGCGTCTTGGCATTTTGTAGGTCGGGCTCCGCCCGACGTGGCGGGCAAGCTTTGCATAGCCATTCGGCTAAGTCACCAAAAAACGGTGACATAAGCCGCTGGTTAAGCCCGCCCTACGGTGAATCTCTCAATCGTCATGAATTATGTAAAGCTCAATAAGTAACTCTTAAATAGCATCGCCGGCAGGGGGTCGATCATGGGATACCGTCAAAGTCTGAAAACGATCTGCGCGTGTGTGCTGCTCGCGATGTCATCAGCGCCAGTGTCGGCGAACCCGCTGGACCCATCCGTGATCAGCGGCCAGGCCAGCTTCTCCGCCACCGGCAATACCCTTACCGTCACCAATACTCCCGGCACCATCATCAACTGGCAAGGCTTCTCGATAAACACGAACGAGGTCACCAGCTTCGCGCAGCAATCCGCTGCATCCACGGTTCTTAATCGCGTGGTCGGCAGCGATCCTTCGAGCATTCTGGGCACGCTGCAATCCAACGGACGCGTGTTCCTGATCAATCCCAACGGAATCTTGTTCGGGGCAGGCGCAGTTGTGGACGTGGCCGGATTGGTCGCGTCCACGCTCAGTCTCAGCGATGCCGATTTCCTTGCCGGGAACCACCACTACACCCAAGTGCCGGGCGCAGCCAATATCAGCAACGCGGGTAACATCAGCGCGCAACAAGGCGGGCAGATCTACCTGATCGCGCCCAACGTCGAGAACACCGGCGTCATCACTGCGCCCAATGGCGAAATATTATTGGCTGCCGGATACAGTGTGGACCTGGTCAGCACCAGCGATCCCAATCTCAGGGTCAATATCACCGCGCCGGCTGGCGATGCCACCAACGTCGGGCAACTCATCGCCTCGTCCGGCAGCCTCGGCCTGTTCGGCACAGTGGTAAGCAACAGCGGCATGGTCAGCGCGGACAGCGCGACGATGCAGGGCGGCAAGATCGTGTTCAAAGCCAGCTCGCGTGCCGAAGCAGGCGGAACCATCACAGCCAATGGCACGAGCGGCGGCAGCGTGGATATTTCTGCAGCCCGCTCGCTTGATCCGAATGCGCCAGGTGTCGTGATACAAACCGGCAGCATCGCGGCACAGGGTTCGGCAGGTGCGGGCGGCTCGGTCAGCATCAGTGGCGACAGCATCCTTTCCAGCGCCGCGATCGATGCCGGCGGCGCCACAGCCGGCGGGCAGATCAGCGTGCAGGCTGCCAACCGCGCGCTCTCCACTTCATCCGCGCAATACACAGCCAACAGCAGCCAGGGTCAGGGCGGCGACATCCTGGTTTCCGCCGATGTGTCCAACTACACCTCAGGCTCATACAGCGCGACCGGCGTGACCGGCGGCAACATCACGATGGCGGGAAATGAGATCAAACTCGCCGCTGCGCAACTCGATGCCAGCGGCACGAATGGCGGGGGCACGATACATGTCGGCGGATTGATGCATGGTGCAACAGGTTTTGCCGCACAAGGTACCGCACTAACCAACTCCACCAATGTGCTGGTCAACAGCGCGACTACACTCAAGGCCGATGCGCTGCAAACCGGCAACGGCGGTGAAGTGGTGCTGTGGTCTGATCAGTCCATGCGTTTCACCGGCAATATCAGCGCGAAGGGCGGTGCGCTATCAGGCAATGGCGGCAATGCAGAAGTCTCCGGCCTGACCTCGTTCGGCTACGGCGGCTTGACCGATCTTTCCGCAGCCAACGGTTTGAACGGCACCTTGCTGCTCGACCCGAACAACATCACCATCGTGGCCGGTGCTGGCTTGCCCTACCAGGAAATTTTTGATCCTACCCCGGGTGCGGGGGAGGGTTTTGGTGGTGCACAAAATCTGGAGCTTTACAACGGCAATATCCTGATCACCTCGCCTAACGATAGTTTGGCAGGATTGAACTCGGGGGCGGCCTATCTCTACACTCCGGCAGGTTCGTTAGTCTCTGCACTGACAGGCTCGGCGGCGGGCGACCAGGTGGGTAGCAGCATCACTCATCTGGCCAACGACAATATCATTGTGAGCAGTTTGAACTGGGGCAGCGGCGGCGTCGCAGCCAACGCATTGGGTGCGGTGACGTGGATGAATGGCCTGACCGGCAAACTGTCGGATGGCGCAACAGGCGGATCGGTTTTGGCGAGCAATAGCCTGGTGGGAGGCGCAGTGGGCGATACAGTCGGCTCCGGCGGCATCACGGTGCTGACTGATAACTCGACTTTCTGGAACGTGGCAGTGCGCAGCGATCAATGGGGCAGTGCGGGGGTGGCTAGCGCAGGCTTGGGTGCGGTGACCTGGATGAATGGCTCGAATGGGCTGTTGTCAGATGGAGTCAGCGCGGGTGGTGCAGTTGCTGCATCGAACAGCCTGGTGGGTAGCACGACTGGCGATGGAGCATGGGTGGTAGTTACCGGGCTGAGCAATGGCAACGCTGCGGTGAGCATGCCGCTGTGGGATAACGCTACGACTGTTGATGCCGGCGCGGTGACCTGGATGAATGGCTCGACCGGCAAGCTGGCCGATGGCAGTCTGGGCAAAGCAGTCTCGGCGTCCATCAGCCTGGTGGGAGGCGCCACCAGTGATCGGATCGGATATAACGGCATCACCCCGCTTAGCAACGGTAACTATGTGGTGAGCAGCATGACGTGGGGTAGTGGAGGGTTATTCGGTGGCCCGGGAGCAGTGACGTGGGTGAGTGGCAGTAACGGTAATACCGTTAACGGCGGTTCATACGGCGCCGTGGTTTCGTCTGCCAATAGTTTGGTGGGTAGCGGGCCTACTGACTATGTTGGCCAGTGGAGCGTCACAGAATTGTTGGGCAACGGCAATTTTGTAGTCAACACTCCATCTTGGGGCAGTAGCGGCGGCGCTGGCACTGGTTTTGGCGCGGCGACCTGGATGAATGGCAAGACCGGCGCATTGATAGGAGGAACCGCATTCGGCGGTGCGATTTCTTCAGCGAACAGCTTGGTGGGTGCTGCAGCGGGTGATCAGGCTGGTAGCAATGTTATTCGGCTGACTAACGGCAATTACCTGTTGACTGACTTCAACTATAACTATAACAGCGTGACAGGGACAGGAGCAGGGGCAGTGGTGTTTGGCAATGGCACCAGCGGCGTGGCAGGGACTGTATCGGCAACGAACAGCCTGGTGGGAAGTTTGTCCACCGACCAGATTGGCTGGATGGGATATGGAGCCAGCATAGACATACTCCCCAACGGCAACTACTTGGTGCGCAGCCCATCATGGAATAACAATGCCGGTGCGGTGACATTCGGCGATGGGAAGATTGGTACGGTTGGACTGGTTTCGGCAAGCAACAGCCTGATTGGAAGTACCGGAGGAACGTCCACCACCGGTGACAGGGTGGGTAATTCCCCGGTGACGTTGCTACCCGGCAGTAATTACGTGGTGACCAGCTCTGCTTGGACTGACTTTGGTGGGGTTCTTCACGTAGGCGCAGTGACCTGGGGCAATGGCACGACAGGAACGGTGGGGGCGATATCTTCTGCCAACAGTCTCGTCGGTAGCACGGCGAACGATCAAGTGGGTTACTACGGCGTCACCGTGCTCGGCAACGGAAACTATGTTGTGAATAGCCCGTATTGGAGCAATGGCGCGGCGACTTCAGCCGGGGCGGTCACCTGGGTTAATGGCACAAATGGCAACATCGCCGGCAGTATATCTCCCGGCGGAGTTGTCTCCACCGCGAATAGCCTGGTGGGCACGACGAGCAGCGACGATGTTGGCATCGGTGGCGTCACCCTGCTTAGTAACGGCAATTACGTGGTGAATAGTTATTATTGGAACAACGGTTTGGCGACGCAAGCCGGGGCGGTCACATGGGTCAATGGCACGAATGGCAACATCGCCGGCAGCGCAGCTCCCGGTGGATTCGTGTCGATGTCCAATAGCCTGGTTGGCACGGCGGCTAGCGATTGGGTCGGCATGTATGGCATCACGCAACTCGTTGGCAACAGCAACTATGTGGTGCAAAGCTCTGCGTGGAATGGTGGATTCGGTGCAGTGACATGGGGTGATGGTTCAGTCGGCACGATAGGCGCGGTTTCTACGGCAAACAGTCTGGTCGGCAGCACAGTGGGTGACAATATTGGGAATAGCGTCGTTGCGCTCAGCAACGGCAATTACGTTGTGAGCAGCTATGGGTGGAATGGCGGATTCGGTGCAGTGACCTGGGGCAATGGTTTGAGTGGGACGGTGGGCGCGGTTACTGCGGCGAATAGTTTAATCGGCAGCACAGTGTTCGACAATGTTGGTAGCGGTGGCGGCATTGGCAACAACATCATAGAACTTGCGGGCAACGGCAATTTTGTAATTACCAACTATAGCTGGGGAAGTGCCGGTGGATATGGCGACGGCAAGGGCGCAGTCACGTGGATGAATGGCACGAACGGAAAATTGGCAGACGGCACGTCCGGTGGTGCGATCTCGGCCACGAATAGTCTGGTGGGTAGCACTTTGGGAGACTTGGTAGGGAGTTCTTGCGACTGCTCAAGCAGTGGATACGTGATCAGCCTTTCCAATGGCAACTATGCGGTGATCAGCCCTTCCTGGACTAACGGCTTGCTCAGTGGTGCGGGTGCCGCCACCTTGGGAAATGGTGCTGCGGGAACAGTAGGGACGGTTTCTGCCTCAAACAGCTTGGTAGGAACAGCGGCAAGTGAACACTTGGGTAGCGGCGCGTTTGAGCTGATCGGCCAACCGGACAGGGTATTGATAGCTAATGCCGCAGCAAACAATGGCTATGGCGGCGTGTACCTGTTCGGCGGTTCGGCGACTCTGGTAAATGGAACTCTGCTGTTTACAGACAACCCAGGTACGGATTCCACGATAGGCGCCGCTTTGATAGACAGCACCTTGAACGCCGGCACGAACGTGGTGTTGCAGGCCAATAACGATATTACTCAATCGGCCGGTGCCGCGATCAATGCAACGGGTAAGGGCAGCCTGACCTTGCAGGCGGGGCACAGCGTCGTTCTGAACGATACGATCAATATCAACGGCGCGCTCGACATCACGGCAAACGATCCGGGCGCGATTCTGCCTGGAACTGGCGTGCTGGATACCAGCAAGGCGACGCTGACGGCAAGCCAGGTCAGTCTCATCAATTATGCAGGCGATGTTGCGATCGGGATCATACACGGCGGTGCTGGTGCGGTTACTGTGGTCGCCACCGGCGGAAACTTCATCAACAACTCCGGCAGCACCACACCGATCACTACCACGGGCTTGGCAAGTGTTTACTCTACCGATCCGGCTTTGGATGCGTTGAAAGGGATGGGCAGCAACTTCCATCGATACAACTGCACTTACGCACTCGGCTGTGCTCCCACCACAGTCATCCCTTCCACCGGGATCGGCTTCTTTTACCCGATTGCGCCGATGCTGACTATTACGGCTAACGCTGCCACCAAGACTTACGGAACTCTTGATGCCTCTGCCTTGACATACAGCGCTACCGGGTTTGTAACAGCAGCAGGTGATACGTCTGCTAACGTACTGACCGGCAGCCTCTCGCACACTGGTCCAGAAGACGTTAACCCTACTCCTTACCCTATCACTATCGGTACGCTAGGCACGCTGGCTAACCAGATGGGTTATGGCATCACCTTTATTCCCACTGGTACGCTGACCATCACGCCTGCGACGCTCACCATTGCCGCGAATGCCACCAGCAAGATACTGAACACGGCTGACCCGCTGCTGACTTATTCGGTTTCAGGACTGCAATTCACAGACACGGCTGCCACTACGCTGACAGGATCATTAAGCCGGACGACGGGTGAGACGGTGGGTATCTACCAGATCAATCAAGGCTCTTTAAATTTGTTTGCGGCCGGCCTTGTCAACTATACGTTGAACTATGTGGCGGCCAACTTCACCATCCTGGTGCCCACTGTGATCAATGAGATAGTTGATATCAGCAACCAGAAACGCAAGAAGATAGAAGATGTGCTCGCCTCGAATACACCGGCAGCCGATGGCGGCAACACGCAGGGATTGCCGATGTGCAACTGATAATCATTTTTAACGACTGGATGTTTCATGAAACATAAGTTGCTGTTCATATCGCTGTTGTTAATCACGCCGTCTTTTGCGCAGGCAGCGGATGCTGTTCCCGCTGTTCCTGCAACTTCCGCAGCCGATCAGGCTGTGCTGCATTTCACGATCAACCAGTACGTGATGGAAGGCGCGACCTTGTTAGGCAAGACCGAGATCGATGCGGCAGTCGCGCCCTATGTCGGCAAGAACAAGGATTTTTCCGACGTGGAACGCGCTCTGGAAGCGGTGGAGGCAGCGTACGCGAAGCGCGGTTATTCGGCAGTGCGCGTGCTGCTGCCGGAGCAGGAGCTGGAAAAGGGCACGGTGCATTTTCGCGTGATGGAAAGCCATTTCGGCAAAGTGACGGTAACGGATAATCATTTTGTCAGCGAGGCCAACGCGCTGAACGCGGTGCCTTCGGTGCACCCCGGTGGCGTGCCGCGCAGCAAACAGATCTCGCGCGAATTGAGACTCGTCAATGAAAATCCCGCGCGCCAGATGAATGTGGTGCTGAAGGGCGGAGAAAAAGATGATGAAGTGGATGCCAATGTGATCGTCACCGACAGCAAACCGTCCAGCTGGGGAATTTCAGCCGATAATTCCGGTTCACAGGAAACCGGCCGTGCGCGGCTGGGGTTTTCCTATCGCAATGCCAACGCGTTCAATGCGGACCACGTTGCCGGCATTCAATACATGACGTCGCCGCAATATCCTGACCGGGTGCAAGTGTTGGGCGGCAGTTACAAGATCCCGCTGTACCGGTACGTCAGCAGCCTGGAATTCTTTGCCGGTTATTCCAACGTGAATGCGGTGGTAGGCGGCCTTTCCAATTTCCAGGGCGGTGGCAGATTGTTGAGCGCGCGCTATAACCATCTGCTGGAGCGCGCGGGCGCATTCGACCCCAGTCTTTCGTTCAGTCTGGACTGGCGCGATTACCGGCGCATCGAGCTGACCAATCCGCCGCCCACCGTGTTGTATAACGAAATCGTCGTGGTGCCGGTGAGCGCCACTTATGCGGTGCTGGGAAAGTTTGCCAGGAGCAATGTCAATTTCAATTTGACTGCCGTTGCCAACATTCCGGGAGCGGGCAAGGGACGGACGGAGGATTTTGCAGCCTATGACAGGGTGAATCTGACCAGTCCTGATCCCAACTACAAGGTGCTGCGCTATGGCGCGAGCTATTCACAACTGGTCGGGAATGACTGGCAATTCCGCACTGCGTTAAACGGACAGTGGAGCCGTGATGTGCTGGTGCAGGGCGAACAGATCCGTCTGGGCGGCGCCGATGGAGTGCGCGGATTTTCGGAAGGCAGCGAGGGCGGCGAGACCGGCGCGCGCTTGAATCTGGAAGGCTATACGCCGGATTTCGGCACAGGCGATTTCAGGTTGCGCGCGTTGGCGTTCTTCGATGCGGGCCAGGCGAGTCCTGCCAATGCAGCAAAGATCACCATCTCGGCTGCGGGTGTCGGAGTGCGCGCGAATTACGGCGAGCAGTATTCATTGCGTCTTGATATGGCACGCATCACCAAGGCCGGTAACGACCCGGCGCAGCTGGCGGGTGATTGGCGCGCTCATATAAGCCTGAATGCAACCTTCTGATGGGGTACAAGATGAAATCCGCTACTTTATTATTTTCTTTATTGCTGGCTGTCATGTCGACAATGGCCCAGGCCGCCGAGGAAGCGGCAGGCAGGATAGGGAATATGAGCGGTACGCTGGTGGTGCAGCGCGTGGATGGCACGGTAAAGGTAGTCGGCCCCAAGTCGGAAGTATTTGCCGGCGATATGCTCATCACCGCCAAGGACAGTTATGCCCAGGTGGAAATGAATGACGGCACAAAAATGACGATACGCCCCAATTCCAATTTGCGTATCGAAGCTTACCAGTTCCGCAAGGAAGCGCCCCAGTCCGACAACATCGTGCTGCGTTTGCTCAGGGGAGGATTTCGAACGGTGACCGGCTTGATCGGCAAGCGCGGCAATACCGACGCTTACAAACTGCGCGCGGCGACGGCCACGATCGGTATACGCGGCACGGATTTTTCCACGCGACTGTGCGCCACCAAGGATTGCCAGGATGACGAAGCGACGGCCAAACCGGCAGCTAAGCCTCAGCCGGCGAAATCAGCAGTGGTGGGCCGGGTGATGTTGGCGCAGGGCGAGTTGTCGGCGAAGGAAGAGACCGGCAAGGAGCGCAAGCTTCGGTTGGGTGCGCCGGTCTATGAGGGTGACACCCTGATGACCGGGGTGAAATCCTATGCCGTGGTGGCGTTTCGCGACGAGGGGCGCGTGAGTTTGCAGGAAAGCACCCAATTCCGCGTTGAAAGATTCAAGTACGATAAAGTCAAGTCCGAAGAAAATGCCGTGCTGAGATTGCTCAAGGGCGGGGTGCGCGTGGTCACCGGTTTGATCGGCCGGGTGAATCATGATAACTACAAGTTCAATATGGCAACTGCGACTATCGGCATACGCGGCACAGGTTTCGACGCATGGTGCAACGGGCCTTGCGCGAACGGTGCCGGTAATCCCGGAGCGACACAAGGCAACCCGCTGGATGGTGCGGGTGTGTATGTCTGGGCCGGTGAAGTGGTATTGGTTTCTCCGGGCGGGTCGTTTCCCGTGGCTTTACAGCAAGCCGCCATCATCGCTCGCGATTCCGGCAAACCGGTGCGCATCATCGCGATTCCGCCGGCCATTACTGAGAACAACACTCCGCGTCCGGACAGCATCCCGTTCGATATGGAAAAACTGTTTGGCACCGAGTCGGATGCCGGTGATCCGGGCCTTTATGTGACGGTGCATGATGGCCAGGTGGTTTTGTCCATGGGCGACAAGTCGCTGGATCTATTCCGCGGCGATAGCGGGTTTGCCGACAGTCATACGTTGAAACTCCTTTCACAGACGCCGGGATTCCTGGGCGGAGACAGCATGGAGATTATCATGACCGACAAACATGGCAACAGTTGCATGATAGGGTCATAGCAAAAGATTTTTGCCGAATTAAAAAGGGCAGCCATGGACAACGGCTGCCCTTTTTACTCCAATTTACGTTAAAAACGACAATGATTCTGTCATGTAGGAGCGGGCCCTGCGTGTGTTGTTGGGGCTTCAGCCCCTTACAACCACGGCGTACCTCTTGCGGGTGCTGCCCGCGATCAAGCTCTTGTTCGCGGGTACGAAAAACATTTGTCCGGGCACCCGCATGGCCCGCTCACAGGCGCTTGGCTATATGCTTTACAAAAAAACGGCTCACCAAAAATCATTCATCACGATTTGCTGCGTGCCCAGCGCACGATGCCATTCACATCCATCGCACCGGCCTGCCGCGCAATTTCACGGCCGCCCACGAACAGCGCGAGTGTGGGAATGCTGCGGATGTTGTAGCGCGACGCGAGCTCCTGAGCCTCTTCGGTGTTCAACTTGGCCAGTCGCATTCCGGGCTCCAGTTGCTCTGCAGCCTGCACAAAGGCGGGAGCCATCATGCGGCACGGGCCGCACCACGGCGCCCAGAAATCCACCAGCACGGGAATGTCATTGCGGCTGATGTGTTGGGTAAAATTGTTGCTGTCCAGTTCTACCGGGTGCGCATCGAACAAGTTCTGTTTGCACTTGCCGCAAGTGGATCGGTCGTGCAGCTTGACGGCAGGTACGCGATTTACACTGTCGCAATGCGGGCAGACGATGTGCAGTGAGTCACTCATGATCATCCTCTATCAGGTTACAGTTTTTATAAGATGGGGACGCATCACGGAAGTTCAAACTCCGTCCAGCGAGCTGACCGGACTGTGTTGAGTGTCAAGCTGAATCACTGCCTCGCCGTCGTGGAACATCCAGAGGGTGCCGGCTGGCATGTTCACCCACGGTTCGTTGTCCGTTAGCGGCTGGGTGGCAATGATTGCCACACGGTCATTCGGCGTGGTCACCTGGCTGAAATCCACCATCACGTCCTCGTCTTTCAGGTGCGCCACATTGAACGGGGCATGCCGGATGATGTAGTTCAATTCCGTGGAAGAGTGCGCGAACAGGCAGTCCCCGTTGGAGAGCAAATAGTTGAAGATGCCCATGCCGGCGAGCGGGCAGGTAAGTTCATGCAGTGCGCTGAATAACGCTTCGCGCGAAGGCGGTGCGTCGCCGAAACGCTGGCGCAGACTTTGCAGCATCCAACAGAAAATGAGTTCGCTGTCGGTGTTGCCGACCGGTACGAAATCGCCATCCAGCGCGGGCTGAAACTGCGGCAGGTTGCCGTTATGCGCGAACACCCAATAGCGTCCCCACAGCTCGCGCATGAAAGGATGGGTATTTTCCAGCGAGACCGCACCCTGAGTGGCCTTGCGAATATGCGCGATGACATTGAGCGAGTGGATAGGATAGTTGCGCACCAGTTCTGCGATGGAAGACCGCACCGAAGGCTGCGGGTCCAGGAACAGACGCACGCCTTTGCCCTCGAAGAAGGCGATGCCCCAGCCGTCGGCATGGACGTCCGTACCGCCGCCGCGCTGCTGAAAACCGGTGAAGGAAAAGCAGATGTCGGTGGGGGTGTTGCAGTTCATGCCGAGTAGTTGACACATGATGTTCTCCGTTCCTCACTCCTTCTCCCGGCTTTCGTCCACCCACTCCAGCAAGCGGGAGAAGGGATGGGGAGAGGGGACGTGGTTGATTCTCAGCTAAACCGCATCGACAGATCGATCGTCTGCAGGTCCTTGGTCAAGCTGCCGATCGAGATGCGCCCCACTCCGGTCAGCGCGACGTCGCGCAGATCATTTATCGTGATGCCGCCGGATGCTTCCAGCTCGGCGCGGTTGCCGGTGTGCAGCACGGCGGCACGCAAATTATCCAGATCGAAGTTGTCTAGCAGTATCAGTTTTGCCCCGGCAGCCAAAGCTTCGTCCAGCTGCGCCAGGTTCTCCACCTCGATCTGCACGCTGATGCCCGGTTTGGCCAGATGGAACGCCTGCTGCAGCACGGGCCGGATGCCGCCTGCTGCAGCGATGTGATTTTCCTTGATCAGGATACCGTCATATAAACCGATGCGCTGGTTATGCCCGCCGCCCACCCGCACCGCATATTTTTGCGCCTGCCGCAATCCGGGCAGGGTCTTGCGCGTATCCATGATCTTGACGTTGATGCCGGCCACCGCATCCACGTAGAGCCTGGTGCGCGTGGCAGTGCCGGACAGCGTTTGCAGCAGGTTCAGCGCGCAGCGTTCGGCGCTAAGCAGCGCGCGCGCGCGCCCTTGAACTTCGCACAGCGTTTGCCCTGCGCTTATTCGATCGCCGTCTTTTGCCAGCCAATTGATTACACAGTCAGGATCCTGTATGCGAAAGCATTCCTCGAACCATTGCGTGCCGCATAACACACCTTGTTGCCGCGTGTTGATTTGCGCGGTCGAGATCAGTGTCTCGGGTAACAGTTGAGCGCTCAAGTCGCCGGTGTAGATGTCTTCATCAAGCGAGTTGGTGACATTGCGGCGTATGTATGAGGCGAGCTCGGAGTCAGGCATGGGCACTCCATTGACTGGATAGAAAGAAACGCGGGTTAACTCAGGCTGGGCTGCTTTGGAAAATTTGTGACAGGCTGCTAGAACCCGTAATAAACTTGTCCGCCAACGGCGTTATTCGGATTGCCGTTGGAAAATCCCCTGAGCACGTAGCCCTGGGCTTTGAAGTTCTTGTCGAGCTTGTAGCTTACATAAGCGCTAAGTTCCTGTTGCATCAGTCCCGATGAAGATGGGTCCTGGGACAGGCTCATATCGATCCCGGTGCTGGTCTGCTCGGTGAGTTGGTAGATGCCTCCGAACGATCCATAGAGCAATGGGTTCAGGGTAATTCCGGCCGGGCTGCCCAGAACCCTGGAGCCCAACGAACCCTTTGCGGTGAATTTGTTCAGATTTTGATAAACATCCATCTGCGCTGCATAGTCGTTCTGGCTTAATCCGAAAACATTGTTTTTATCCGCCATGTTGACTTTGACTTTGCCGGTCAGATTCACCTCAGGGGTAGATGCGCTGCCCGGATAAAGGTTATAGGTAGCTGCGGCTTCAGTGTCGCCCAAGCCATGCTGCGTACGGCCAGCGGAGTTGGCTGTGCTGATGCGCCCAATCTCCGGAATCACACTCCCCGTGCCGGAAACGCCGGCGGGCACAGTCAATTTGAACATCCAAGGACCGGTTTCGTATTGATTGGAGCCGTTGTCAAACGCTGTGGACAAACTGAATCTTTGATCGCCGGCCCATGCAACCGGAACGGCAAATGCCGCCGTGGCACCCAGAGTGCCCGCTACCAAGGCTATTAAAATGTTGTTTTTCATGTTGTGCTCTTCATCATGCTGCCGCAGAACCAACTTAACGGCTGGGAAATTCATGTTTCCGGAGCATTCAACCAGCGCAGTCTGATAAATCTTCAGCACTGGTCAATCATGCCGGACAAGGAAAATCATTAATTCAGAGGGTGGCATTATACGATAAACAGATATCGACCAGAACTGCCTGCATTCAGCAAATTCTCTTCGGCCACTTGAAATCGACCGTAACTCCCTCCATTACAAGAACAATTGCCTAAATAAGGAGTGCACCCATGCGTTTCGACAAATTTACCACAAAGTTCCAGCAAGCCCTGTCCGATGCCCAGAGTCTGGCAGTTGGAAGCGACAACCAGTTCATCGAGCCGCAGCATTTGCTGCTGGCCCTGCTCAACGATGCCGACAGCGGCGCGGCTTCGTTGCTGGCGCGCGCCGGCGGCAATGTCGCGCCGTTAAAGGCTGCGCTGAAAGACGCGGTCGAGCGTCTGGCCAAGGTCGAAGGCCATGGCGGCGAAGTACAGGTCGGGCGCGACTTGTCCAATCTGCTCAATTTAACCGACAAAGCGGCACAGAAGCGCGGAGATGAGTTCATAGCCTCGGAGATGTTCCTGCTTGCGGCTTGTGATGACAAAGGCGAGACCGGGCGCTTGCTCAAGCAGCATGGCGTGGCCCGTGCGCCGCTGGAGCAGGCCATCACTACCGTGCGCGGTGGCGAGACGGTCGGCAGCGCCGAGTCCGAAGGCCAGCGCGAATCCCTGAAAAAATACACCATCGACCTGACCGAGCGCGCCCGCCAGGGCAAGCTCGACCCGGTGATCGGGCGCGACGACGAGATCCGCCGCGCGATCCAGGTGCTGCAACGCCGCACCAAGAACAATCCGGTGCTG
>DHIV01000054.1:16672-28993 GCA_002403995.1 Gallionella sp. UBA4737 | reverse complement strand
TGTTCATCGGTGCGTTCCGGTATCGTCATCGCATCCGGCTTGGAAAGTGCGCGGATGAAGTCGACATTGCTGTCGCGCAACATCTGATAAATGATCTCGTGATCCAGCAGACGATTCCCGCCGCCTTGTCCGGCGCTGTGCACACAATGCAATACAAAGCTGCGCACCTGCCGTTCAGGCGGATTGTAATAGCCGTCGGTATGCCATTTGATGGCGCGGTCGGTATACGGGATATAAGCCTGCCGCAGCCCATCTTCAGCGCTCACAGTGACGCGTGTGATGCCTTGTTCGCCTGCCAGCCAATTTGCATCCAGACTATCCAATCCGAATTGCAGCCCGAACTGGCGCACCATCTCTTCATCTGCATGTTCGGCGTGAGTAGCGTAAATCACCATATTGCTGCGTTGGCAACGTTCCAGGAGTGCAGCGTGTTCGGCTTTGGTCAGTGCGCACGGATCCTTGATTTCGACGATCAGCTCGCTGGTATCGGTGATGGCTCGCGCCAGCTTGTGATCGCGCCAGCGCAGATAGGCAGCAGAGCTGTCGAGGTCGAATGGATTTTGCATATCTGGGTTGTCGCAATGTGGTTAGGGTGTCTCGAAAAACTCAATTTTTTAAGCTAGGCAAGGCGCGAGCCAAAAATTACGACGACACATACATTTGATATGTTAGGAGTAATTTTTTGTGAGCAACACAGCATAGCGACAAAAATTGGGTTTTTCGAGATGCCCTTTAATCGCCGCTGGTGACCTTGCGGATGCGTGTCTGCGGGGGTTCCTTTGCGAACAGGTTCTTCATGGTCTTCTCCACCATGTCCACGGCCTCCGGGGCTTCGATGCTCATCATCTGGTCTATCACCCATTCGACATCTTTTTCGTCCATGACTTCGCGCATGCAGAACGCGAGGTAACGGGTGAAAGCGAATTCTGGACCGTCGACCCCATAGTTGAAGTCGGCATATTCGCCAGCGCGCTGGTTGAGTTTGTCGATGAAAAGTTGCTTATGATCAGTGATGCTGTCATCCATCAGCCGGCTTTGGTTTTCCGCCAGGGTTTCCGCCACGCGATTGGCCAGTGTGCTGGTAAATGCAAAACGAGCTTCGGCGGATAATTGGCGATGGGCAATACGGTCTGCGACCTGGATCAGGAACACCAGAAATTCGGTGATAAATGAAAAGTATTGCGGGCCGATGGCGATCTCGAAATTAGCCCTGCGGGTATTCTTCAGCGCGTTGTCGGCGATACGCCAGATGGTAAACGCCATTGCTCCTGCAATCTCTTGCGGGGTTTTTTCGCGGTCACTTTTGAACCATTGGCTTTTGATGCGCATGTCAGGTGAGCCGGCAGTTCCGGTCAGCCCTTTTGCAGGAAGAATTCATACTCGCCAGGGCTCGCCTCGACAGTGCTGATGATTTTTATCCCGGTCGTGTCGGCCCAGCCAACGATATCGGAACGTATGCCGGGACAGTTGCTGACGAGCTTGAGGATCTCTCCGGAATTCATGCCGTTTAACAGTTTTTTGGCTTCCACGATAGGCCCCGGGCAATGCACACCGCGAATATCGAGTATCACATTCGCCTGGTGCGACTTTCCTTTGCCCTTCATCACGTAGTAGCCGGTGCCGCCGTCCGGCATCGCTTCGGTTTTTAATACTTTGTTATGGGTCTGTTCCGCCCATGAGAAAAGGTCGTCCTTGGTGCCGGGGCAGTCAGAGATCAGCAGCAAGATCTGCTCTTTTTTCAGGTCATCGACCACACGCTTGGCTCCGAGCAGCGGTGCAGGGCAGGTCAGGCCGCGCATATCCAGCTTTACATTGGCATGCAGGTCTTGAGTTTTCATGTCAGTTGTCCTGTAAGGTTTTGAACTGCCGGCATTTGGGGGCCTTTAAAAATTCAGAGTTCGCCCAAATGCAAGACGCGGAAAAAATTTGCGAGAATCCTCTATGCGGATTGCCTGCTTACGCCACTTCACCGCGCCGCATATAGTGGATATGTTAGCAAGAAATTTTTTCCGCAACGCAGCATAACCAGCCACTTGGTTGCCGTTTTTTGGCAACTTAGTGGAATGGCTAGTAGTCCCATCAGTTGGGATGAAATGTGGGTTTTTAGAGGTTCCCATTTCAATAGCCGCCCTTGCCATAAGGCTGCGGCAGGCCGGCGACTTTTGCACCTTGTTTGGCCGGGCCGGTCGGGAACAAATCATACAGGGCTTTGCTGTCTGCCTCCGGCCAGAATTCATTGACCCCTTTTAGCATATTGCGGAAGTTAGGCGTGTGGCCATGTTCGCGGTACTCATCGCGCATGTATTTGATGACCTCCCAATGCCTGGGAGTCAACTCGATACTTTCTGCTGCGGCAATGACATTGACCGCCTCATCGCTGTAGTTCGGCTCTAACAAATAGCCATCTGCATCAGTTTCAAGCTCGTTACCTGCAACCATGTATCCCATGACTGATCTCCGTTATAAAAAATTCAATCTTCACCCAAGCCGGAAATGACTTTGGAGGGCACGAAAATGCCGCAACCAAATTGTCGGCCTGCTCCCAACCCGACAAATTGCAAATGCAGCGATGCTTCCGGTCTTAGATCATGTACAACCAGGCTATAACCCTGCACAGACTGGCTATCGTCACTGATGGTGCGACTTTTGCCGCAGATCAATTTGCCTTTGATCCTCATTTCGCCAAGCTGCGCATTGATATGTTCCACGAAAAGCACTTCGTCGCTTGTGCCCGTTACCAGATGCGAGTGAATGGTGGGGAAGGGGTGAATGGGGCGCGTTTTCGCAGTCCCCAAGCGTACGGTTCGTCCGGCTATATCGAACTGCTGTCCTGCCAGGCGTGCTGCAGCATAGTCTGCGAGTGTAGTCGGCAAGCGCATCACCATCTTGGCGCGCCTGGGCAGGAGCAGGCCTTCCTTGTTGCCTGTTCCGCGCAATGGCAAAACACCGATAGACTCTTCTTCGGCAAGTTGCGGGACACGGTATATCAATGCCCCCCATAGCGCAAAGGGATAAGCGGCGGGAAGCATGCCGCCATCAAGATCGAACACCATGTCGATCATCTCTGGAGTATTATCAGCCATTCGTCAGTTTTTTCTGGGAATTTGCCCAGTGTTGCATCGCGGACGCCCACAGTTCGGCAGTAGCCGGGTCGATGTCGAAAATCGTAAAACGTTTGCCTTCGCGTATACGGATGCGCAATAAGCTCATTCCGCCTTCGACGTGATCTATCTGCTGCAATTCAATCTCCTGGCTGCCCAAAGGAACCTTGATTTTTGTTAATCCGCTGATTTGTGCCATTATGATTTCCCCTCGCCCTGAAAGATTGCCAGATAGATCGAAACGACCCCGAGGATATTCTGAACGAGACCTTATAGATAGCCTAAGTCTATCGCTAATTCACTTGATATTGAAATACTACCGGGGGAAGATGAAGCACTACCCTTAAGGGTTATAGAACATAGCCGCTAAGGGTGATGGAATGCAAAAGGTAATATATCGTAGTATCCTAATACACCGAGAAATATGGGCTGGCCTGAGTTTGAAAGGGGCACAGACCGTACAGATTACACGTTCCCGTCTCTGCCGGGTCATTTAATCGATTGCCAGCAGTAATCTCCAGGCAATGCGACTGAAAGGATAATTATTATGGCTAAGAAGATGCATGATACCCCAAACCTTGATCAACTCGAGGATGGCCCATGGCCCAGTTTTGTGACTGGCTTGAAAGAATTGGCGAAGAACAAGGATTATGTGGTTGACCTGCTTGGGCAGCTCGAGACTTCGTACCGGACCAAAAAGGGATACTGGAAGGGTGGCACGGTCGGTGTGTTCGGCTATGGCGGCGGGATCATTCCGCGCTTTACCGAACTCAAGGACGAAAAGGGCCAGCCTGTCTACAAGGACTGCGCGGAATTTCATACGTTGCGCGTGATGCCGCCGGCCGGCATGCACTATGACACCAAGGTGCTGCGCGACATGTGCGATATCTGGGAAAAACATGGCTCGGGTCTGATCGCATTCCACGGCCAGTCCGGAGACATCATGTTCCAAGGGGCGACTACGGATAATGTGCAAAAGGCCTTCGACGAAATCAACGAACTGGGTTTCGATCTGGGCGGTGCCGGTCCTGCTGTGCGGACTTCGATGTCTTGCGTCGGCGCGGCGCGCTGTGAGCAATCCTGCTACGACGAAGCCAAGGCTCATCGCACCGTGTTGAACACCTTTCTGGATGACATACATCGTCCGTCCCTGCCGTATAAATTCAAATTCAAATTCTCAGGATGCCCGAATGATTGCATGAACTCCGTGCAACGTGCCGACATGGCCGTGATCGGCACTTGGCGCGACAATATCCGTACCGATGAAGCGCTGGCGAAGAAATGGTTTGCCAAGCATGGCATGGACGAATTGGTGAATGATGTGGTTGCGCGTTGCCCGACCAAGACTTTCCAGCTCAAGGAGATCAAGAAGGTCAAGAAAGGCGAACACATTTCCAGCGTGGCGATCAGCGACACCCATGCGATAGAGATCGATAACCAGGATTGCGTGCGCTGCATGCACTGCATCAACGTGATGACCGGTGCGCTGGCTCCCGGGGAAGACAAGGGAGCAACGATTCTGGTGGGCGGCAAGCGCACTCTCAAGATCGGCGATCTGATGGGCACGGTGGTCATTCCGTTCATGAAGCTGGAAACAGATGAAGACATGGCGAAGCTGGTCGATCTCGGCCAGCGCATCATCGACTTCTTTGCAGAAAACGCACTCGAGCACGAACGTACCGGCGAAATGATCGAGCGTATCGGCCTGGTCAATTTCCTCGATGCGCTTGAAATCGAGGTGGACCCGAATATGGTATCCACGCCGCGCATGAATCCTTATGTCCGCACCGATGGCTGGGATGAGGAAGTTGCCAAGATCAATGCCAAGAAGCAAGCCGCCTGAGGAGACATAAAATGAATCAAGCCGTTCAAGAGAAGCCCGCCCAGAAGCGCAAGCCCAAAGAAACCGGGGTACCGGACAACAAGAAGTATCTGCATCCGCTGATGGTGAAGAACTACGGCAAGTGGAAATATCATGACCGCCCACGCCCCGGAGTACTGCGTCATGTGGCACATAGCGGCGACCAGATCTGGACGGTGCGTGCCGGCACGCAGCGGCAAATGGACGTGGGAACCATCCGTTTGCTGTGCGATATCGCCGACAAGTACGCAGAAGGCCATGTGCGTTTCACTATCCGCTCCAACATCGAGTACATGGTGTCCAAGGCGGAAAAGGTCGACCCGCTGATCGCCGAGCTGGAAAAGCACGGTTTCCCGGTGGGTGGTACCGGCAACTCGATTTCGATGATTTCCCACACGCAAGGCTGGCTGCACTGCGACATCCCGGGTACGGATGCTTCGGGTGTGGTCAAGGCATTGATGGATGATTTGATCGTTGAATTCAAGCGCGAGGAGATGCCCAACCGTGTGCACCTCTCAACTTCATGCTGTGAAATCAACTGCGGCGGACAGGCTGATCTTGCAATCATCGTGCAACATACCAAGCCGCCGGTGATCAATCACGATCTGGTCGCCAACGTATGCGAGCGTCCTACGGTTGTGGCGCGTTGTCCGGTCGCGGCGATACGTCCGGCCATGGTCAATGGCAAGCCATCCCTGGAAATCGATGAGACCAAGTGCATGTGCTGCGGTGCCTGCTATCCTCCTTGCCCGCCGATGCAGATCAATGATCCGGAGTATTCCAAGCTGGCGATCTGGGTGGGCGGCAAAAACTCCAATGCACGCGGAAAGCCGACTTTCATGAAGATGGTCGCGTCCGGCCTGCCCAACAATCCACCAAGATGGCCGGAAGTCAACGAGGTGGTCAAGCGCATATTGCATGTGTACAAGGATGATGCGCGCCCCTGGGAGCGCATGGCGGACTGGATCGAGCGTATCGGCTGGCCGCGTTTCTTCGAGAAGACCGAATTGCCATTCACCAAGTATCTGATCGATGATTGGCGCGGTTCCCGTGCCACGCTGAACGCTTCTACGCATATTCGCTTTTAACCGGGAGCGGCCGCATGAAATTTGGTATTGTCGTAAACGAGGGGCCTTATCAGCATCAAGCCAGCGATTCGGCCTACTTGTTCTGCAAGGCGGCGATCGCAAAAGGCCATGAAGTCTGGCGCGTGTTTTTCTATCACGACGGGGTCAATAACGCCTCAAAGTTGACCGAGCCGCCGCAGGATGACCGCCATATCGTGAATCGTTGGAGCAATCTCAACGAGGAGCATGGCGTGGATCTGGTGGTTTGTGTTGCAGCTGCTTTGCGACGCGGCATCAAGGAGGAAAATCTGGCGAAAGGCTTTCGTATTTCCGGCCTCGGTCAGCTGACTGAAGCTGGTATCCAGACTGACCGCATGGTCGTGTTTGGCGATTAAGGGTGAGGCTGGCATGAGTGAAGAAAATAACGTCAAGAAATTCATGTTTGTGAATCGCAAGGCGCCTTATGGCACGATTTACGCACTCGAGTCTCTGGAAGTCGTGTTGATCACCGCAGCTTTTGACCAGGACGTGTCGCTGGTGTTTCTCGATGACGGCGTTTATCAATTGAAGAAGGCGCAACAGACCAAAGGCATAGAGACCAAAAATTTTTCGCCTGCCTACCGCGCACTGGAGGGATACGATGTCGAGAAACTCTATGTCGAAAAGGAGTCTCTTGAAGCTCGCGGTTTGACCGAAGCAGACCTGCTGGTTGATGTCATCGTGCTTGGCCGCAAGGAAATGGGCGAATTGATGAATCAGCAAGACGTGGTCTTGAGTTTCTAAGGAGAATCCCCATATGCTGCACATTATCAACAAATCTCCGCTGACGAACAGTTCGCTCGACAGTTGTTTGCGTGTTGCTCAATCCGGGGATATTTTGCTGATCGAAGATGCGGTCTACGCCGCCACATTTGGCAATGCATTCGAGGGTAAAATACGCGAGGCGATGGGACGTTTCAAGATTTATGTTCTGCAGCCAGACCTTGAAGCACGCGGATTTGCCGATCGCATCATCGCAGGGGTATTACCCGTGGATTACGGCGGCTTTGTCGATCTCACCACGACCAATAAAAACTGCCAATCCTGGCTCTAACTTTTATCATATAAGGAGAATTACCATGGCCACCATCGAAGTCGACGGAAAATCTTATGAAACCGACGAAGAGGGCTACCTCGTCAATCTGGCAGACTGGAATAAAGACGTCGCTGACTACATCGCCAAGACTGAAAATGTCGAGATGACTGAACAGCATTGGGAAGTCATCAACTTTCTTCGTGAATATTTTGAAGAATATCAAATCGCCCCTGCTGTTCGTGTGTTGACCAAAGCGATAGGCAAAAAACTGGGTGCGGACAAAGGCAACAGCGAATATCTGTATGGCCTGTTCCCCTACGGTCCGGGCAAACAGGCTTGCAAGATCGCCGGGTTGCCGAAGCCAACCGGTTGCGTCTGATCCAGATATTTTAGTGGACATTCTGCAACAGACCCGCGATGAGCACCTTATTTGCAATCCTGTTTTACTTTGCCACATTGGTGTTTGTCGTGGGTTCGCTCTACCGTATCAGCGTATATACCCGTACTCCAGCGCCGCTTAAAATACCCACCACGCCAGCACCCATTACCACTGGCGGGGTAGTGTTGCGCATGATGCGCGAGGTGTTCCTGTTTGAAAGCCTGTTCAAGGCGAATCTGTGGACGTGGGGCTTGGGGTGGTTGTTTCATGCCAGCCTGGCCCTCGTGCTGTTGCGTCACTTGCGTTACTTCACCGAGCCTGTCTGGTTCTGGGTGGCGTTCATCCAGCCTTTTGGGATGTACGCTGGCATCACCATGGTGCTAGGCGTGGCGGGACTGTGGGCGCGCCGCATTTTTGTCGAGCGTATCCGCTATATCTCCACGCCATCTGATCACCTGATGCTGGCACTGTTTCTGGCAATCGGATTGTCAGGTCTGATGATGAGATTTGTCGTGCATGGCGATGTGATCGCCGTGAAGGGGTTCATGCTCGGGTTAATGCATTTCGATTTGCAACCTCTGCCTTCCAGTATCGGACTTTATGTGCATCTGTCGCTGGTCGCGCTGCTGTTGATGATCTTCCCGATCAGCAAGTTGTTGCATGCCCCTGGATTGTTTTTTTCACCCGGCCGCAACCAGGCAGATAACCCGCGCGACAAACGACATATCTCGGGCTGGGGCAAACAATTGGAGTCAGGCAAATGAGCGCTACGATTACAGCACCCGCCTATCGCGTCATTCCTATCATTCCGGCTTTGAAACCGGGGGCCATGGAAGGCAGCGGCCCGTATGTTGCCAACGAAAAGATTCAGGAAGCGCTCGGTTTTCCCGGCCAGTTGGTTGACGACTGGCATGATCAGGCGATCGCCAAGATGGGTGAATTGCTCGGAAAATACCGCTCGCTCGCGGTGTATATGGATAGCTGTGTACATTGCGGAGCCTGTTCGGATAAATGCCATTACTTCATCGGCACACAGGATCCGAAGAACATGCCGGTGGCGCGGCAGGATCTGATGCGCAGCGTATACCGCCGCTATTTCACCTTGCCGGGAAAAATATTCCCCAAACTTGTCGGCGCGCGCGATTTGACCCGCGAAGTGCTCGACGAATGGCACAACTACTTCCACCAATGTTCCGAGTGCCGCCGCTGTTCGGTGTTCTGTCCGTATGGCATCGATACTGCCGAAGTCACGATGGCTGCGCGAGAGATCCTTGATTCCGTGGGCTACGGCCAGAAATATTCGAACGAGATCATCGGCAAGGTACACAAGATAGGCAACAACCTCGGTCTGCCGGGGCCCGCACTGAAGGATACGCTGGAAGGGCTGGAAGAGGATGTCAAGGAAGACACCGGTATCGATGTGCGTTTCCCGATCGATGTGAAGGGCGCGGAAGTTCTGTTTATCACGCCTTCAGCCGATTTCTTTGCCGAGCCGCATATTGACAGCCTGATCGGCTATGCCAAGGTTTTTCACGCGACAGGAACCAGTTGGACGCTTTCTTCGATGTCTTCCGAGGCAGCCAACTTCGGCATGTTCATCGGTAATTACGAACAGCTCCGCACGATCGCGTTGCGTATCCGCGAAGTCGCGCTGGAATTGGGCGTGAAGCGCATCGTGGTCGGCGAGTGTGGTCACGCATGGCGCGTGGCTTACAGTTTCTGGAATACCCTGACCGGTGTCGGTGATGGGGCGGACCCAAACGACCGGTTCGCGATGATGTTGCAGAAGCAGCTCGACCATCGCTACAAACAGCCGATGCATGTTTGTGAATTCACCTGGGACATGATCGAGCAGGGTGCGCTGTCCTTCGACAAGGAAGCCAATGACAAGCACATCATCACCTTCCACGATTCATGCAATGTTGCACGCGGCTCGCGCATGGGCGATTACCCCGGCGGCCAGTTCGATATTCCGCGCAATATCATCCATGCGGTGGCGAACAATTTCGTGGAGATGTCACCCTCCACGACACATGAGCGGACCTTTTGTTGCGGAGGCGGAGGCGGTCTGTTGACCGACGATTTGCTGGATCTGCGCGTCAAAGGCGCATTGCCGCGCATGGAAGTGTTGCAGCAAGTGGTCGACGAGCACGGGGTCAATTTCATGGCGTGCATATGCGCCATCTGCAAGGCGCAATTCACCAAGGTCATGCCCATTTACGGATTCGATAGAAGAATGGTTGGCGGTGTTCACCAGTTGGTCAGTAATGCGATCATTCTTGGAGAAAAATAAATCATGGCCCACGAAAAAAACATAGTCCACGAAAGACACGAAAAAGTCGTTGGTTTTGTAGGGCGGGCTTTGCCCGCCATGTCGGGCGGAGCCCGACCTACATCCGATTTCTCGAAGGCCGTTTTTATGTTTTTCGTGGACTGAATATCAGGTAACTATCTGGAGGTAGCGCAATGTCTACAACAACCGAAACCCCGCAAAAAATCACCTTCCGCCGCTATAAAGACGGCGACAGCAAGGTTGGCCGTCTAAGTGAAAAGATCATGCAGGCGAGCTTTACGCACAAGTGCCCGACCTACATTCAGTCCACTCCGCCTTGCCAAGGCAGTTGCCCGGCTGGCGAGGATATCCGCGGCTATCTGGCCATAGCTCGCGGTACGGAAAAGCCGCCGGTTGGGGCAGATGGCAAGCCGGCCATGCCATGGCAGGAATATGCATTTCGCCGTTTGACCGAGGCCAATCCTTTTCCGTCGGTGATGGGCCGTGTCTGTCCGGCACCGTGCGAGACCGGATGCAATCGCAATGCGCTGGAAGACCACGTCGGTATCAATTCGGTGGAACATTTCCTCGGCGAATACGCGATAAGCAACAACCTCGGCTATCACACCAGCGCAACGCCGACCGGAAAAAAAGTGGCGGTCATCGGCGGTGGTCCGGCCAGTTTGTCCTGTGCCTATCAACTCACCCTGAGGGGGCATGAAGTCACCGTGTTCGATGAGCATGAACATCTCGGTGGCATGATGCGCTACGGCATTCCCGGTTTCCGTACCCCGCGCGAGATACTGGATGCAGAAATCAAACGCATCATTGATCTGGGCGTCAAGACGAGGATGAAATGCCGTGTGGGCACGGACATCACTCTTGAACAAATCCGCAAGGACTTCGATGCGGTTTTCCTCGGTATGGGCGCGCAAGCCGGCCGTGCGTTGCCGCTTGCGGATAGCGCTGCGCCCAACGTGGTGACAGCAACTGCCTTTCTGAAAGCTTTCAATGACGGCCGCCTCCAGCACGTCGGCAAGCGTGTGGTGGTAGTCGGTGGCGGTGATACGTCGATCGACGTGGCCACGGTCGCACGGCGTCTCGGCCATCTCGAGCAATCCAAACCGACAGATTTCGAGCAGGCCATCGCGGGCCAGATCGCCCATGATGTTGCCGAAATCTCGGCCAAGCAGGGCGCCGAAGTGACACTGACCTCGATCTTTCCCATCGACAAGATGCAGGCGAACAAGCACGAGATCGAACAGGCTCTCGCAGAAGGTATCGCGATCCGCGGCGGCCTGGCTCCAATAGGCATCGTGCGCGGCGCGGATGGGCGCGCCACAGCGTTGCGTGTCGTCCAGTGCGAGGCAAAGCTGGCCGGCGGCAAACTGGAGGTCAAGAACATCGAGGGTACCGAGGAGGATATTCCCGCTGACCTGATCGTGTCAGCGATCGGTCAGGCAGTGGACTTTACCGGACTTGAAGAATTCAACAACGGCAAGGGTGCGGTCTCGACGGATCGCAACTATCTGGTATCTGGACAGAAAGGCGTGTTCGCCGGCGGTGACATCATACGTCCGCATCTGTTGACCACCGCTATCGGTCATGGCTCTATCGCGGCAGATGGCATACACAGTTACCTGAACGGTCTGGATCTGGAAAAGCGTCCCAAGATCGATGCGCACCAATTCGATCTGATGCGCAAGATGATGGAAAAAGGCCTTGAAGTCAAAGAAACGCACGAGCCTTTGCGTGGCACCGACAGTTCCAATGTGGCCGTACACAACTTCGATAATCGTTCGGATCGCTATGTGATCCCGCACGACAAACTGTTCCTGGGACACTTTTCCATTGTCGCTCGCAATAGACGCAACGTCATTACCCTGAGCAAGGAATCCGCGCTGGGTAATTTTCAGGACCGCTTGGGCGTCCTCAGCCAGGAAGAGGCGGTAGCGGAGGCCAAACGTTGCATGAGCTGCGGCATGTGTTTCGAATGCGACAACTGCGTGGTGTACTGCCCGCAAACCGCCGTGTTCCGTGTGAAGAAGAGTCAGGCTACCCTCGGGCGTTATGTCGACACCGATTACAACAAGTGTATCGGCTGCCATATTTGCGCGGATGTTTGCCCGACCGGTTATATCCAGATGGGCTTGGGCGAGTAATGAAAATGGGCGAGTAATATAAATGTTAAAACTTATCGCGCTACTGGCGGCACTGAGTATGTGTGCATCTGCGGATGCCACAGAAAGCTACGGCATGCCCAAGCTCGATATAGGCAAGGGCGGCCAGTGCGTCGCAGAGCCGCAGTGGATGCGCAAGAACCACATGAAGGTGCTTTTTCAGCAACGCGACGAGACCGTGCACCTGGGCATACGCGATGGGAAATACAGCCTGAAGAATTGCGTCGAGTGTCATGCCAGTTTGCGCGATAACAGCGTGATCGGACGCCCCGACAGTTTCTGCGAAGGTTGCCACCGATACGAAGCAGTCAAGATCGATTGTTTTGAATGCCACTCCAGCAAGCGAAGCACCGCTTTGGTCAAGGAGGAATCCAAATGAGTGACAT
>DHIV01000054.1:13616-16513 GCA_002403995.1 Gallionella sp. UBA4737 | reverse complement strand
GAAAGCCTGCAACAAGGAGAACGGCTTGTCCGGCGGGTTGAGCCCGACCGACTCTCAGTGGATGCGCAAGGTCGAACTCAAGGATATGCGCAGCGGCCGGACACTTGCGCTGCCGATGATGTGCCAGCATTGCGAGGAGCCTCCCTGTGTGGATGTCTGCCCGACCGGCGCTTCTTTCAAGCGCGCCGACGGCATCGTGCTGGTAGACAAGCATCTGTGTATCGGTTGCCGCTACTGCATGATGGCCTGCCCGTACAAGGCGCGTTCTTTTGTGCACGAACCGCTGCATGACCAGAAACCCGATGTGCCGCGCGGCAAGGGCACGGTGGAAAGCTGCACGATGTGCGTGCATCGCGTCGATCAAGGCCGGCAACCTGCCTGTGCCGAAGCCTGCCCGAACAAGTCCATTTTGTTCGGCAATCTCAATGATCCTGAAAGCGAGATTTCCAAGAAGATCCGCACTGTCCAATCCACGCAGATTCGCGCGGATCTCGAACTCAATCCCGGCATCCGTTACCAGGGGATATAAATAATAATGGCCAACCACTCTCCGCTGCGGTTCAAGAACAGGCTCTACTATGCACTGGTTGCTACGGGTGGCTTGGTCGTGCTGTTGGGATTGTATGCAGCGCACATGATGGAAGTGCACGGCCATATCATCACCGGCATGAACAACCAGATCGTCTGGGGGGTTCCCCACGTTTTCGCCATTTTCATGATTGTCGCGGCTTCAGGGGTGCTCAATGTCGCTTCGATCGGTTCGGTGTTTGGCAAAACCATCTATAAGACCAGAGCGCCGCTGGCCAGTTTGCTGTCCATCGCGTTGCTGGCCGGAGGACTGGCGGTGTTGATGCTCGACCTGGGGCGCCCCGACCGCATCATCGTGGCTGCGACCAATTTTAATTTAACCTCGGTGTTCGCCTGGAATGTCTTGCTGTATTCAGGCATGTTCGCCGCGGTGGGCATCTACCTCTGGACCATGATGGAACAGCGCATGAATCCGTGGACAAAGCCCGTCGGTTTTGTGGTGTTCGCCTGGCGGTTCATACTCACCACCGGCACCGGACTGATCTTCGCCTTCCTCGTGGCCAGGCAGGCTTATGGCTCAGCCTTGCTGGCACCGATGTTCATCGTCCTTTCCTTCGCTTGGGGGCTGGCGGTCTTTCACGTTGTCCAATCGGCCATATACGCCTGGAATGGCAACAAGCACACACCCGAGATCGTCAGGCGCATGAAAAACCTGCTCGGTATCTTCATCATAGGTGCGTTGTATCTGGTTGCGGCATACCACCTGACCAACCTGTATTTCGCGCATCAATCCGGCTTCGAGCATTTCATCCTGGTGGATGGCGGGATCTACCCGCAACTGTTCTGGTGGGGTTATGTTCTGCTCGGCAATCTCTTGCCGCTGGTGCTGATCTATTACCCGGGTCTGGGCAATACCAGGAGTGTGATCACGGCTTCGATAATGGTGATTCTGGGCGGCTTCGCGCTGCTATATGTGTTCATCATCGGCGGGCAGGCTTTTCCGTTGAACATTTTTCCCGGCTATGAAGTCAAGAGCAGTTTCGGCGACGGGCAAATAGGCCTGTATCAACCCTCCCTTCCGGAATTTCTGCTGGGCTGCGGCGGACTAGGCATTGCCTTTTTGATCACCACGGTAAGCATCAGAGTGCTTAATTTCATTCCTCATGACAAGCCATACATCGCCGGTCAGAGAGCCTCTGATTAACTCCGCCATGAATCGAATGCTGATTTCCGCAGCGCATAAGTCATCCGGAAAAACGATGGTCAGCATAGGCTTGTGCGCCGCGTTGAGCAAACGCGGGCATGCAGTCCAGCCATTCAAGAAAGGCCCCGATTACATCGATCCGATGTGGCTCAGCCAGGCTGCCGGGCGCGCTTGCCGCAATCTGGACTTGTACCTGATGGAGCGCGACGACATCCTTGCCACCTTCGCGCGGCACAGTTCGGAAGTGAATCTGGTCGAGGGCAACAAGGGACTGTACGACGGCCTCGCGCTGGACGGCAGCAACAGCAACGCCGCCTTGGCGAAGCTGCTCGACCTGCCGGTGTTTCTGGTGATCGATGCGCGCGGCATGACGCGCGGCATCGCGCCGCTGATCCTCGGCTATCAGGCATTCGACCGCGACATCAACATTGCCGGGGTGATCCTCAACAACCTCGGCGGATCGCGGCACGAAGCCAAGCTGCGCGCGGTCATCGAGCATTACACCGACGTGCCGGTAGTCGGCGCGATCCATCACGACGAGCGGCTCAGCATCGTCGAACGGCATCTCGGCCTGATGCCCAGCAATGAGTCCCATGTCGCTACCGCAAAGATCAAGCAGATCGGCGACGCGATCGCGGAGCAGGTCGATCTGGACAGGTTGCTCGCGCTGTCGCAAAAAGAACCGCTGAGCGTTCCGCACAAGGCCGAGGTCAGCCCGCTGGCCTGTGGCGACAAGGTGCGCATCGGCATCGCGCGCGACCGCGCCTTCGGCTTTTATTACGCGGATGATCTCGACGCGCTGGAAGCAGCCGGGGCGGAGCTGGTGCCGTTCGATGCGTTGCGCGATGCGCATTTGCCGGAAGTGGACGCGCTGTATATCGGCGGCGGGTTTCCCGAGACCTGCGCTGCTGAACTGGAAGCAAACAGCACGCTACGCGCGCAAATCAAACAGGCCATCGAGAAAGGCATGCCGGCCTATGCCGAATGCGGCGGGCTGATGTATCTGTCGCGCGGCATCGAATATCAGGGACGCACCTACCAGATGGTCGGCGCGATCCCCGGCGATGTGAAGATGCACGACAAACCCATAGGACGAGGTTACGTGCATCTCAAGGAGGATAAAGCACATCCGTGGCCGCGTCCGGACGTACCTCCCCCTATCCAA
>DHIV01000054.1:0-13360 GCA_002403995.1 Gallionella sp. UBA4737 | reverse complement strand
GCGAACGTGAAAATCAACCTTTAATCTTCGCGCATGAATTTCACTATTCCAGTCTGGAGAATCTTCCGCCGGACAGCCGCTACGCTTACCATGTGGAACGTGGATTCGGTATAGACGGAGAGCGGGACGGCTTGATCCTGCACAACCTGCTGGCTTCCTACACCCATTTGCGCACCATCGGCAGTTGCTACTGGGCAACCCGCTTCGTCGCATTCATCCAGCGGCGATTGGAACAACATGAAAATTTCGAAGCTATCCATTCCAGCCAGCAAGCGATATGACCCAGAAAACGATATGACAAATGAACGTTATCAAGCCGCCATCGCCGCCTTTGACCAGGCCAACGCGGAAGACCCGAACAAGGAGATGGCAGATGGCAAGGAATATCCCAAGGAGTTGCTCTACGCGCAGCGCATGAGCGAAATGCAGCAACGCTATGCCCCCGAGGCTACGGAGGCGGTTAAACTCGCGGTACGCGCCCAGCACATCCAGCGCTGGAAGGTGCCGCGCAGCAACTATCCGATGGACAAGCAAGGCTATCTGCAATGGCGCACCGGACTGTACAAGTTCCACGCGGAAACTGCCGGGAGCCTCATGCAAATGGCGGGCTATGACGACGCGATGATCTCCCGCGTCAAGCCCATTGTCAGCAAGAAGGGGATCAAGGTCAACGCAGAGACACAGTTGATGGAAGATGTGGTGGACCTGGTATTCCTCGAACATTACATGACCGGATTCGTTGCGCAGCACCCGGAATATGATGAGGCAAAGTGGATACCGATCATCCGCAAGACCTGGGAGAAGATGTCGAAGCGCGCGCATGAATTTGCGCTTTCCGGAAAGATCAAGCTGCCGGAAGCGCTGGTGCCGCTGATCCTGAAAGCGGTGAAAGAATAATGAACTACTTGCCGATCTTTGCCGATGTCAGGAACAAGCTGTGCCTGGTGGTCGGCGGCGGCGAGGTCGCCAAACGCAAGGCGGGCGTGCTGCTGGAAGCCGGGGCGAAAGTGCGCGTGGTCGCGCCGCAGATCGAGCCCGTGCTGGCCAATCAGCAACGAATCGAGGCCATCAATGCACGTTTTGAGTCCAAGCATATGGACGGCGTGACACTGGTGATCGCTGCGACCGATGATCGCAGCGTCAATCAACAAGTATCAGAACTGGCGCGCGCGCGCAACATTCCGGTGAATGTGGTGGACGATCCGGAATTGTGCAGCTTCATCATGCCCGCCATCCTCGACCGTTCGCCGCTGATGGTGGCGTTCTCCAGCGGCGGCGCGTCGCCGGTGCTGACGCGCATGATGCGCGGCAAACTGGAGACCATGATCCCGCAGAACTACAGCCGCCTTGCGGCATTCGCGGAGCGCTTTCGTGTACAGGTCAAGCAGCAGGTCACCAATCCGGTCAAACGCCGTATTTTCTGGGAGAACGTGTTCGAAGGCGTGGTCGCCGAAAAGGTGCTGACCGGCGATGAGAACAGCGCGGAGACGATGCTGCAACAGATGCTGAAGGACGAAGACAACATCCAGCGCGGCGAGGTATATCTGGTCGGCGCGGGTCCGGGCGATCCGGACTTGCTGACCTTCCGCGCGTTGCGCCTGATGCAGAAGGCCGATGTGGTGGTCTATGACAACCTGGTTTCCAAGCCGATACTGGAAATGGCGCGGCGTGATGCAGAGCGCATCTATGTCGGCAAGAAGCGCAACGATCATACCCTGCCGCAGGAAGAGATCAACGAACTGCTGGTGCGGCTGGCCAAACAAGGCAAGCGCGTGCTGCGCCTCAAGGGCGGCGACCCGTTCATTTTCGGGCGCGGCGGCGAAGAGATCGAGACGCTGGCCGAACAGGGCATCCTGTTCCAGGTCGTCCCCGGCATCACTGCGGCTTCCGGCGTGGCTTCCTACGCAGGTATCCCGCTGACGCACCGCGACCATGCGCAATCCTGCATCTTCGTGACCGGCCACCTGAAGAACGGCACGATGAATCTCGACTGGGAGCAGCTCGCGCGACCGAAGCAGACCGTGGTGGTGTACATGGGCCTGCACGGGCTGGACACTTTGTGCGCCGAACTCGTCAAACACGGTATGCCGCGCAATACACCGATCGCCATCGTGCAGCAGGGCACCACGCGGAATCAGCGCGTCGTCACCGGCACGCTAGTCACATTGCCGCAGGATCCGCAAGTCGCCGAGCTGCATGCGCCGACGCTGATCATCGTCGGCGGCGTGGTCACGCTGAGGGAGAAACTGGCCTGGTTCAAACCTGAAAAATTGCAGGCATGAATTGGCTATCCGTAATTAAACGACCTGTTAGGAGACGCATGATGAACGCAGTGGCATTCAAGAACATATTTCTTTCGGCATTGCTGTTGCTGGGCATCGGCAACGCGATGGCTGCCGATGTACTGCTCAAGCCTTTTGTGCTGGGTTCGAAGGGCGCGGGAACGGTAGCCGAAAAAACCGGGCAGGCGAAAGCGGCGCTGGAGGCAAACGGCTTCACCGTGGTCGGCGATTATTCGCCTTATGCCGATGCCGAGATACTGGTCGTCACCAGCGATGAACTGAAGAAGAATGCGGCGGGTTCGGAACATGGCGGATTCGGGGCGATCCAGCGGGTCGCGATCACAAAATCAAATAACGAAGTACAAGTGAGCTATACCAACCCGGTCTACATGGCGAATGTGTATCGCATGAAAGGCGATTTGAGCAGTGTTGCCGCACAACTGGGCACCGCGCTGGGCAGGATGGAAGAGTTCGGCTCGGAAAAAGGGATGACCGCGAGCCAGGCGCGCAAATACCATTATATGTTCGGCATGGAATATTTCGACGAACCGAGTTTATTGGCAGAATATGCCAGTTACGAAGAGGCTGTTCAGTCTGTGGATGCGAAGCTGAGCGCCAACAAGAATGGCGTCACCAAGGTTTATCGCGTGGACATTCCCGGCAAAAAGGAATCTGTATTCGGGGTCGCACTGAAAGCTCCGACCGAAGCCGGCAAATACATGGACGACCGTTTCATCATGAGCGAGATCGACTTCCATGATGTCAAATCGACCGCCCATTTGCCTTGCGAAGTACTGGTTTCGGACAACAAGGTTTATGCTCTATATGCGCGTTTCCGCATTGCGATCAATTTTCCGGATTTGAGCATGATGGGCAAGAACAGCTTCATGAACATCATGAAGACACCTGATGCGATTCGTGATGTTCTGCAGAAGACAGTACAGAAGTAACTGAACGGATTTTATAAATATCAATCTGGAGATTGTAATGGCTGAAAGCGATACTTTAGGTGATTCTGATCGCCGCAATTTTTTAATCAAGGTGACCTCTGTCGTCGGCGGAGCAGGGATGGTTGCGGCGGCGGTGCCGTTCGTGTCCAGCATGAATCCGAGCTCGGACGTGCTGGCCAAGGCCACGACTGAAGTGGATCTGTCCGGTATCCCGGAAGGCGGTGTGCATACAATCGCCTGGCAGGGCAAGCCGGTATTTATTTTGCATCGCACCCAGGAAGAGATCAAGGCGATGCAGGCTTCCGACGGCGGATTTGAACCGGAGCCGGATCAAAAGCGGGTCATAAAGCCGGAATGGCTGGTCGTGGTCGGGATATGCACTCACCTGGGTTGTGTGCCGAACAAGGAGGGCCCGGGTTGGACCTGCCATTGCCATGGCAGCCAGTATGACGACAGCGGCCGTGTCGTCCGCGGCCCCGCACCGCATAATCTGGCGGTACCGCCATACAAGTTTATTGCTGCTGACAAAATCATCATCGGCGAAGCATAGGAGACGATCATGGCAGGCAAAATCATCAAATGGATAGATCGGCGTTTCCCGCTCACCAGTTTCGTCAAACATGATCTGACCGGCTATCCGACCCCGCGCAATCTCAGTTACTGGTGGAACTTCGGTTTTCTGGCCGGCTTCGTATTGGTGCTGCAGGTGGCCACCGGCATCTTTCTGGCGATGCACTACAAGGCGGATGTCACGCTGTCGTTTGACTCCATCCAGCACATCATGCGCGATGTGAATTACGGCTGGCTGCTGCGCTTCATGCATGCTACCGGCGCGTCGGCATTCTTCCTGGTGATCTATATCCACATGGCGCGCACGCTCTATTACGGCTCTTACCGTGCGCCGCGCGAACTGATGTGGTGGACCGGGCAGGGACTGCTGTTGTTGTTGATGGCCACTGCCTTCATGGGCTATTTGCTGCCGTGGGGCCAAATGTCCTTCTGGGGCGCGACCGTGATCACCAATCTGTTCCGTGCCACGCCATTCGTCGGCGATCAGGTGGTGATCTGGTTGCGCGGCGACTACGCCGTCGGCGACGCGACATTGACGCGCTTCTTTTCGCTGCATTATTTGTTGCCGTTCCTGATCATCGGAGGGGTCGTGGTGCATCTGGTCGCGCTGCATACCGTCAAGAGCAGCAATCCGAGCGGCATCGATCTGGCGGCCAAGGACAATATCCCGTTCCATCCCTATTTCACCATCAAGGATTTTTATGGCCTGGGCATATTTCTGATCGTGTATTGCATCTTCGTGTTCTTTTTGCCGAATAACCTGATGGAGCCCGCCAACAACATTCCGGCCAATCCGATGCAGACCCCGAACCACATCGTTCCGGAGTGGTATTTCCTGCCCTTCTATGCGATCTTGCGCTCGGTGCCCAACCTGGTCGGCGGCGTGGTGGCGATGGGATTGTCGGTGATGATGTTCGCTTTCATGCCATTTTTGGACCGCTCCCGCATTCCCGGCGGTGCGAGTAACCGCCCTATCGTCAAGATAGGGTTTTACCTTTTTCTTTTAAACATGCTGGTGCTCGGATATATCGGTTACACCCCGCCGACCAACCAGACCATCCTGATCGGGCAGGTAGCAACACTTTTCTATTTTGGCTCGTTCCTCTTGATTCCGTTCATTTCCAAAGCGGAAGAGCGATGGCTGATGAACCGCGGGCTGCCGCCTGAAGTGGAGGCATTGATCGCAAGCGAAGCCAGGGAAAAAAGCAAATTGCCAGACCGCCGCCGCAAGGAGGACATGGCATGAAAAAATTCATAATCCTATGTACGTTGTGCTGTTCTATCTCACCTGTCTGGGCGGCAGAAGCCAAGCTTGAAGAAATTCAGGTGGATACCAGTCTGGCCGCAATCGAACGCGGCGTGGACAACTTGATGAATAACTGTCACAGCTGCCACACCCTCAAATACATCAAGTATCGCGATCTGGCCAAATTCGGCATCGACAAGAAAAAGATCGACGAATGGCGCGGCGACCAACCAATGGATGCGCCGCTTGCCAGCCTGATGTCCGACGAGGCGGCGATGCAATCATTTGGATTGGTGCCGCCGGATCTGAGCCTGATGACCAAGGCACGCGAAGGCGGGGCGGACTATGTGTACTCCTACCTGCTGGGCTATTACAACACGCCGGAGGGGGAGACCAAAAACCACATCTTCCCTGAAACAAAGATGCCCGATCCGCTTGGAATCAGTACAACGACTGACCATGCCCAGCGGGAAGAAATAAAGAAAACGGCGCATGATATCGTTTCATTTCTGTCGTGGGCGGCCGACCCGCATGAGCAGGAGCGGCAAAGGCTGGGCTATTATGTGATCGGATATCTGGTCATTCTGACGTTGCTGCTTTATTTCGTGAAGAATCAGATCTGGGCTAGGCTGAAATAGAGGATTCCACTTATGGAATATACAATAATATTTTTTCATGCAGATATAACCTTAAGGAGCGGCTTATGAAAAACATCACTTTATTGGGCAGTATTTTGCTTGCGCTGCTTGCTTTCCCTGCTCTGGGAGCGCCAATCAAGGGGGAGGTAAGCTACAAGGAAAATGTCTTTCCCATCCTGCATGACTATTGCCTGAGTTGCCACCAGCCGGGTGGCAAGGGCTACGAAAAAAGCGGATTGGATATGCGCACCTACCAGAGCCTGATGAAAGGCACCAAGTTCGGGTCCGTGATCAAGCCGGGCGACAGCTTTACCAGCATCATCATTCAGGTGATCGAGGGGCGTGTCCATCCTTCCATCAAGATGCCGTTTGGAATGAGCGGTGGCTTGGCCAAGGATAAGATCGAGATATTGAAGAAATGGGTGGACCAGGGCGCCAAGAACAATTGACAGCCAATCAAATCGACAAGGAAAATCATGTCTGCAGAATTAATTCAAGCGGTGAGGGCAGGCGATATCGATGCTACCCGCCGGATACTGGCCGCCGGTGCTGATGTCAATTTCCGCGACAGCGAGGGCGCCACACTTTTGATGCTGACTGCCCACGCCGGCAATCTAAACATGGTCCTGGCATTGATCGAAGCCGGGGCGGACGTCAATGCAAGCGATGAGCGCGGATGGACAGCACTGATGAAGGCGGCATATAACCCGGACCAGGATCGCGGATTTGCAGATGTCGCGCAAGCCCTGATCGACGCGGGCGCGAATGTCGAGGCGCCTATCGGCTTTGGTATCCGCCCGCTGATGCTGGCGGCGGGCTACGGTGAAACAGCGGTGGTCGAGACGTTGCTGAAAGCGGGCGCCGATGTGATGGCACGCAACGAAGGCGGCTTGACCGCACTGATGATGGTGAAGCAAAAACATTACGTGGATGTGATCAATCTGTTGCACGAAGCAGAGCGGGATGCCGGGGTCGGCGAGGGCAGCTGTGCGAGCAAGAACGCACCCGGATCCAATGTGGTGACTTTTCTGAAACCCCTGGCCAAACCCTGATCGTTCGTATTTGCCCGTAAGCCATCTGAAATTAGGGGACGTAGCCTTTGTAGGAGCGGGCCATGCGGGTGCCCGGACAAAAGTTTTTCGTACCCGCGAGTAATATTTCAACAGCGCTTTCGCGGGCAGCACCCGCAAGGAGTAGCTTTGCAGGCGACTTGCAACCAGCCGGTGGCTGGGCAAGATCGTCACCGCCGTGGTTGCACCAAAGGCAGGCAATCCACTACGCTGCAAGCAGCGTGTGGAATTGACACTAAGGGGCTAAAGCCCCAACAACACACGCAGGGCCCGCTCCTACAGGATTAAGATATATATATTGACTCAATGAAAGACAAAAATGCCTTACTTTGTTTACAAGATCTTTGAAACCCCGATACGCCGTTTGCAAATGCTGGAACAGCACGATGCGTTCCGTGCAGCATCAGATCGGGCCAAACAGATGCGCAGCGAACTCGAAAGCGACGCGGCATGTGTCATCAAGGTGATCTTTGCCGAAAACGAGTTGCACGCCGAGGATCTGCTCAATCAGGTCCGTGCACCGGCGCCGAATCCGCAAGATGACTGACAAGCATGATTGACAGGCATGATTAACAAGCATGATTGAATACAAGCGTAATGGATGAAACAGCATACCGGCAGATATTGTCCGCAAACATCACTGGTGCCTGTCCGTTTGAAAAATCCATACTGTCCAGTTGCGCAGCCTGTTCGAAAGCAGAGAAACATAATATCGCCGAGCGTGAAGTGGTTACCTGCAATGACAAAGAAGCGCTGGCGCGCTGCATCGCGTTGCGGGATCTGCTGCGGCACAACTTCACTTTCGCGCTGGGCAAATTGCATATCGATGGCCCTTTGCCCCATGCTCAGGAAATGCGCATGCAATGCGGCGGTTTGAAGGGATTGCAGTTCTCGCTGGACGCCAGTGATGAGGTGCGCGATGTGGCTACGCTGGTGGCGATGGCACAGCACAAGTTTGGCGGATTGGCCGATTTTCCTTATTCGCTGATCGTCCAGCGGGCGAATATCGTTTACAAGGGCAGGTAGCCTTCAATACGGGCGGCGCATTTCTGCCCACAACAGGAGCAACATAATTAAAGTCATGTCAGAGCAACCCACGGAAATAAAATTGCACCAGCAGTCGCGCTTGCTCGAGATCACTTTCGATGACGGCGTCACTTATCAACTGCCCTGCGAATACCTGCGGGTCTATTCGCCGTCGGCCGATGTCAGCGGCCACGGCCCGGGGCAGGAAGTATTGCAGGTGGGCAAGAAGAATGTCGGGATCAGCGAACTGGTCGCGGTCGGCAGTTACGCGGTGCAGATCAATTTCGATGACGGGCATGACACCGGGCTATACACCTGGGAATATCTTTACAGACTGGGCAAGAACCAGTCCGCGTTGTGGCAGGATTATCTGGACAGGCTGGCCAAGGCCGGGGCCAGCCGCGAACCTCTTCCGGGCGCCAAGAAATAGCCCGAAAGATACCCGACAAAATCTGTCAACATAGTTTAAAATCCCAACCCGGATTTCATATCAGAATACAGGAGCAAGCGATGAGTTTTAGCGAAACAGATGTGCAGGACGCGTTGAAGAACCTGATCGACCCGAACACCAAAAAGGATTTCGTCAGCGGCAAGTCCGTGAAGAACATCAAGATCAGCGGCAGCGATGTGTCGCTCGACATCCTGCTCGGTTATCCGGCCAAGAGCGTGTGGGACGAGATACGCGCGATGGTCGAGGCGCACCTGAAAAAATCCTTGCCGGGTGCGGGGAAGGTCAGCGTCAATGTATCGAGCAAGGTCGTGCCGCATGCGGTGCAGCGCGGCGTGAAACTGGTCGAAGGCGTGAAGAACATCATCGCGATCGCGAGTGGCAAGGGCGGCGTGGGCAAATCCACCACCGCGGTGAATCTTGCGCTGGCGCTGGCTGCCGAAGGCGCGCGCGTCGGCGTGCTGGATGCCGACATCTACGGTCCCTCGCAACCGACCATGCTGGGCATCTCCGGCCAGCCCAAATCGGTCGATGGAAAATCGCTGGAGCCGATGACCAATCACGGCCTGCAGGCGATGTCGATCGGCTTCATGATAGACGGAGACGACACGCCGATGGTGTGGCGCGGCCCGATGGTGACGCAGGCGCTCGACCAGTTGCTGCACCAGACGCGCTGGGACAACCTGGACTATCTGGTGGTGGATCTGCCGCCGGGCACCGGCGACATCCAGCTCACGCTGGCGCAAAAAGTGCCGGTCACTGGCGCGGTGATCGTCACCACGCCGCAGGACATCGCGCTGATGGACGCGCGCAAGGGACTCAAGATGTTCGAGAAGGTCGGCATCAAGATCGTCGGCATCGTGGAGAACATGAGCACGCATATCTGCTCGAAATGCGGCCACGAGGAACACATCTTCGGTGCGGGCGGCGGGGAAAAGATGTGCGCCGATTACAACGTGGAATTCCTCGGCGGCCTGCCGCTGGACATCCGCATCCGGGAGCAGGCCGATTCAGGCAACCCGACGGTAGTGGCCGACCCGGATGGCAACATCGCCAAAACCTACAAACAGATCGCGCGCCGCATCGCGGTCAAGGTCGCGGACATGGCGCAGGATCACAGCGCGGCCTTCCCGAAGATCGTGGTGCAGAATACCTGAGGAATGATGCGGCGTCGCCGCATCCGGAATTTTCACAAGGCTATGAAAAAAGCGCGGCAAGTCCGCGCTTTTCTATTGTCCCCTTGAACCGACAGTTAGACTGGTGGTAGATGCTTGGCTGCCGCAGTTATCATTCAGCCAGACCCAATTTCCACTACCCTCACGAGGTGATGTGAATTTTGCTTCGCCGAACTCTCTATTTTGTTTCTGTAGGTGATTCATTAGGTAGTGATTGTTTTGTGGTGCTCCACAATGAATGCACACATTGCAATATGGGAAGCCCGGTGCATTTCCTTTAAGCTTTTCATGCTTTTCTATTGTGTTTAGGCCCAATGAACGAAGTTCGTCGTTGGTGATAAAGTCGAAAAACTTCGATAGAACTGTTGATGCGTTCGGTACCGTCTTTGCGGATTCTCCGTACACGTCAATTGCACTTCCGTACACCTGCTTTACCGGTTCATTGCATTTCCAACATACATCTTCGATGTAAAAGATGTCGTACTCCCAAGGTTCAGCGATCCACTGGACCTTTTTGCTAAGTAGCGCTTTGACGAATTCGTCAACGGGCCTCTCGAAGTGCTGAACTGTCGGTGGTTCAACAGTATCAAACCGATTTACCCCGAAAATTGGATAATTCTTGTTTGAATTGGATTTCCACTCTTTGAATTTTGTGGAGTCAACGAGCCATGCAGCCCTTACTTTTGAGCGTCTGTAGCGCTCTGTTCTTTCCGCTATGTCACTGTAAGGCACAGGGGAAAGTTGAATTTCAAACGCGACAGTGGCGCAGCCGTTTTTGCATAAGACGTCGGCTACCCAATCTTCATCTGCAGGGGATCGGCCCCTGTATTCTGTGCAGGTAGTCCATCCGGCCTCAATTGCGGCTTTTGCGACTAATGTCTTTAAGTAAATATGCTCCGCGCTCTCGGGAGCACTGTTGCATTCTGCTTTTTGTTTGTGGGCAAAGAAAAAAGTGCCGAGCTTGCTGGTCTTTGGAATGGCTAGACTGGAACAGCACGGCATTAGTAAATTCGTTGCCTTATATGAGGTTTTGAGCGAAGTCCAACCCTCCTCCGTGTATTCGTAGGCATGGGTGTCATTTCCACCAATGGTTGCTCTTAATGGCAAGTCTCTCTCCGAAGCAAAAAGTCTTACGTAAAGTAGACGGCAAAATCGTCGTATATTCTGGAACAGACCGCAGAATAAGCTGGAACATGGCAGTCACTTCTGTTTGCATGAAACACGGCATCATCTGCGCTTCGCGTCCTTGGGCAATTCGACCCGCTTGATCACGCCGTGTTCAGATAACAATACATGGTCGCGTTGCACTTCCGTGACCGTGACACCGGGCACAACTTCTGCATTGGTCCTGACCGCTTGCGCCGGCTTGCCATTAGCCGCCAGTATCGCAACGCTGTCGACTGGGTTGCTCGCCATCACCACGCCTTTCAATTGAAAATTGCTCGCGACAACAGAAGTTGAATGTCCGCCTAACAAGCCCGCCGCTGCATCCAGGCTGGGTGCCGGCTGATTGGTCTGGGGAGGTGCCGCGACCGCACGTGCAGGCGGCTTGAACAATTGCATCCCCCAATATGCTGCCGATACGCACAGCGCGATGAACAATACAAAACTTGTGATCAGTTGCATGCGTTTCATTTTATTGCATTCCTGTTAATTCATGCTCAATCAATTTTTCATTTCAAGCCGATTAGAAATTTTGTCGGATGTCCGAAACTTTCGGCCGTACACATGTAGGAGCGGGCCATACGGGTGCCCGGACAAAAGTTTTTCGTACCCGCGAACAAACAACCATCGCGGGCATAGCCCGCTCCTACAATTATGCGAATCGGATTTGGTCGCATATCTCGCATATCAATGTACAAGCTGGTTGATCTCGATGATCGGCATCAACACCGCCAAAACGATCAGCAGCACCACCACGCCCATCGCCAGTATCAGCGCCGGTTCCAGCAAGCCGGCCATGGTCATCGCGCGGCGTTCCAGGTCCTGTTCCTGCGCGTTGGAAGCGCGCTCCAGCATCGCCGGCAATTCCCCGGTGACTTCTCCGGCACGGATCATGTGGATCAGCATGGCCGGGAAATGTTTGTGCACCGACAGCGCTCGCGCCAGGCCGACGCCTTCGCGCACGCTGTTGGCGGCTTCCTCGACTTGTGCGCGCATCGCGACATTGGTCAGCGTATCGCGGCTGGTTTGCAGCGCGCGCAAGATCGGCACGCCGGAACCGGTGGTGATCGCCAAAGTGCTGGCGAAGCGCGCCGTGTTGAGGCTGCGTTCGAACCGTCCATACAGCGGCGCATTCAGCAGCCAGGTATGCCAGCGCATCTTGATCGCGGGGTCTTTCAAGGCGCGGCGCCAGGCGAAAGCCAGCGCGATGACGATCAGCAACACGATCCAGCCGTAATGCCGCACGAAATCCGATACGCCCAGCATCACCGTAGTCAGTAACGGCAGTTTTTGCTTGGTGCTGGCGAACACCGACACGATCTGCGGCACCACATAGGTCAGCAAAAAGATCACGATCAAAAACGCCACCACGGTGACGATAGCCGGGTAGGTGAATGCTAGCCTGACCTTCTGCACCAGCGCATTGCGCCGCTCGATGTAGTCGGAAAGGCGCGCCAGCACGCGCGCCAGTTGGCCGATCTGCTCGCCGGACGCGACCAGCGCGCGGTAGATGTCGGCAAAATCGCGCGGATGACTCGCCAGCGCATCTGACAGCGACGCGCCGCCCATCACTTCCGAGCGTATCGAAGCGATCAGGTCGCGCACATAAGTGCGTTCGGCTTGTTCCAGCAACGCGGAAAACGCCTGTTCCAGCGGCAGGCTGGCTTCGAGCAGACTGGCCAGTTGGCGCGTGAACAAAGCCAGTTCGATCGTGGACAGACGATCGCCGAATGCGCTGCGTTTGGTCAGTCCCGCCTCGTCGAGCTGGGTTTCGATCGCAGCTACGCTGATAGGCACCAAGCCCTGGGCGCGCAAATCGGCGCGCGCCGCCCGTGCGCTGTCGGCGTTGACCACGCCTTTTTTGCTGGCGCCTGACGCATCGACGGCTTCGTAACTGAATGCTGGCACGCTATCTATCCTTAAAAAGCAATTAGTCCACGAAATACACGAAAAGCACGAAAAGCACGAACATATTCCACTTGATATCATGATTGGTGGCTGCACCTGATAGGTGGCTTACCACAACATGGCAACCTACTAATTATTTCGTGGCTTTCGTGCTTTTCGTGGATGAAAAAAGGTTTAGGTTTATTCCTTGGTGACGCGCAGCAATTCGGCCTGTGTCGTCGTGCCATCGTTCAGCCAGCGCTCACCGTCCTCGCGCATCGTGCGCATTCCGTCTCGCTGCGCAGCGGCGCGGATGTCGGCTTCCGAAGCGCGATTATGTATTTGTGCGCGGATCTGCTCGGTGGTCAGCAGCAATTCATATACGCCGACCCGGCCCTGATAGCCGGTGTGGCCGCATTTGTCGCAACCGACGTCGTGCCAGTATTGGCCGTCATGCCGCCGGCAGTGCGGGCACAGTTTGCGCACCAGACGCTGCGCGACCACACCGAGCAGCGATGAAGACAACAGGAACGGTTCGATACCCATGTCGAGCAAACGCGTGACTGCCGCTGCCGAATCATTGGTGTGCAATGTCGCCAGCACCAGGTGGCCAGTCAACGACGCCTGCACCGCGATCTGCGCGGTTTCCAGGTCGCGTATTTCGCCTATCATGATGATGTCCGGATCCTGCCGCAGGATCGCGCGCAGCGCCTTGGCAAACGTCATGTCGATGCGCGGGTTGACCTGGGTCTGGCCGACGCCGTTCAGTTCGTATTCGATCGGGTCTTCGACCGTCAGGATATTGGTGGTGGTCGCATTCAGCCGCGATAATGCGGCATACAGCGTGGTGGTCTTGCCGGAACCGGTCGGGCCGGTGACCAGTACGATGCCGTGCGGCTGCGCG
>DHIV01000037.1:24686-31180 GCA_002403995.1 Gallionella sp. UBA4737 | reverse complement strand
CGGCACTCTACTTCCTTATATTGCTGTCACAGCGCGACGACTGCACGATACAAACAGATCGGGTTGGTGGCAACTCATTGGAATTATTCCCGTGATCGGATGGATCATAATGATTGTCTGGTGCGTTCAGGAATCGGCCAGTCAATCCGAATATACTTGATTCGACATCCCAGAAAATTACATGGGACGGAGCCTGTGATTTAGTGGAATGAATGGGGCTCCGCCCCAGGTGTTTTAACGGTACCGGAGTCGATTTTTGTTTATCCGCACGATTAACATTAGAGGGCAAAACACGGTTTCCCAGAAATTAAAGTAATCAGCACCAAATATTCATCCAAAGGTGGCCGAGAAAATGTTGAACAAGATTCAGGTGTTCTTGATATGTCCCTTGCTTTTGATTTCGTTCGGCGATCCTGCAATGGCAAATGGGTACGACGATGCCCAGGCAGGCATAGCTGAACTGAGGAGCGGCAATAATGCGGGGGCAATACGTCTTTTAACCCGTGCGCTTGATTCCGGCCAGATTGTAAATGGCGATCTGGCCACGGCGCATTTTGACCGTGGTCTTGCATGGGCGAACAGCGGGGAGTATGACAAGGCGATAGCCGACTATAACGACGCGATCCGCTTTAATCCGCACCTTGTGGATGCCTACCATAGCCGCGGAGTGGCATGGGTCAAAAAGGGGGAATACGACAGGGCCATCGCGGACTTCGATAAAGCGATCCGTTTCAACGCGCAGGATGCGGAAACCTTCGATGGTCGCGGCGTGGCATGGATAAACAAGGGCGAATACGACAAGGCGGTCGCCGACTTCAATGACGCGATCCGCGTGAACAAACATGATACGGTTGCGTTCTTTTACCGCGGGCTAGCCGAGTTCAGTCTTGGAAATTTTGGAATCGCCGCAACGGATTTCGCACAAAAGCTTCAACTTTCACAGGATGGTGCCGCCATTATCCTGCTTTATTTGTCACGTGCCAGATCCGGCGTTTCGGATCCTGAAGCCAAGCTTGCAGTGGACAGCAACGCCATGGACGCGGCCAAATGGCCTGCTCCGGTAATTGCCATGCTTCTTGGCAAGAGCAGTACGGCCACTATATTCGAGAAAGCGGCAGATGCCAACGCCGGCATACAGAAAGAACAGATGTGCGAGGCTGACTTCTATTCAGGAGAGTGGAGCTTGCTCGGCGAGGATAAAGATAAGGCGAGAGATTTCTTTAACAGGGCGGTTAGGCAATGTCCCACGGGATCCTGGGCGGCAATTGCTACCGCCGCTGAAGCCAGAAGCGGAGTAAAAGATACCACGGAGTAAAAAGAGTCAATTTATATTTCCTCCGCGCGAGCAATTCCTATAAAATAATTCGGCTCCGGCACATTTGATTCAGCCAGTTCAAAACCGTAACTTCAGCTTGATATTCCAATTGATTCACTGCCATTAGGGTCAGCATCAAATCATTATCCAAGGGTGTCGGCGAAATGAAAAAGTCCAAGAAAAAATCCGATGCTACCCCTTAAATACTCAATGTAGGGTGCGTGGAACACACCCTATAAATATTTTACCAAGGGCCAAAGTTTGGTGAAGAAATTAGGGCGATTGCACTATATGCATAATATATGTATTATTTGACATGGGCATTGAATTTGACCAAAAGAAAGCCGCATCGAACCTGAAAAAGCACGGCGTGTCTTTTGATGAAGCCGCATCTGCGTTACTGGATCCTATGGCGTTAGTTCGGGAAGATGAAGATGCAAAGGATGAGTTGCGATTCCTGTTGGTTGGGATGTCAAATAAAGGGCATCTATTGACCGTGTGCTACACACTGCGCGTAGAAGTTATACGGCTTATCTCAGCCCGCTTGGCAACCAAAAATGAACGGAGGCAATATGAAAGCTGAATACGATTTTTCGAAAGCCAAACGTGCAAAAGATGTACCTCATTTGGCAAAACTTCAATCCGCTGCCTCGAAGGGTAAGACGCGGGTCACGATATATCTGGACGACAGCATTCTTGAATCGTTCCGCTTACGTGCTGAAACCGAAGGCAAGGGCTACCAAACCCTGATCAATGAAGCGCTCAAGCAAGTCGCCACGAACAACAACCCAGTAACAGAGGAAGTTGTACGACGTATCATCAGGGAAGAATTGCACTCTGTTTGAACGCTATAAAGAGTCAGCATCGTAATAGTTTTTCTGCGATATGGCACAGGGGCCGTGATGATGTAATTCCAATTCCAGATAGAAATTAAAGGGGCCAAATTAAAGGGGCCAGGCTCGAAATTACATGGGCGAAATTACATGGGGACGGAGCCCCATACTTTTCACAAAATCAATTGAACTCCATCCCTATATCACGCTATCTGAAACTTCGCATCCTCTTCTGTCATATCTGACAGGTTACATATCAACGTTGTTTCCTTATTATTCACCTTCAGCTTTGTGCCATAGATAGAACTTGGCCTGCGGTAGATATGTGCCAAGCCGTCATTAAAGCAATTAAAGGGGTCAGCATCGAATATTTTCCAAGGCTGTCGGCGATATGAAATAGCCCGGAAACAGATTACGATGTTGCCCCATTGATACTGTGAGCGCGATCACCAGCCCCATGTCACGAACCCTGCTCATACTTGTTGTCGTCGCGATTGTTGTCTATCTCGCGTGCTGCGCTCTGCTCTTTGCGTTCCAACGCTCCTTGATCTACTTTCCACAACCGCCCTCGCCCGCAAATGGCGCATCGATGTTCACGTTGCCGACTGATGGCGCTCAAGTGCAAATTACAGCGATGCCAAAGAAAGGGCCGGATGCCGTGGTCTACTTCGGCGGCAACGCAGAAGACGTCAACTTCAGTTTGCCAAGTCTCGCTGCTGCCTTTCCAAGGCACGCCATTTACTTGATGCACTACCGGGGCTACGGCGGAAGTTCGGGGAAGCCCTCGGAAGATGCGCTGGTTGCCGATGCGCTTGCCCTGTTTGACCGGGTTAGCACCGAACATCCCAATGTCGTGGTTATCGGCCGCAGCCTGGGCAGCGGAGTCGCAGTTCATCTGGCAAGCTTGCGCCCCGTTGCCAGACTTATCCTTGTCACGCCATACGATAGCCTTGCAGAGTTGGCAGCAAGTCAGTATCCCTACTTCCCGATCCGCTGGCTACTGCTGGACAAGTTTGAATCGTGGCGATATGCGGCTCAGGTTACCGCGCCTACGCTGGTCGTCGCGGCAGAGCGCGATGAAGTCATCCCGCGCACCAGCACGGAAGCGCTCTACGCACGTTTTCATACCGGGGTTGTGACGCTCAGAATTGTAGCTGGCACGAGTCACAACATAATCTCCGAGAGCCCGGAGTACGTACCGTTGCTCAAGGGCGTGCCATGAAAATGCCATTGGAAATGCCATTGGGGTCAGTGCCATTGGGGTCAGAGTGCCATTGGGGTCAGCATCGTAATAGTTTTTCTGCGATATGGCACAAGGGCAGTGATGGTGTAAACGCGATCATGCAGCCAGCGTATCCCCCGTCAGGGAAACATTCAGCACCACATCTTTCCACGGCACATAAACCTTCCCATCTTCATCGCGCGCCAAGAGCTCAAGCCCCAGCAGTTTGCGCACGTCGCGGTGAACGTTCGAGTAGTTGCGCCCCAGCGCCTTGGCCAAGGCATAAACACTGAGCGCGCCGAGTTGCTTGGAGGTTTCGATCACTTGCATACGCGCAGGTGTGATGTCCGAGAAGAGGTTCGCCATTGAATCGAAATCAAGATGGTAGTCTGCGGAGACAGACTTGCCCGCATCGGCTCTTTTGGCTGCGCGCAAGGCGCGAGCCTGTGAAGTTTTCCAACTGGTCAGTTCAATGATCGCTTTCATTTTTGTCTCCTGACAGGCGGATGACATCCGCTTCGAAATCCATAATCAGTTGTTCCAGCGTGGTGAACAGATAGGCTTGCTGACGCTCGTTTTTGCCCAGATGCGAAGGTCACCCTTGCCGGATTCATTGTCATAGCGCACCACTGTTGCGCCATTCTGCCCGCAGTACAGCCGATACTTGTAATGATGCAAACAGCCATTTACGGGTGCCGGTGAAATGAAAAAATCCAAAAAATCCGACCCCTTAAATACTCAATGTAGGGTGCGTTCCACGCACCATAATCATTGGTGCGTGGAACGCACCCTACAAATATTTTGCTCAGGGCAAAAGTTTAGTACATTAGGGGGCCACGGTTACCAGCAGTATCATTTGTTGATAGTTATATAGGGGCGGAGCCCACTTGATTCTCAATAAAGAGTGTATATTATTTAAAGGTGTATTTTTTATCACCTGGGTCTCAAGTTCTTTTGGCAAATTTGTGAAAGCCTTGAATAACAGGAGGAACGTATGCGCAAAGTATTGAATGCAATTCTGACCATCAGCTTCTTGATGACTTGCTCCACGAACGCGGGAGCTGTGATCGAATCCAAGTCTGACAAACTGGAACGTGTCACGCAGAAACTGGTTGCCCCGCCTTTTTTGCCCGAGCATGAGCAGGTTGCGAAAGGCGCGCCAAAAATTGTGCAGGTGCGAATGGTGATTGAAGAGAAGCGCCTGAAAATAAGTCCGGATGGCCCGACTATCTGGGCGATGACCTTTAACGGCAGTGTTCCCGGACCTATTATCGTGGTGCATCAAGATGACTATGTCGAGCTGACGCTGGTGAATCCGATAACGAATACGCTGGAACACAATATCGACTTTCATGCGGCAACCGGTGCTTTGGGCGGGGCCGAGCTTACCCATGTATCTCCCGGGGAAGAAGTGGTCATGCGGTTCAAGGTGATCAAGCCCGGCGTGTTTGTCTACCACTGTGCTCCCGGCGGAATCATGATCCCGTGGCACGTCGTCTCCGGAATGAATGGAGCCATCATGGTCCTGCCGCGCGACGGCCTGAGAGACGCCGCAGGCAAGCCCATCAAATACGACAGAGCTTACTATATCGGCGAGCAGGACTATTACGTGCCCAAAGATGCGAATGGCAATTACAAGGAGTATTTAACACCGGTTGAAGGCATGGCAGATACGCTTGAGGTGATGAGGACGCTGACGCCTACTCACGTGGTGTTTAACGGGGGGGTGGGAACGCTGACAGGCGAGCATGCATTAACGGCAAAGGTAGGGGAAAAGGTGTTGTTCATACACTCGCAAGCCAATAGGGACTCCCGTCCCCATCTTATTGGCGGGCACGGTGACCTGGTGTGGAACGGAGGCTCTTTCGCGGACAAGCCTGCAACAAATCTCGAAACATGGTTCGTGCCGGGCGGATCTGCCGTGGCTATGTTGTATCAGTTCAAACAGCCGGGCCTGTATGTCTACCTCAGTCACAACCTGATAGAAGCCGTTCTGCTTGGGGCTGCTGCCCAAATAAATGTAGCAGGAGAATGGAATAACGATCTCATGGAGCAGGTTCAAAAACCAAGCACCATTAAGCAGTAATGAAGTTGTTATTCCAGGATATACGAATTGAGGCATTGGGCTTCACCCATTTTAGCAGACACATATCAAATGTCTTAAGAGCAAATTCAAGTACGGCTTTGTGTCGAATAGGGACTAAATGGGTTGGCATCACACATTATCCAAGGGTGTCGGCGAAATGAAAAAGTCCAGGAAAAGATTCCAATGCTGACCACTTTGAAACTGGGTTGGCCAACTGGAACCTGCCGGCACACCGACCGACTTCAATTGCAAGCCAGAACCTTGCGCCACAACAGGCTGATAAAGGTTTAACATTCAGCACCGATCATGCGAAAAAATCAAATCCACTTATCCCGGGCAACCACGAAGATCGTTGCGCTGCTGGCAGCACTGGGTCTGCTACTCATGTTGGGATGCAGCGAGAAAGATGGAGACGGCACTGTGCTGATCCTCGAACTGGAAAATTCGGAGAATGTCCACCAGTACTGGGTGTTCAATCCCTATAATCGAACGATCGAGAGATGCAAAGCGACTGCAGAACAGGCGATTACCCAGATTCTGGCGAGCAATGCGGTCCCGAAGGATTCCAAGGTCAAGAGTTGGCGCTGTTCACTTACCCCACCCGAGAGTGGCAAGTGACAGGAACTAATGGGGTCGGAACTAATGGGGTCAGCTTCAAATAATTATCCAAGGCTGTAGTATTATAATATTAAAGGGGCCAGGCTCGAAATATTTCCCAACGCTCCTAATCTACTTTCCACACTGAAAGCTTCTTAATTGCTGACGCCCGTAAGGACATTCGGATTATAATTTTGGCTGGTTGCACTCAAGTTCATAAGCCGTGGTCGCTACCGGAATTCTGCTTGATGCGTTTTGCAATTTATCTGACCAGATGTAACGATCTGTAATTATGGACATCAAGATATCAATTCCCAAAGCACCGCCTCCCGCACCAGAAATGCCCCCCGGTTTCCCTTCCCATCTTTCCATAATCTGGGAACAATATCCGCGCATTGGCGAAAAAATCTCACTGATGTGGGGTTATGTCGAGTTGCAGAA
>DHIV01000037.1:24214-24532 GCA_002403995.1 Gallionella sp. UBA4737 | reverse complement strand
TATGTCGAGTTGCAGAAATACCTCGGCACCATCATCTTAGATAAACGGGGTGGTCGCCTCGGCTTCCCCAAGCCCGTTTTAACTGCTTTGCTGGAAGTGCACAGGCGTCACGCCAAGGTGGTTCCTGAAGATAACATCAACTAAGACCAACTAAAGTGGTAGTACTGACAAAGAAAACTATAGTGTTTCAAGGTTCAAATGTGACGGTAGAACATTTTGTTCTCAAATGACTTCATGCGAGGAAGCAAAGTTTTTTCTAAACAATTGCGCTAACACCAAAATGGATGGCAATAACGATGGTATACCTTGTGAAGAACA
>DHIV01000037.1:7883-24098 GCA_002403995.1 Gallionella sp. UBA4737 | reverse complement strand
ATGGTATACCTTGTGAAGAACAATGGTGTCGTTGATGCCGTTCAACACTGCAGTGAACCTTTGCGCTTCAGCAAAACTGCGCGTTCCAACGCGCCTTGATCTACTTTCCACAACCGCCTTTGCCCGCAAATGGCGCATCGAATTCACGTTGAAGACCGCCTGCTCAGCGCCAAGAGCGAATGTTGAAAATTAAATATTGGTTCTGGGTTTGTTGAGCAAATCAGTCCAATAAAATTGCAACCCGCCGTCAGTTATTTGGTGCTATTGTCACCCTGCCACCTTTGATCCACGGACATAACAAGAGGGGCGTTTTTAGTTACATAAATCTTAACAAGGGGGAATCATGAAAAGAATACTCATCGCAACAACGCTTACGGGACTGTTAATTCCAGCAATCGCTTCGGCCGAGCTTAACTACAATGCAATAGAAGTCAGCTATGCCCAAACGAGCCAAAGCGGCTGGGCAGATGCTACCGAATATGTTTTCGGTGCTTCATATGGAATCACAAAAAACATTTACCTGGATGGAGCTTTTGCAACCGGCAGCCAGCCTTCCGGTACAGCTTCCGGCGACATTACTGGCAACGCATTTGAAATTGGCGCGGGATACCATACGCCGCTACAAAACAATGTTGATCTGATCGTCGCAGGCCACCTGATTCAAGGAACATCCAGCTTTGCAGGCTCATCGTATAGCTCGAATGGTTATGATATCGGTGTCGGCTTGCGCGCGGAACTCACGCCACAACTGGAAGGCATCTTATCGGCTGTTCATACCAGTGTGTCCAGCAATTCGTTTACTACTACAAGCAATGGAATCCAGGCGCAACTCGGGTTCAAGGTTACGCCGCAAGTGGAATTGTTTGCCGACATAGGTTCTGATTCAAATAGCCCTGATACCGGTTCATCTTATAACACTCAAACAATAGGTTTCGGCGGACGTTTCTATTATTAAAGCAGAACTAAAGGGGCAGCATCAAATAATTATCCAGGGGTGACCGCGAAATGAAAAAGTCCCAAAAATAATTCCGATGCTGGACCCTTTAACACTATTCCGATGCTGACCCCTTTAACACTAAAAAGTCCCAAAAACAATTCCGATGCTGACCCCTTTAACACTGCTGACCCCTTTAACACTGAATAGCCGCCGCTCGATTGCCAGTTCTATTAGCGGTGATATGAGTACAATGTGTCCAGATAAAACCTGGGGGCCCTGATGACACATAAACTGCAAAAGCCTTTCTCCATGATCCGCGAGTTCCATCTTGCCGACTGGTTCACACTGGCAAACGCGGTCTGCGGCACGGGGGCATTGTTTTCCATGCTGACATATTTGCAAACGACCGATGTCAGGCACGTCTACTTTGCGTGCGGGCTGATCGTTGCCGCTTTGATCTTCGATGTCCTGGACGGGCGGATCGCCCGGTGGCGGCAGCAGACTTCTGCAATGGGCCGTGAGCTCGACTCACTCGCCGATGTCATTTCTTTCGGCGTGGCCCCGGCCGTGATTGCATACGGTTGCGGCATGCAGGGCTTTTACGACCGTATTGTCCTGGCCTATTTTGTTGCATGCGGTGTATCGCGCCTGGCGCGCTATAACATTACGACCGAGGTGATGTCCGAGGGTGGAGATAAGGTGAAGTACTTCGAGGGAACTCCCATCCCGACATCTCTGCTGCTGGTCGTGTTGATGTTCGCGGCCGCCTCACAGGGCGCATTGGGCGAGTCCCTCTGGTTCGGCAAGGTCGAGTTGGCCGGCTTCACGCTTCATCCGCTGGTACTGTTGTTCGCGGTTTCCGGCTCACTTATGGTCAGTCGCATACGGTTTCCAAAGCTCTGAGCTGCCGCCATGCCCATACGAGATCAGAATAAAAACAGCTAAAGAGGTCAGCTTCAATTATTGAGGATTATATATTTGAAGACAGAGTCTCCGCATCTCGTAGGTCGGGCTACGCCCGACACGGCGGGCAAAACCCGCCCTACGGTAAATCACTTAACAGTCATGAATTATGTAAAGCTCAATAAATATCTAACAATAGGGGAAGGGATTTAGCCGTGAGAATATTTTCAATATTTTGTTTGGCATTATTGCTTGTTGCATGCGGCGACCCTCACGACACCAAAGTGCCCGCTGATATTTCCAAGTGGAGTACAACTGTAAAACCGTCCCTCCAGAAACTAACGCCTGAAGAAAAGGCATTATTTTCTCAGTACGCTATTCGACATATTGCCGGGGCGGCTGTTGGATATATTGGGAATAAAACCGACCCAATCCCAGAAGACATGACGATAGGCAAGGCAATAGAAGAGCAACGCAACTATATTGCCCAGAAGCAAGTTAAAGAATAACTACTGAGGACGGAGCCCGTGATTTTATGAAAAAAATGGGGCTCCGTGAAAGAACCATGCATACGCTTATTGCCATCACGCTCCGAATCTGCTTGCGATTCAGCCTGTTCGTTTTGGCTTTTGCCTTTGCCTTTGCTTTTCCTGGGCTTGCACATGCAAGTCTCCCGCTATCTTCCAATGTACCCGGCGGCGTTGCGATCATTCCGCTCGGCAGCGTTTCAACCGGGACCGATACGCCGCAAACATGGTTGGGCGATCAGCCTGTTCTCGTTACTTCCGATCACGGGCTATGGTACGCGGTAGTCGGTCTGCCGCTTGATGTGACGCCGGGTTCGCATGAGCTGCGCGTCAAGATCGGCGGCGTAACAACAACGCTGGACTTCGAGGTCAATACAAAAAAATATCCTGAGCAGCACATCACCCTGGAAGACAAGAGCAAGGTAGAACTATCGGCTGCAGACGAGGCTCGCGCCGACCGCGAGCTCGCGGTCATCACGGAACTGAAACACCACTGGCGCGCTGCGCAGGACACCGATCTGGCTTTTATCCTGCCCGTTAAAGGGGAACTGTCCAGTCATTTCGGCCTGCGTCGTTTCTTCAATGAAGAGCCGCGCTCACCCCATGCCGGCCTTGATGTGGCGGTCGCGCGCGGCACGCCGGTCAAGGCGAGCGCGCAAGGCCGGGTGCTGGCGGTCGGCGATTATTTTTTCAACGGCAAAACAGTCTTTATCGATCATGGCAACGGGTTGATCACCATGTACTGCCACCTTGACCGTATCAACGTGAAAGCCGGCGAAACAGTCAGCAAAGGTCAGCGGATCGGGATTTCCGGACAAACAGGGCGCGCCACGGGCCCGCATCTGCACTGGAGCGTCGTGCTTAATGGCGCAATGGTCGATCCTGAATTATTCATCCCGGCAAAACATCGGCGTCGATGACCTGTTCAACAAAATCGCGCGCAGTCCGCAACATCAGGAGAATATCGGCCGTGATCGGGCTGGTTCTGATGGCGCTCACTTTTCCGGCCAATGACGCCAAGGCGCGCCGCACCGGCAACGTTCGCACACAAGCCATCGACATGGTCATGATCCATTCGACGGGCGGCCCCACCTGTGATGCCGGAACAGGCAAGCCCATCTGGGTGAGAGCCGGCACCCTCGATGAAGACATGCGAAAGATAGAAGCCGATCCCAAACTCGGCGTCCACTACATGATAGACCGGGATGGGACGTTGCGCGCCAGCGTGCCCGAGGACGAGGTGGCAAATCACGTTTTGCACTACAGCGGTCAGTCCATCGGCATCGAGCTCATTAACGATGGGGACGGGCTCGACCCGTTTCCCGAAGCGCAACTGGCGTCGCTGGTGAAGTTGCTCCGCGACATCAAACAGCGCCGTGGCATCACGCGCGATGGCATCAAGCGTCACTCCGATCTCGACCACGCGCTGCTGTCCTGCGACAGAACGCAGCGGCGCAAGGTGGATCCCGGCGCCGCGTTCCCGTATGAATCGATTCTGAATCGGGTATTTCAACCCCGATAGGAAAGACGTTGCGCGGATCGACTAAAGGGCTCAGCATCAAATAATCATCCAAGGGTGTCCGCGAAATGAAAAAATCCGATGCAGCCCCCTTTAATACTCAAGAGGGTCGCGCTAAAGCGCGCCCCTTGATTTAACATCAGGCTTATCAAGGCCGCCCGAGGAGCAAGCCGTGTACGAGTCCATGCACCAAGCACCACTATCCCGCGAAAAGTTCGCACAGCGCCTTCTGGGTCATTTTCTGGCGGCCCTGGGTTTGCTTGCTGGATCACTCGCCTTCGGAATGCTCGGTTATGTGGTGTTCGAGCATCTCTCGTGGATCGACGCGTTTCTCAACTCGTCCATGCTTCTGGGTGGCATGGGGCCGGTCAATATGCCACAGACTGCCGCGGGTAAACTCTTCGCCGGGCTTTACGCGCTCTATGCGGGGCTGGCCTTCATTGTCACTGCCGCGCTTTTCCTCACGCCTATACTTCATCGCCTGCTGCACCGGTTTCACTGGGACGAGAAGGTCTAAAGATCCCATGCATATACCTAAGTAAAAGGTAGCGGAGTCTGAACTAAAGGACCTGCATCAAAAGAAACTAAAGAGGCCAGCATCGGATTATTTTCCTGACCTTTTCATTTCGCGGCCACTCTAGGATAATTATTTAAAGCTGCCCCCTTTAATACTGGCGCGCCACGGAGCAAACACATGTACTCGAAGACACTTTATGCAGGTTGGGCAGATATGGACTTCAACTCCCATATGAAGAACACGGCATATCTCGACAAGGCTGCCGACGTACGGCAGATGTTCCTGATCGAAAATGGCTTTCCCATTGAAGAGTTCTTGCGGCTCAGAATCGGCCCGGTGGTCATGAAGGACGAGGTAGAGTATTTCAAGGAGGTCGGGCTGCAGCAGCAAATCACAGTGACTTATGCACTCGCGGGCCACGCAGTGGACGGCAGCCGCTTCCTTCTTCGGCACGAGATCTTCCGTTCGGACGGAAAACTTAGCGCGCGAGTCACGAGCGCCGGAGGATGGCTGGACCTGGCCGAGCGCAAGCTGGTCGTGCCACCGCCGGCACTCCTGTCTGCCATGAATTCGCTCGAGAAAACGAGCGACTTCACTGTCCTGCCCTCGAGCATAAAGGAGCGTGTCTGACTAAATGGGTCAGCATCAAATAATCATCCAGGAGCGTCGGCAAAATGAAAAAGTCCAGAAAATGATTTCAATGATGACCCCTTTAATACTCTCCATTAGCGGAATAGTATTTTCTTGTAGATTGCTGCTCCAAGTAACTCTATATAACTTTTACGGGGTACCTTGCTGAGCGCCCAAAATCAGCTTGGGAACTATCGACCGAGTGCAGACCCCAACCACGGGTCAGGTGCATAATATTAAGAAAAAAGATGAACACAGAACAGCAAGAAATTTTGAGCAAGGTGCCGGAAGTAACCTTGATCTTCTGGATCATAAAAATTTTCGCCACAACCCTGGGTGAAACCGGTGGAGATGCCTTGTCCATGTCCATGAAGCTCGGTTATCTCGAGAGCACGGGGATCTTTGCAGTAATATTTATCGCCGCCGTGATTGTTCAGATTCTGGCGAAGAAGTTTCACCCCGTCGTGTGTTGGACGACAATCATTGCAACGACAACGGTTGGAACAACGCTGGCAGATTTCGCTGATAGGTCACTTGGCATCGGGTACGCCGGGGGGACCGCTATCCTGTTTACATTGCTGGTGGCGTCACTCATGCTTTGGTATCGCACACTCGGCACCAATGCCATTGATACTGTGAGCTCGCCAAAATCGGAAACGTTCTACTGGGTAACGATCATGTTTTCGCAAACCCTGGGTACTGCGCTTGGCGATTGGACTGCTGATACAGCCGGCCTCGGGTATGGTGGAGGTGCGGTAGTGTTTGGAACAATGCTGGCAATAATCGCGATGGCATACTACCGTACAAGAATCTCCCACACGGCGCTATTCTGGGCGGCATTCATTCTTACACGACCCCTCGGCGCGGTCGTCGGCGACTTCCTCGATAAACCCGTCCTTAAAGGTGGCTTGGCATTAAATCGCTATTCGGCGTCTGCGACACTTATCGTACTCATCGTGCTTTGCATCATCATCTTTTCGCATAAGCCCGCAAAGCAAATACATTGAACAAGTTGCGGCGGCAACGCAGAAGACGCCGCCTATTTCAAAGGGTAAGTGCCGCATAAATATGAAGCATTTTTTCAGGCAAAGATTTAACGTGGTCGACAACCATATAATTCTTCGCACCGAATATCCTGGAGATATACTCGTCCGCCTTGGGATCGAGACCTATACAATAAGTATGTATGCCATATTGTTGAGCTTCGATGACCGCATGCTTCAGGTCATAGCGCAGGTAATGCCGGTCGGGCATATCGATGTCCGCCGGTGCGCCGTCAGTGATGGTCATTAACAGCTTCTTGCTGGATTTATACCCATTGAGGTGTTGAGTGGCGTGGCGAATCGCTGCACCCATGCGGGTTGAACGATCACCGGCCATGCCGGCGATCCTGGCTTTCGAAGCGTCGTCATAGGGCTGATCGAAATCCTTGAATCTGAAATAATCGACATCATGACGCCCCCTGGAATTGAAGCCGTGAATGGCCAGCGGATCTCCGACTGCTTCGATCGCATCTGCAAATAGAACGCATACTTTCTGGGTAAGCTGCAGCACGGTATAGTCTTGCCCATGGATCTTTTGATTCGCCGAACCTGACAGGTCCAGAAGCACAAGGACTGAAATGTCGCGGGTCTTTCGCAATGAGCTCATCATGATCCTGTCATCCGGCAATCTGCCCAGTCTGATATCCATCATGGCGAGTATCGCCGCATTGATATCTATTTCATCGCCTTCTTCCTGCTTCCTGATGCGTCGCACACCTCTATATTGAATGGCAAGAAGAAGATTCTTCATGCGGGTTATGAGATGCTTGTTCTGCGCGGTAATATCTTCGATGATTTTCAGATCGCCGGTCCTGGAACTCCTCTCCCGTAAAGTCACCCAGGAAGGGGTATTGATCTGGGTGCGGTAATCCCATTCCGGATAAACATATGTATCTGCAGCGTCCGCACTTTCTATTCGCATCTGCATTGAGGGTCGCTGTTTGTCTTCCTCAGTGCCCGACACGGTGTAGTTTGTCGAGAGCAATTTCAACCAGGGAATGTCTATCGGCTCTATAAAATCAGAATGTTCGGATGCCCATAAATGGCGGTTGTCGTCACGGTAGGACGCGCCTGGTTTGAGGAGGCCATCGAACTTGATTTTCCTGTTGTGGAACGCATGCTCAAGCGCCAAACCAATGTTCCAGGAAAAATTGTCTGCCTCCAGATCATGCGCAGCCAGGAACAGTGATCGGCCCCGGCTGATCCACGGATCGTCATCCTGGTAGTTCTCATCCAGCAACGCGCGTGCCAGGCGGTTGAGATAATCGCCCGCGGTCTGATTGTGCGCTGGGGTGGCGTTATGCTGCCTGGTCCAGAGTTGCTTGAGGCCGGGGAATTCGCGTATGGCCAAGGTTTCTACCCGCGCATCCTCGATTGTGGCGATCACCGCACGCTGCCATTTGTTGACCAGGTTATCGGCGAAATGTTGCCTCGAGTAAACGATGTGCGCTGCAGCATGAGTGGCGGCTGCACGATAGACTTCCAGACCGGTGAAGTGCGTGACGCCATCCAAAATGAAATCGTAATTATGATTGGGCAGATGGATGAAGGATTTCTTTATGAAAGGCTGGCGTGTTTCGCGATTTTCGGGATCGTTACCAATCGACTTGATGACGAAATCGCAGCCCCATAAGGCGTGCAGATATATTCTGATGCGCCGCTGGACGTCGATCAATTGGATTCTCTCAGGTGATCCCTGCAAGTCAGCCGATGATTCCCTGGCCGCCCGGCCGAGATAATTCTGCAATCCGCGTGCGATGCGATCAAAGAAAAACTTCATGGTTGAAACACAGCCCAACAGAAAAGCAAGCTGGATGAGCCGGACATGAAAACCACAAACCCTCCATCACTCATTTCAAATATAGGGGACAGACTGAGCTGATCCATTATTGATGATTACGTAATTGAAGACAGCGTCTTGGCATTTTGTAGGTCGGGCTCCGCCCGACACGGCGGGCATAGCCGGCCCTACGGTAAATCTCTCAATCGTCATGAATTATGTAAAGCTCAATAATACTGCTGTAGTTCAGAAGATAATCCAACGGCCGGCGAGGCGAAACTACAACTATCGAATTTCTGTCAGTTCCCATTCTGCGACACCATCCCGCAAATGCACAGACTTAAAACCCTCCTTGCGCAACAGTTCTACTGCATCTATCGCCATCAGACAATAAGGGCCACGACAGTAAGCAACAATCGAACGGTCTTTGGGCAGTTCAGCTAATCGTAGACGCAACTCTGTCAGCGGAATTGATCTTGCAAATGGAAGGTGCGCGGTCAAATACTCTTCCGTCGGCCTCACGTCGAGAACCACCACATCACCCTTGCGGGCGGCTTTCATCAGGCTTTCGCGGTCACTGGCCACCAAGTCATCAGGTTGCGCGACAATCTTCTGCAATGCCAGTTGCAATTCGATCAGGCGCTCTTCCGCCAGGGTATGAACCTGTACCCAAAGATCAGCAACCGATTTGTCAGCAAGGCGGTAGTAGATGTTCTTGCCCTGCCGTTCGGTCTCAACCAGGTGTGCCGTGCGCAACTCGCGCAAGTGTGCGCTGGTCAGTTTTACGCTGATGGCAGTTTCGCGCGCCAAGGTCTCCACCGTTTTTTCACCCTGACATAGCAGCTCGATCAGTTCCAGTCGCTTGGGGCTGGAAAATACCTTGCCGATCCGCGCGACCTGTTCGTAAAGCAAATCCTTGATCTTGCGTGCGTCTTTCATGTGTTCAATCCATTAAGTAATAGAACGTATAAAATAACTTTAACCCATATTGACAGCAACTAACAACTGGTGCTCTAATCATTCTAACGATTATTAGAGTGATAGCCAACCAAGGAAGTTGCCATGAAAACCTTATTCATCCTGAACGATGCTCCGTACGGAAGCGAACGCACCTACAATGCCCTGCGCTTGGCAGGGGCGATTTCAAAGCAGGAGGGCAACGAGGTTCGTGTTTTCATGATAGGTGACGCGGCCTCTGCGGCTCATCGCAATCAAAAGGTACCGCAAGGTTTCTATAACGTCGAGGTGATGCTCGGCAACGTGACTCGTCACGGCGGCAAGGCCGGCGTCTGCGGAACCTGCATGGATGCGCGCGGTCTTGCCGACAGCGATCTCGCCGAGGGCACCCTCCGCAGCACGCTTGCAGAGCTTGCCGATTGGACCGCATGGGCGGACAAAGTACTGGTATTTTAAGGAGCGCACGATGTTTTTCAAACAACTGGCAACGAAAGAGTCTTCATTGTCTTACTTTTTCGGCTGTGGCGGCAAGGGCAAGTCCGTGGCGGTGGATGTGGTAGCAGGCGATGAGGAATGGTTCATCGAGGAAGCGAAGAAGGCGAACGTCACCATCAATTACGTGATCGACACCCATGTCCATGCCGACCATTACTCCGGAGGCAGAAAGCTCGCGGCTATGGTGGGCGCACCGTATTGCCTGCACGAGTCGGACAAGAGTGTCGTCAAGTTCGGGTTTGAACCCATGCGAGATGGTCAATTGCTCGACATCGGCAATGTCGAAGTCAAGGTCCTGCACACGCCGGGACATACACCCGACGGTGTCTGCCTGCTGGTGTCAGACAAGCGACGGGGAGATGCGCCTTGGTTCGTACTCACCGGCGATACGCTGTTTGTAGGTTCGACCGGACGCCCGGATTTGCTTGGCCGCGAGTGCGAAATGGCTGCGGTGTTATACGATAGCTTGCATACCAAACTGCTGCCGCTACCCAATGAAGTCGAGATATTCCCCGGCCATCAGGCGGGCAGCGTCTGCGGTGCGGGATTGTCGGGTAAGCCCTCTTCCACCATCGGCTTCGAGAAACGCTGGAATCCGGGTCTGGCGATGGACAAGGCAGCTTTCATAGAATCATTGATCAAAGAAATCCCACCGCGCCCTGCCGAAATGGACAGGATGGTTGCCGCAAACATCGCCGCATGACGATGCAACACGGCGATCTTACTCACGGCAATCTGTCACATGGCATTCGCGCCAACCTAGACCAGTTCCTGCACCAACTGCTGCAAGTCATGCTGGTGGGTTTCACCATCGGCATGATGCGCACCGTGATACCTGCACTGTCCGAGGCTGAGTTCGGTGTGCCGAAGAACTCATTCATGCTGCTCACGGCTTTCGTGGTGGCTTTTGGCTTCGTCAAAGGCACACTCAATTTTGTGGCCGGTCGATTGTCGGAACGCATCGGGCGCAAGAAGGTTTTGTTGCTGGGATGGATCGCGGCATTGCCCATCCCGCTGCTGGTTTATTACGCTCCATCTTGGAGCTGGATCGTGTTCGCTACGGTATTGCTCGGCATCAATCAAGGGCTGACCTGGTCGATGACGCAAACCGCCAAGCTCGACATCACCCGTGCCGACCAACGCGGTTTTACCATCGGGTTGAACGAATTTTCCGGCTATGTCGGATTGGCAATCGCCGGCATCATCACTGCCTATCTGGCAACAATGCTTGGCGCTCGCACCGGACTGCTGGTGTTCGGTCTTGCGACCGTGTTGCTCGCCATCCTGCTCACCCTGCTTTGGGTCAAGGACACCTTGCCTTGGGCCAAAGCAGAAGCGGCGAAACATAAAGCGGGACTCGCTATTGCCGCGAAGCCGCGCTATCCCGCCAACATTTCAGCACATCCCGATACCTGGGAGATGTTCTCGTTGATGACATGGCGTGACAAACGTATGGCCGCGATCTGCCAGGCGGGTTTGGTGGAGAAGTTCGTCGATGCGCTGGTCTGGGTGTTTTATCCGGTGTTCCTCTACCAACGCGGCATCAGCCTGCCCAACATCGGCTGGATAGTCGGTGTCTATGGATTTGTCTGGGGGGGCTCGCAATTCTTCACTGGCAAGCTGTCCGATCATATCGGCCGCCACAAGCCGAATGTGCTGGGCATGTGGATATGCGGTACGGGTGTGGCAATGATGCTGTTGAATGAGGGTGTGGCGTGGTGGTCATTGTCGGCAGCTGTCTCCGGTTTCGGCATGGCATTGCTGTATCCCAATCTTTCTGCTGCCGTTGCCGACATTTCCCACCCGAACTGGCGCGGCTCGGCCATCGGCATCTACCGCTTCTGGCGCGACCTTGGTTATGGCATCGGCGCGCTTGGGCTGGGAATCGCCGCGCATTTCAGCGGCTCTGTGGAGGCTGCGTTCTGGTTCGTCGCGCTTTCGATGTTCGTTTCCGGTGCGCTGCTGTGGTGGCTCGGCGAAGAAACGCACCCGCGCCTTAATCCTGCGCCCGCAACGTCTTGACAGGAACTGCACATGAAAAAATCTGGTTACTTTATTTCTGCGCTTATCTTTTTGGCAGCCACGCCCATGTCTCTTCCAACCTCCGTTTTTGCTGCTGATAATGCGGCGATAAAGGCAATGGAAGAGTTCCTGGATTTCTCGGAATACGGCGGTGCCATTATCCTGCCCGAGCAGATACCGGCCGAGGATTGGAAGAATATCTATGTGATCGACACACGCGACGCCGATCAGTACCAGGTTTCCCACATTCCCGGCGCTGTAAACATCGAATGGCGAAAGGTGCTAGGCCGCCGCGCCGAGCTACCCGGCGACAAGATGGTTCTGGTGTACTGCAATACAGGCACTCTTTCCGCGCAGGCTGGTTTTGCGCTACGAGTGGCCGGTATGGACAATGTCCGCATCTTGCAGGGGGGGTTAAACGAATGGAAGGCCAAGGGCGGGTTCGAAGCCAACAAACTCGCTATCCAAAAAGCCGGGAAGTAAGTTTTTGAGGTTTTGATCTGATGCGACAGAACCGGAAACACGTCCGGCGGCGCGGCCTATGGTGCCGGGGAGATCGGAGCCGTCACCGGTAATATCGCCGGGACCAGTTGCCTTACATCCACAAGCACCAGATCTTTTCCGTCCAGCCTGAGCGCCTTGCCGGGGGGCAGCTTCAGGTAGGGCTCGGATTCATTTGCGCTGAGCCCGTAGGTAAAACTCATCGGGCCCCGGCTGGAGCTGCCGGTTCCGTACCCGCGAAAAATGCTCAGACGCTGAAACTTGATCGTGGCGGTGGCACTGTCGCTGCATAGCAAGCTACCCGCGCCGCCAAGTTCAGCGCTGGAAGTGAATTGTCCGCGACACGTGACGCCGGGCTTGGTGCTCGACCGGATACTGATCGTTCCGGAGCCGTTGAGATAGCCTTCGGCTTCGCCCAGAAACAACTCGCCGGCGAATATCGCGATGACCGGGCCTGTTGAGGAAAAGAATCCCGCTCCTGCCGGACTCGCCCACCCGGCGAACCCTGCGAGACCCATGATCAGCATTCTGCGCATCGTAAAAACCTCGTTCAGCATTGCATTGCGGCGGGAAAGCGGCGGCCCCGCCGACCGTTGTTATTCGTTGCTTCGATTATCCCCATCCATGCGCAACGTGCTGTGCGTTAGCACACATATCTGTTTGGCAAGCCGGCTCGTCCTCATGCTGCGCGCCATGAGCCTGCATAGCCTATAATCCTGTTGTGCCGGTATTGTGTGATGCGCACCTGCTTGCCGCGGAGCATGCATTTTTATCGATCACCATTTTATGAAACATTGGAGAAACAGATGAAACACTTTAAAACGGTCTTGCTAAGCCTGCTTGTCGGAATTTTATTGGGAATGTGGTTCGGGGTGAATATCGGGCGCGAAGTGCCTTTCTATTCCAATCCGTTTGACACCGCTGCGCTGAATCAGAAGATTAAAAATGCGACCGGCGAAACGCTGGAAAAAGGCGGCCATGCCCTGGAAAAAACCGGCCAGTCACTGCAGGACAAGCTGAATAAATAAACCTGAAGCGCACTGTTGAAATCGCAGTTGAAGTGCGACGGCGACAACATGTGCGGCTCTCTACCGGAGAAGAAACATGAAACTGCTAGGAACAAATACCAGCCCCTATGTGCGCAAGGCGCGCCTGGTCTTGCTGGAAAAGAACATCCCCCACGACTATCTGGTCGATCCGCCGCGCGAGCCGGGCAGCCAGGTAGCGCGCGTCAATCCGCTCGGGCGCATCCCGGCACTGATACTGGATGACGAAACCTGCGTGTTCGATTCGCCGGTGATCGCCGATTATGTCGACACACTGAATGACACCCCTATCCTTATTCCCCGCACCAGTGCACTGGCCCGTATGCGCGTCAAGCGCTGGGAAGCGCTGGCGGATGGCATCATGGATTCGGCTGTCGTGGTGCGCACCGAAAGCATGCGCCCGGTAGCGAATCAGCAGGCCGACACCATCAGCCTGCATAACAATTCCATCACGCGCGCGCTGTCTTTTGCCTCCGAGCAGCTTGGCCAAAAGGAATGGTGCGAGGGTTCATCGATCTCGCTGGCCGATCTGGCGTTGGTCAGTGCGCTGATCTATCTGAATCTGCGCCAACCCGAACGCGACTGGCGCGGGCAGCATCCCAATCTGGCCAAATGGTTTGCGCGCATCAGCGAACGCGCCAGCGTTCGCACCGCACTCGCAGGCTGAATCGCTCATCCGGGTCGGGTGGCTAGACGATAGCTGGCATCCGGCCTGTGCTGTTGAAAGGCTCTCCATCAACATGCCGGAAAAGATTTAAGCCTTTTGGAAATCTAGTTTTTCAAAAGGCTGGCTGACCTATCCGATCGCATTTGTGCGATACCGCACGGAGAGCCTGGGCAAGAGCAGGTAGTCTTTAACAGTCAGAGTCAGTGCCGCTTTCCTTTTCAACCACGACTCCAACCTTGCTTATCGAACTGGAGGTCACAAAATGCTGAAAATTCGCCACGTCTTGCTCATTGTGCTGCTGGTAATGCCGCTGTATTCAGTCGCTTCCACCAGTATCCAGATGAGCATCGGGATTGATCTGCCGGTATATCCGGAACTCGTCGTCGTGCCGGGTTATCCGGTCTACTACGCGCCACAAGAGGAAGCGAACTTCTTTTTTTACGACGGTATGTACTGGGTTTATCAGGATGATTACTGGTACATGAGTTCCTGGTACAACGGACCTTGGTGGTATATGGATCCAGAGGATGTCCCGGAGTTCGTCCTGCGGATCCCCGTGCGTTACTACCGCCAGCCTCCTGCGTACTTCCGCGGGTGGCAAGCTGATGCTCCACCACACTGGGGCGAGCACTGGGGCGGTGGCTGGGAACAGCATAGAAGCGGTTGGGACAGATGGAACCATGGCGCAGTCCCGGCGCCAGCCCCGCTGCCTGTCTACCAGCGACAATATTCAGGGGATCGGTATCCCCGGCAGGTTGAGCAACAGCAGCAGCTTATCAACCGGAATTACCATTACCAGTCGCGTGACCCTGTAGTGCGGCAGCACTATCAGAAGCTGGCAGTGCCAACAGCGCCTGCCAAGCAGATAAAGTCCCAGCAGAAAAATCAGGGTACGCCTGCGCAGAGAGGCGCAAATCAGCCGGATACGCAACGTTTTACCCCCCCGCAGCATGAGGGTTCAGCCGCCCAGTCTCCACCAAGGGGGAGCAAAGGCATGCTGAAGTCAACACCAGTTGCTCCACAACAGGAACGCCAGAAAATGCTGAATCAAGCTCAGCAGTCACGGCCAACGCCAGGCCAGCGTATGCAGCCGATGACAAGACCGCAGGGGCAGGAAGATAAACAGCCAGGCAAGAAAGCCACGCGCAAGCAAAAACCTGGGCAAGAACAGGAACAAGGGCAAGAACAGAAGCAGAAACGTGAGCAAGGCCGGGATCGCAATGAGTAATGCAGGCTGAGGCAACGATCACGACCATGTCCTATTCAAGCTTCAACCCGACCACCAATAAGGCGATCCAGGCCCATGCCAGTTGGGATGACCATCGTCTGCTGCAAGCCCTGGAAAAAACCCGCGATGCACAGCTTATCTGGGCGCACACCTCTTTTTCCCAGCGCGCCAAAGTGCTGCGTGATGCGGCGATGCAATTGCGCGCGCAGCGCGACCGGTATGCGACCCTGATCACGCTGGAAATGGGCAAGCCGCTGAAAGAGGCCCGCGCCGAAGTCGAAAAGTGCGCCAGTGTGTGCGACTATTATGCGCAACATGGCGAAGATTTTTTGCGTGCCGATGCGGCGGAATCGGATGCCGGAAAAAGCTATGTCGCGTATTACCCGCTCGGCGTGGTGCTTGCCGTCATGCCGTGGAACTTTCCATTCTGGCAGGTATTTCGCGCCGCCGCCCCGGCCTTGATGGCAGGCAATGCGCTGGTGCTGAAACACGCCTCGAATGTGCCGCAGTGCGCGCTTGCGCTGGAAGCGATCTTCCGCGACAGCGGTTTCCCGGAAGGATTATTTACCACGCTGATGATAGCAGTCGGCCAGGTGGCCGGGGTTATCGCCAGCCCGCATGTGCATGCGGTCACGCTCACCGGATCGGAAACCGCGGGACGCAAAGTCGCGGCGAGCGCCGGCCAGCATCTGAAGAAGTGCGTGCTGGAACTGGGCGGCTCCGATCCGTTCGTCGTGTTGCACGATGCGGATCTGGAACTCGCCGTCGATACGGGGGTGGCTTCGCGCTTCCTCAATTGCGGGCAATCATGCATCGCCGCCAAGCGCTTCATCGTCGTGCCGCAGATCGCGGACGAATTCCTGCGCCGCTTCAAGATAAAAGTTGAGGCGCTCAAACTGGGCGACCCGATGGACGATGCCACGCAGATCGGCCCGCTGGCGCGTCTCGACCTGCGCGTGACTTTGCATGAACAAGTCTCCGACGCAATCGCGCAAGGCGCAGTGGCGGTGACCGGCTGCAAGCCGGTGGAGCGGGAAGGATTTTTCTATCAGCCCTCGATCCTGGACCGTGTCACTGCAAAAGCCCGCGCCTGGCGCGAAGAACTGTTCGGTCCGGTGGCGATCGTGATCCGTGCCGCGAGTGAGGAAGATGCGCTGCGCATCGCCAACGAAACTCCGTTCGGGCTCGGCTCATCGATCTGGAGCAAGGACGCGGCGCGCGCCGAGAAGTTGGCGGCACGCATTCAGGCCGGCTGCACTTTCATCAACGGCATGGTCAAATCTGACCCGCGCCTGCCTTTCGGGGGCGTGAAGGCTTCGGGCTACGGGCGCGAATTGTCCAGGCTTGGGATACATGAATTCGTGAATGCGAAGACGGTGTGGATTAGGTAGGTTCCCGCCGCGAGTTGTTAACGCAATTTCTGTAGGAGCGGGCCATGCCCGC
>DHIV01000037.1:4417-7655 GCA_002403995.1 Gallionella sp. UBA4737 | reverse complement strand
TAGGAGCGGGCCATGCCCGCGAAAAAATGTTCGCGGGCATGGCCCGCTCCTACAGGTGCCCGGCAAAAAGTTTTTCGGACATCCGACAGTTATATCCGGCGGGTAGAATCCGCCCTACGATATTGCACTATTGATCGAAAAATGGAATTACAAAAGTCAACTCTGCACCCGCTTTTTCAAGCTGATCATCAGCACGCCGGCCAGCACCAGTATCGAGCCGGTGATTTGTTCCAGCGACATGCGCTCGCCCAGAAACACATAAGCCAGCAATATGGTCGAGACCGGGCCGATCGAACCGATCATCGAGGTGTGCACGGAACCGATACGGCGCATCGCCGCAGCCAGCAGAAATGCCGGCAGCACGGTTGAAAACACCGCCATTGCGATACTTAGCCCATATACCCTGAAGGGAAGATCCAGGGCCGCGACAGAGTGCGTGACGGCAAATTGCAACAGACAAGCGGCGCACGCCACCGTCATCACATAAGCGGTGAAGCGGGTCGCGCCTATCCTGGCGATGGTATGCCCCGCGCCGACCAGATACACGGCATAAGCCAACGCGCTGCCAAAAACCAGTACCGAGCCTGACAGCGCGTCATGCTGCAATACATGCATGTCGTGCATGAACACCAGCGCGATGCCCGCGTAGCTGATCACCAATGCGAACAACGCGGTGCGTCCGATCTTGTGCTTGAAGACCAGCGCTGAAATGATCACCACCATGGTCGGGTACAGAAACAGGATGAGTCTTTCCAGGCCGGCACTGATGTATTGCAAGCCGAGAAAATCGAGATAGCTGGCAAGGTAATAGCCGATCAATCCCAAGCCGATGACCGCGAGCTTATCCCGGGTGGTGAGCGCGACGCTGTGTTTGTTGCGGTTTGCCTGTGCCGCAACGACCAGGAAGAATGGCAGGGAAAATGCCATGCGCAACGCCAGCAAGGTGATCGCGTCCACCGAATCGATATAGGCCAGCTTGACCAGGATCGCTTTGGCGGAAAAGCCGATCGCGGCGACTAGCGCGAACAGGATGCCGGCTATCTTTTGGCGCGAAGAAAAAATATTTTGTGCTGCTGACGTCATACAAGACCCTGGTAAATATTGCGGGTCTTGTGCGGGGTCCAGGCAATCGCAGCCCAGACAATCTCGATCAGACCCGCGCTGTTGCCTTAATGAGATTCTTTAGAATGGCAGAAACGCGGTTGCGGGCACTGGTCGCAGCCACAGTCGTTTGCCGGAGAGGATGTTGCTTTGATGTGGGGAGTTGCCGGGTTTCATGGGTGCGTACTATACGAAAACAATTTCGGCGTGTCGAATCAATTATGCCGGCGTCAATTTTTCTGGCGGATTGCAATCAGCACCGCCCACACACCCAGCGCGATGTAGCAGATCAGCGACCATTCCGGGATGCCGAGGGTAAGGAAAGTCCAGCCCTTTTCCGCGCATTCGCCGGAGCCGTGCATCAGCTCTTTCAGCACGTTGGACATCGGCATGGTGTCCAGCATGTAATCCAGGCCCGGGCCGCAGGCGGGCATCTGGTCCTTGGGCAGGTTCTGTATCCAGATGTGGCGCCATGCGACGCCCACACCGGTCAGCGACAGCAGCACGATCAGTGCCGCATAGATACGTTCTCCCACACGCTTCGGCCCTTGCAGTACAGCCAGCACGAACACCGCCGACATGGCGATAAAGATCACTCGCTGCACCATGCACAGCGGGCATGGATCCTGATGCTTGACGTATTGCAGGAACAGGGCGAAGCCTATCAGTCCGCCGGCGAACAACGCACCGGCCAGATACAGCCAGCGATTGGAAATGCTGCGCCAAAGTTTACACATACTCACGCTTTCCTATATGACGATTTATCTTGAAACTGCGTTCACCCCTGCTTCAAAAGCTGTGCATTTGAAGCAGGTTCGTAGCCGCAAGTCACCGGCTCTTAGCGGGTCTTGTCGCGACTGCGTCGCGGCTTGTTAACAATAACTTACGTCTGCTTCACGCGACAACCTGCGATATCCGCAATCTTTCCATCAGATTGAATGGGGACGGCAGCAGGTAAATTTTCGGCGAAGCAGGCAGAGCGATTTTATCCGCCAGGCACAGATGAATCAACGTGATTGATGGCGGGGTGAGCCATGCCGGAGGCGTTGAGGTCAACCGCCGCTGGGCATGGCATTGCTATGCCGCGACCCTCTCCGGTTTGATGGTTTTTTTCAGGGAAATGGAAGGAAGCTTGGTGGTGCGTTTGTTGTGACTGTCATCCACCAATTGTTGCAATGTGACCGCCTGCAGATAATCCAGGATGCTCTCGTTCAGCCCCATCCACAAATCATGGGTGATGCAGGGTTGCTGCTCACCATGGCAATTGCCCTTGCCGCCGCACTTGGTCGCATCCAGCGGCTCGTCCACCGCGATCACGATTTCCGCAATGGAGATCGTGCTGCCCGGACGCGCCAGATAATAGCCTCCGCCCGGCCCGCGCACACTTTCTACGATCTTGTTTCTGCGCAGCTTGCCGAACAATTGTTCCAGATAAGAGAGCGAAATCTTTTGCCGCTCGCTGATGGCCGCCAGCGTTACCGGTGCTTTCCCGCCGCGCATCGCAAGGTCAACCATTGCTGTCACGGCAAAACGTCCTTTGGTGGTTAATCGCATGTCATCCCCCCCTGTCGTTGTAAATGCGATCGATAATTCGATGCAGCCGGTGTTGCGCTGTGAATACCGGCGACCGGGATAATAGAATACCCGTGTTTTTTAGTCAACAATTTTGTTCAAGTGATTGGGGTCGAATTTGTCGGCAGTGGCGCGCTCTTCATCCACAGGCACGCCCATCTTTTCGAGTTGTTGCAAAATGAACTCGATGCGTTGATCCACCGTCACGCTATGCCCGATCAGGCCATGCAACGCCTTGTTGACCGGGTCGTTCTGGTCGTTGCCGATGCCGTAGGCGTTGAAGCCTGCCGCAGCTTTTTTGTCTTCATCCAGGATCCGCGCCGGAATACCCGCCGCGGTCGCACCGGCAGGAACATCCTTCACCACCACTGCATTGGAGCCGATCTTCGCACCATCGCCGACGGTGATCGGGCCGAGTATCTTTGCGCCGGCTCCCACCACTACGCCGTTGCCCAGAGTCGGATGGCGCTTGCCTTCCTTCCATGACGTGCCGCCCAGCGTGACGCCGTGATAGAGCGTGACATCATCACCGATCTCGGCGGTCTCGCCGATCACCACGCCCATG
>DHIV01000037.1:0-4269 GCA_002403995.1 Gallionella sp. UBA4737 | reverse complement strand
TCGCCGATGACCACACCCATGCCGTGGTCGATGAAGAAGCGCCGCCCGATGGTCGCACCGGGATGTATCTCGATACCGGTAAACCACCGCGCGATATGCGACAAAAAGCGCGCCAGCCATTTCAGGTTCGCGTGCCACAAAGTATTCGACATGCGATGCATGACGCGCGCATGCAGGCCCGGATAGCAGGTCAGCACCTCGAAAGTGCTGCGCGCCGCCGGATCGCGGTCGAATACGCTGGCGATATCTTCCCGGATATTCTTAAACATCTTCAAGGGTGCCCTTTGTGTTCTCGCGCTGGTAACGCGCCCTGAGGCGCGCATTATACTCGGTGGCGACACTCAAAATGCCGCGCAGGATATTGATCTCCTCCTGCTCGAGTCGCGCCCGCGCATACAAACGGCGCAGCCGCTGCATCAGGCGCGCCGGATTTTGCGTGGTGAGAAATCCGATCTCGAACAAAGTCTTTTCCATTTGCACAAAAAAACCTTCCACCTGCTCATGCGGCGCGGGATTGATCTCCGGCACGCTCGGCCGATAATCCTGCGCCGCCACGACCAGCTCATAAGCCATCACCTGCACCGCAGCCGCAATATTGAGCGAAGAAAATTCCGGATGGGCCGGAATGTTCACCAGCACCTGCGCCTTGCCCATCTCCTCATTGGTCAGGCCGGACATCTCGGTGCCAAACAGCAGCGCCACCGGCTGAGTGGCAGCCTGTTGCAACAACAGCGGCATCGCCTCGCGCGGCGTCTTCACCTCGATCGAGATATCGCGCAGCCGCGCCGTCATCGCCACCGTGAATACCACGCCTTGCAGGGCTTCATCGATGGAGTTACACAGCACCGCATCGCGCAGCACATCATCGGCTCCAGCCGCCATCGCTTCGGCCTGCGGATCCGGGTAGTGGCGCGGGTTGATCAGGTACAAGCGGCGCAAGCCCATGGTCTTCATCGCGCGCGCCGCCGCGCCGATATTGCCCGGATGGGTGGTGTGGCTGAGCACGACTCTGATGTTATCTAGCATAGTTAAGAACAGTCATTAGACGTTAGTCGCCAGTTAATGTTGTCCGAGGAGCCTGTCCTGAGCCTGACGAAGGACGGGTACGGTTTAACTAACGACTAGTGATTAACGTCTAGCGACAGTATTCATAAGTGTTAAAATGCGCGCTGAATTTCCCCAGCTCATTAAAAAGGTCGTACCAATATGCACCCCATGCTCAACATCGCGGTGAAAGCCGCGCGTCGCGCCGGCAATCTGATCCACCGCTCCGCCGACAAGATCGATCACCTCACCATCACGAAAAAATCCCACGCGGATTTCGTCAGCGAAGTGGATCGCGCCGCCGAGCAAACCATCATCGAAACCTTGCTGGATGCCTATCCGGACCACGCGATTCTAGCAGAAGAGAGCGGCTCCCAAGGCGAATCGGAGTTCCTCTGGATCATCGATCCGCTGGATGGAACGACCAACTACCTGCACGGCTTGCCGCAATTCGCCGTGTCCATCGCGTTGCAGCACAGGGGCATCATCACCCAGGCCGTAGTGTACGACCCGACCAAGAACGAACTGTTCACCGCCACGCGCGGACGCGGCGCGTTCCTCAACGACAAACGCCTGCGCGTCACCAAATGCCTGCACCTTGCCGACAGCCTGATCGGCACCGGCTTTCCCTACACCCGGTTCGAACATCTCGATGCCTACCTCGCGATCTTCAAAGACCTGATGCAAAAGACCGCCGGCCTGCGCCGCCCCGGCTCCGCCGCGCTGGACCTGGCGTGGATGGCGGCAGGACGCTACGACGGATTCTTCGAGACGGGCCTCAAACCGTGGGACATCGCCGCAGGCACGCTGCTGATCACCGAGGCAGGCGGACTGGTCAGCGACCTGCACGGATCGGACACGTTCCTCAAGACCGGACACCTGTGCGCAGGCAACCCCAACATCCATCCGCTGCTGCTTGAAGTCATCAAGCCGCACCTGACACCAGGATTAAAAGCCTGACGTTACGCTATGGATGAAACACATTCCCGGTCACAGGCAAAGCGAGACCCAGGAGGCATTGCCAAAGCTGCGGCCGGAAATCACACCCCGATGATGCAGCAGTATTTGCGCATCAAGGCAGAACATCCCGACATGCTGCTGTTCTACCGGATGGGGGATTTCTATGAGCTGTTCCATGAAGATGCCGCGCGCGCGGCCAAGCTGCTCGACATCACGCTGACCCAGCGCGGCGCGTCCAACGGATCGCCGATCAAGATGGCAGGTGTGCCGTATCACGCCGCCGAGCAATATCTGGCGCGGCTGGTGAAGATGGGCGAATCGGTGGCGATCTGCGAACAGATCGGCGACCCCGCCACCAGCAAGGGCCCGGTGGAACGCAAAGTGGTGCGTATCGTCACGCCCGGCACGCTGACCGATTCCGCACTCTTGGAAGAGAAGCGCGACAGCCTGTTGCTGGCGCTGCACGAACACCACGGCAAGTTGGGCATGGCCTGGATGAATCTGGCCTCGGGGCAATTTTTCGTGTGCGAAGCCACACCGGAAAATCTGCCCGCCGAACTGGAACGCCTGCAACCTTCGGAAATCCTTTATTCAGAAAATCTACAATCATCCAGCGAACATCCCCTCTCCCTCCGGGGGAGGGTTAGGGTGGGGGAAGGAACTCATGCTGCACTGAAGTTCCTTCCCGACTGGCACTTCGAACTGGAAACTTCGCGGCGCGCACTGTGCCAGCAATTCGCTACTCTGGATTTAGCCGGATTCGGCTGCGATGATTTCAGCGTCGGGCTGGAAGCTGCCGGTGCGCTGCTCGGCTATGCCAGGCTCACGCAGGGACAAGCCATCAGCCATATCCGCGCCTTGCAGGTATACAGCGCGGATCGCTATGTGCGCATGGATGCCGCGACGCGGCGCAATCTGGAGATCACCCAGACGCTGCGCGGCGAACCCGCCCCCACCCTGCTCTCGCTGCTCGACACCTGCGCGACCAACATGGGCAGCCGTCTGCTGCACCACTGGCTGCACCATCCGCTGCGCGACCGGGCAGTGCTGAATGCAAGGCTGGATGCGGTGGACAAACTATTACTCTCCTCCCCCGCGAGCGGGAGAGGGGTCGGGGGAGAGGGCTATCGCAGCGTTCACGAACACCTCAAACCCTGCGTCGACGTGGAGCGCATCACCGCGCGCATCGCGTTGCGCAGCGCGCGCCCGCGCGACCTGTCCGGACTGCGCGATACACTGAAGACCTTGCCGCAACTGCAAACTGCACTTGCAGGTCGGGTTTCAACCCGACACGATAATAATGTCGGGTTGAAACCCGACCTACAAAACCACTCGCTCATCAAACAACTCGCTGACGCACTGCAAGCCGACCACACATTGGTTGAACTGCTGCAAAAAACAATCAAAGCCGAGCCATCATCTGTGCTCAGAGAAGGCGGCGTGATCGCCGACGGCTTCGATGCCGAACTGGACGAACTGCGCGGCATCCAGACCAACTGCGGCGACTTCCTGCTGGCGCTCGAAGCGCGCGAACGCGCGCGCAGCGGCATCGCCACGCTCAAAGTGGAATACAACCGCGTGCATGGATTTTACATCGAGGTGACGCACGCGCAGAGCGTCAACGTGCCGGACGATTACCGCCGCCGCCAGACGCTGAAGAACGCCGAACGCTACATCACGCCGGAACTGAAAGCCTTCGAGGACAAGGCACTGTCCGCCAACGAGCGCGCGCTGGCTCGCGAGAAATTTCTTTACGAACAACTGCTCGACCAGCTTGCGCCGCACATTGCTGCATTGCAGCGTATCGTCGCAGCGATCGCCGAACTGGACGTGCTCGCCACCTTTGCCGAGCGCGCCGCCACGCTGAATCTCAGCGCGCCGCGATTTTCCGATGAGCCGCAGATCAGTATCACCAAAGGACGGCATCCGGTGGTGGAAGCGCAAGTCCTAGAAAATAATCATGAGCCCTTCACGCCGAACGACACCACGCTCAACGAAGCGCGGCGCATGCTGCTGATCACCGGCCCGAACATGGGCGGCAAATCCACTTACATGCGCCAGGTCGCGCTCATCGCGCTGCTCGCGCATGTCGGCTGCTTCGTCCCGGCGCAGCAAGCCGTGCTCGGCGAGATCGACCAGATCTTCACGCGCATCGGCGCATCCGACGACCTCGCCAGCGGACGCTCCACCTTCATGGTCGAGATGACCGAGGCCGCCAACATCCTGCACAACGCGACGGAGAAAAGCCTGGTGCTGGTGGACGAG
>DHIV01000095.1 GCA_002403995.1 Gallionella sp. UBA4737 | reverse complement strand
TCGCCGACCGTTCCGCCGATCTCGACGATCGCCACATCGGCCTTGCCGTCATGTGAGGCGGCTGCGCCGCGCTCGACGAAAGCCTGGATCTCGTTGGTGATATGCGGGATCACCTGCACCGTCTTGCCCAGATATTCGCCGCGCCGTTCCTTGCGGATCACGCTGTCGTAGATCTGCCCGGTGGTGAAGTTGTTGGCCTTGCGCATCTTGGCGGAAATGAAGCGCTCGTAATGTCCCAGATCCAGATCGGTTTCCGCACCGTCTTCGGTCACGAAAACCTCACCGTGCTGGAACGGGCTCATGGTGCCGGGGTCGACGTTGATATAAGGATCCAGCTTGAGCATCGTCACCTTCAAACCGCGCGATTCCAGAATGGCTGCGAGCGAAGCGGCGGCAATGCCCTTCCCCAATGAAGAGACAACGCCGCCGGTGATGAAGATGTACTTGGTCATGCGGGTCCGAACAAATGATTTCGTAAGGCGCGATGATACCGTAAAACGCCCTGCTATCAAAATTCAGACTGCCGACAGGTACCGGACGGCGCGGCCCTGCGGCATCAACACAGCTGGGGCTGTGACCCGATCCTGGTTTGCGAAAAATTGCCGTACAGCATCATGTCTTCGAACTCGTCCAGCGGTACCGGATTTCCATACAAATACCCCTGATAGGCCATACAACCGGCACGCTCCAGAAAAGCGCGCTGCTCATTCGTCTCCACCCCTTCCGAAATCACTTCGATTCCAAGGCTGTTGGCCATGCCGATGATGGTCTGCACGATCACTGCGTCAGAATGTTTTATACCAAGGTTGTGCACAAAAGAACGGTCGATCTTCAATTGGTCAAGCGGGAATTGCGTCAAGTAAGACAGCGATGAGTAGCCCGTGCCGAAGTCGTCCATGGAGAAGCGCACACCGATCCGCTTGAGTTCGTGCATCTTTGCGACCGTGTCGGCGATATTGCCCAGCACCACGCTTTCGGTCAGTTCAAGCTTGAGCCGGGACGGATCGGCACCGGTCCTTTTCAGGGTCTCACACATTCGTCCAACGAAATCAGGCTGGTGAAACTGGCGCGCGCTCACATTAACGGCAAGCTGCAGTTCACCAGTCAGGGAATGCCTTTCCCATACCTTGATTTGTGCGCAGGCGGTTTCCAGCACCCATTGCCCGATAGGCACAATCAGCCCGGTTTCTTCCGCCAGCGGGATGAATTCTGCCGGCAGGACCAGCCCCCTTGCCGGATGCATCCAGCGCAGCAAAGCTTCGACACCGATGGGTTGGTTGGCGGCATTCACCTGTACCTGGAAAAAGAGCTCGAATTGCTGCTGTGAGAGCGCATAGTGCAGATCGGTTTCAAGCAGGACTCGCGCTTCGAGCACGGCCTGCATATGCGGATCGAAGAATCGCAGCGCATTGCGGCCGGCAGTTTTTGCCTCATACATCGCTGTATCGGCACGTCTGAGCAGATCGTCCACACTGATATCGTGAGCATGGAACAGACTGATACCGATACTGCAGGAACTGTGATGTTCAAAATCCCGCAAGTAGTATGGCTGACTGAGGGATTCGCGGACATTTTCTCCTGCCGCCTTCGCTTCGGCGGCCGCATGCTCCGCTTCCGCGCTCAGACTTCCCAGCATGACGACGAACTCGTCGCCACCCAGACGGGCAACCGTATCTCCCGCGCGCACACAGGCTTGCAAACGCCGGGCTGCTTCGATCAACAGCATATCGCCGATATCGTGACCCTTGGTATCGTTAAGCGTCTTGAAGTTATCCAGATCGATGAACAGAATCACGCCATGTTCACCGCTTCGTGCGCTGGAAGCCATGGCATGACTCAGGCGATTCAGCAACAGGCGGCGATTGGGCAGGTTGGTGAGCGCATCATAGAATGCCAGTTGGTGTATCTGCTCTTCTGCCTCCTTGCGCAACGTGATGTCGGTAAACATCGAAACATAGTGCGTTACTTTACCATCCGCTTCGGTGACAGCAGTGGTGGTAAGCCAAATCGGATAAATCCTGCCGTCCTTGTGCCGGCTCCAGACTTCCCCCTGCCAATATTTGTCAGTGGCGATGGCTGCCCACATTCCGGGATAAAAATCTGCATCATGTCGTCCGGACTTGAGCAGCCCGGGGGTCTGTCCTATCGCCTCATCGGCAGTGTAGCCAGTCAAGTAGGTGAAGGCACGGTTGATCTGCATGATGCGATGATCCAGGCCGGTGATCATGATACCTTCCTGAGTCTCAAAAGCTGTGGCGGCGATGCGCAACTGCTGCCCTCGCTCCCTCATTCGATAGTAGGCATAAATGGCATATCCAAACATCAGCATTGCTGCCAATAACAACAGCAGGCGGTAGCTGGCAGCGGCGCGTTGCTGCGCATGGAAATAATCCAGATAGAGCTGCTCCAACCCTGTCCCGACGTGATTATTTCCGTGCGAGCTGAGCTGCATGAGCAGGTCCGGCATGCCGATTTCATTCTCCAAGATGCTCCTGGCATGGCGCAACGCCAGGATTGCCGGAGCCTGTACCAGACTTGGCAATCCAGGGATCATCCGATCGATCATGGCAATATCCTGTTTCAGGATCTGATGCGCATGATTGTCTCGATTGACTGTCATCATCAGCGCGTCGCGAAGCAGGAATTCGAATCTGTCGCGCCGCAATGTGTCCGACTCCGGCAGTTGTGCCAGCACGACATTGACCATGCGCGGCAAGAAAATCAGGGCGGTCTTTGCCACCGCGTTATTGGACTTGAACGCTTCAAGCGCGGCCGCCTTGTGTTCGATCTGCTGCTGCAACACGCTCAACTCACGCGTCACTTCGGGCGTGTCCGGCAATGCGCCGGCTTGCTGATATTGCGGCAATTTGGCGCTCAGTGTCCGCATACGCTGCATGATGGCGGCCACCCCATCGTAGTTATGAAACAACTGATAATGGTGCTGCAGCACCGCCTCGCCCAGTTCGGTGTCGCGCGCGTGCAACTCACGAAGATCACCGGCCAGCAAGGTGTGCGTCTCAGAATCGACAGACTGTGCCTTTACAAACAGAAATAGCAAACCGGCTGCAGTCACGCCGGACAAGACCAATTGCCGGAAATTTCTCTTTAAGAATCCGATTCCACCGGCCCGAATCATTTGCCTGCCTCACCCTGATATGAGCCGGTCAAAATATTGATGCCGGTCAGTGTATTGAGGAACTTCACAATCTTGCTTATCTCGTCAGCGCTCAAATCCGCACCCAACTGATATCTGGCCATGGTGGCAACTGCCTGATCCAATGTGAGCGCAGAAGCATCATGAAAATAAGGCGCGGACAAAGCCACGTTTCTCAGTGGCGGCACACGGAATTCATATCGGTCCGCTTCGTTCCCGGTCAGGTTGTAGCGCCCGAAATCAGCCTGCTGCACATTACCGCGGTGCGCATAGTAATTTTCGACCAAACCGAGCTTTTCATACATGTTGCCGCCCACATTCGCTCCCTGGTGGCAACTGATGCATCCCAGGTTTTTGAACAGCTGATAACCGGCCAGTTCGGAACGATCAAGCGCGTGCTTGTCGCCGCGCAGGAAGCGGTCGAATTTTGAATTCGGGGTTGTCAGCGAGCGCGCGAAAGTGGCAAAGGCATCCTTGACCGAATGCGGCTTGATGCCATCCTGGTAAATATCCTTGAAGGCGTCGCGATAAGCTTCATCCTGCTCCAGCACGGCAACGACCTCCGGCCAGGTCAAATCCATCCCGGCGGAATGCGGTAGCGGAAAATCGATCAGTTCTTCCAGTGTTGCCGCGCGCCCGTCCCGGAACAGCATGGAACTGAATCCGCTGTTGAATACCGTCTGGGTGAAGAACCGGCCCGGCTTTCCGCCAACACCACCAGCATGCGGCAAACCGTCTGTTCCGCCCGTCGCCAGGCTGTGGCAATAAGCGCAGGAAGTTCTATTGTCGCGTGAAAAATGCGGATCCAGGAACAGACGCCTCCCCAATGCAACCTTGCGCGCGTCTAGTTTTAAATCAAGCGGGATAGGGGTAATCGGTTCCTGTTCGACACTGGACTCGGCGATCAGGTCAGAACTGCTTTGCGACTTGCCTGGATCGGGGAACGAATAGAAGAAAAACGCTGCTCCACACACAAGTATCATGGCAAGAAGGGCCAACGCTAACCGGCGTGGCGGCTTAAACATGATGGGCCTCTAGCAGAATCGAACCCCGCGCATCGGGTAGTTAATGCAGCAACAAGGATTGTTGCACGGACACGGCACAAACCGACATCAGCGTGCCAGGCAGCAAACCCAGCAACAGCACGGCCAATCCGTTCACGCTGATCAGCAGCGTGGTATCCTGCCCGAAGATGATAGGCGCATGACTTTCCGGCGCATCAAAATACATCAACTTCACGATGCGCAGATAATAGAACGCACCGATCAGTGAAAACAGTACCGCCACGACGGCCAGCCAGACGTGTCCTGTTTGCACGACGGCATTCAGCACCGAGAATTTTGCGTAGAAACCCACGGTGGGGGGCACCCCGGCCATGGAGAACATCAGCAGCAACATCATGAAGGCGAGCCATGGACTGCGCTGATTGAGGCCTTTGAAGTCATTGAGATTATCTGCCTCGAATCCCACCCTGGACAGCAGCATGATCATGCCGAATGCCCCGAGCGACATCAGCACGTAGATCACCGCGTAGAACATCGAAGACCCATAACCCTCTTTGTCGCCGCTGATGAAGCCCAGCAGCAGGAAGCCCATGTGCGCGATGGTCGAATAGGCGAACATGCGTTTGAGGTTGGTTTGCGCTATCGCGGTGATATTGCCGAGTGCCATCGAGGCAATCGCAAGTATGGTCAACATGCCCGTCCAGTGCAGCCACAGCGGTTGCAGCCCGGACACCAGGATGCGCGAAACAAATGCAAAAGCGGCGAGTTTCGGCGCCGATCCGATCAGCATGGTCATCGCTGTCGGTGCGCCGTGATATACATCCGGCAGCCACATATGGAATGGCACCACGCCAAGTTTGAAGGCCAGTCCGGATACCACGAACACCAATCCGAACACCAGCAGGGTATTATCCGCATTCCCGGACTGGATCGCGTTCGATACCTTGTCCAATTCCAGCGAACCGGTCGCCCCATACAGCATGGACATTCCGTACAACAGCAGGCCGGAAGCCAGCGCTCCGAGGATGAAGTATTTCATCGCGGCTTCGGTGGCGATGGCTGAATCGCGCTGCAATGCGACCATCGCATACAGGCTCAGGGAAAGCAGTTCCAGGCCGAGATACAGCGCCAGGAAATGGTTGGCTGAGATCATCACCATCATGCCCAGTGTGGCAAACAGTGTCAATACCATGAACTCGCCGCTGAACAGATCGCGCACGGTGAGATATTGGCGTGAATATACCAGCATCATGGAAACCGCCAGATAGGTCAGCAGCTTCAATACATCGGACATCAGATCGTCCACGAACATGTTGTGAAAGACCTGCGCCACACCATTCTCATGCGTGCCCACGGTGATCAGCGCACAACCCATCAGGGTGAGTTGCACCAGCATGTAAGTGATCAGCCTGCCGCTTTGCTTGATCAGCGTATCCGCAATCAGTATCACGCACGTCATG
>DHIV01000018.1 GCA_002403995.1 Gallionella sp. UBA4737 | reverse complement strand
CCGGCCAGCGCGCACAGGTCGTTGAAGTGTTGCTGATAGAAAGCGCGCTCGGCGAGTTGGCAGCCTTGCCACTTGGCGATGAACTGTTGCGGAGTCATGCGGCGATTCCTTGGTTGAACTGCCGCATTATAACGAGGTTGGTTAAAACTAAACCTACCAAAGATACAGGAATCAAATTGATTTATGCTTCGACTTAACCAACCACTTGGCAACCGTCTTGAGGTTGTTTAGTGGGATGGCTATAACTGATGACCAAGCTGCGTAGTGATGACCGGCTGATATACGAGGCCTGACCATGCCATGGGATGATGATTATTACCCGCAAGCCATGCAGCATCTACCGCCGCTGGTGCGCGCCAAGGCGATAGCGATCGCCAATGCCCTGCTGGCCGAAGGCCACGACGAGGGCAGCGCCATCCGCATCGCCATCGCTGGTGCCAAGGCATGGGCGTCGCACCATGGGTTGCTGCCGGAAGACTTGCCATGATCGCACCTGCCGAACTGGTGCGCAGTCATGGCGGGCGCTATGCGACCGCGCTTGGCATCGACCTCGCCAGCACGGATATGAACGAACGTTTCAAGTGGTTTCTCGCCGCGATACTGTACGGGACGCGTATTTCTGAACAACTCGCCACTCGCACCTGGCGGGAGTTTGCCTCATGCGGCGTACTCTCACCGCAGCGCATTCTTGATACCGGCTGGGACGGTTTGGTGGCCATCCTCGATGCCGGCGGCTATGTGCGATACGATTTCAAGACTGCCACCAAACTGCTCGCCGTATGCGCTAGCCTGGTGCGCGACTACACCGGCGATCTCGATATCCTGCATGCCGCTGCAGCAGATCCGCGCGATCTGGAAGCACGGCTCAAGGCGCTGGGCAAGGGCATCGGCGACACGACCGTCGCGATATTTTTGCGCGAGCTGCGCGGCATCTGGAGCAAGGCAGCGCCGCCTATGTCGCCATTGGCGCTGATTGCGGCGCAATCACTGGGCTATCTCCGGCATGGCCGCCAAACTGCCGGATACGCGCTTACACTGTTGCAGCAGGAGTGGGCAAGCGACGGGCAAGCAGCGGAGTTCTTCGCGGATTTTGAGGCGGCGCTGGTGCGTGAAGGACTGCGGCTGCGGCGGGCAATATCTCGCCATGGATCTTCGAGAAAGGAAGCAGCATGAGCAACCTCATCGTCGTCAACAACCCGCGCGACTGGCCGCTCGATGTTCCCGGCGTGACCGTCGTGCCGGCGCGGGCCTACCTGACCGATCCGGCCTACGGCACCGACCACATCGTCAGGGTGTTCAATCTGTGCAAGAGCTACCGTTACCAGACGCTCGGCTACTATGTCTCGCTGCTCGCCGAGGCGCGCGGCCACAAGCCGCTGCCGCGCGCGAACACGATCGAAGACCTGCAATCGCAGAACATGGTGCGGTTGCTGACCGAGGGCCTCGACGACCTGATCCAGAAATCGCTGGCGACTATCAAGCCGGACACATTCGAGCTCTATATCTACTTCGGCCGCAACACCGCGAGCCGTCATGACCTGCTCAGCCGCCAGCTGTTCAACCTGCTGCAGTCGCCGTTGCTGCTCGCAAATTTTGTGCGCCGCGGCCAGCATTGGCACATCCGCAGCGTGCGGCCGATCGCCGCCAGCGACATTCCGGCCCAGCATCAGGAGTTCGCGGTCCGGGCCACCACGGAATATTTCACGGGCCACAGGCGAAGGTCGCAAAAGCGTGCCGCGCCGCGATACAACCTCGCCATCCTGCATGACCCCGGCAACCCCGAGCCGGCATCCAATGCCAGGGCGCTGCAAAAGTTCGAGAAGGCGGCACAGTCGCTGGGCATGCATGTGGAGTTCATCACCAAGATGGATTACGGTCGGCTCACCGAATTCGACGCGCTGTTCATCCGCGACACCACCTTCGTCAACCACTACACCTACCGCTTCTCGCGCCGTGCGGCGGCAGAAGGGCTGGTGGTGATCGATGATCCGGACTCCATCCTGAAGTGCAACAACAAGGTGTATCTCGCCGAGATATTCGCGCGGCATCGCATCCCGGCCCCCAAGACGCTGCTGGTGCACCGCGACAACATCAACCAGATCATCCCCACGCTCGGGCTGCCCTGCGTGCTCAAACAGCCTGACAGCTCGTTCTCGATAGGCGTCGTGAAGGTGGAAACGGCGGAAGAACTGCCCGCCACGGTGAACGGCCTGCTGGACAAATCGGAGCTGATCGTCGCGCAGGAATACCTGCCCACCGAATTCGACTGGCGCGTCGGCATCCTCGACCGGCGGCCGCTGTTCGTCGCGAAATACTTCATGGTTCCCGGCCACTGGCAGATCATCCGCCACGGCGACGACAAGCACGATTTCGTCGAAGGAAAAACCGAGGCCTTGTCCGTCGGCGAGGCTCCGGACCGCGTGGTGAAGATCGCGCTCAGGGCAGCCAAACTGATCGGCGATGGATTCTACGGCGTGGACATCAAGCAGATCGGCAAACGCCTCTATGTGATCGAGATCAACGACAACCCCAACGTGGATGCCGGCAACGAGGACAGCGTGCTCAAGGACGCGCTTTACCGCGAAGTGATGGGTGTATTTCTGAAGCGCATCGAAGCGAACAGGCGAAGCGCTTTCCGATGAGCCGCAAGCTTCACTCCGGACTATGCGCTGCCAGCCAGGCTAAGCGGCCTGCACCGACTCCTGGAGAAATTGCAGCACCACCAGCTCGTCGCGCCGCAGCGCTGCTTGCGATGCCGCGCGGCGGGCGTTGCGTTTCTCCGCCTGCGGAGCGGGTGCCGTCAAGCCCAGATGGTAGGCGTTGACCAGCGCGGGATGCACATAATATTTGCGGCATACGGCGCGCGTGTTGCCGAGCCGCTCTGCCACCGAGTCGAGCGCGCGCACGATATTGCGGTCCGCCTCGCGCCGGCTGGTCGCGGGACCCATCGTCCACAACGCCACAGCCGCTACCATGGTGCCGCCCCAGGTGCGAAAATCCTTGGCTGTGATGTCGCGGCCGCTGACTTCCCGCAGATAGTCGTTCACATCGTCCGATAAGATCGGCTTGCGTTTGCCGAACGCGTCGAGATACTGGAATATTTCCTGCCCGGGCAGATCCTGGCAGCGCTGCACGATGCGCGCGAGCCGGGGGTCGTTGACCGCCACCGAGTGATCGACCCCGCTCTTGCCGCGGAAGCTGAAGCGCAGCAGCGTCCCTTCCACCTCCACATGTTTCCTGCGCAACGTGGTCAGCCCATAGGAATGGTTCTCCCTCGCGTATTCGTCGTTGCCGACGCGGATCAGCGTCCTGTCCAGCAGATGCACCACTGTGGCGAGAATTTGGCGCCGGCTCAGTTCAGCGGCGCGCAGATCGCGTTCCACGCGCTCGCGCAGCGCGGGCAGTATCTCGCTGAATTCAAGCATGCGGCAAAACTTGGATTGGTCGCGCGCTTCGCGGTACGAAGGATGATAGCGATACTGTTTGCGGCCGCGCGCATCGCGCGCTGTCACCTGGATATGGCCGTCGGGATCGGGGCAGATCCAGACATCGGTCCACGCCGGCGGGATCGCCAGCGAGTTGATCCGTTTGCGCGCGAGCGGATCGGCGATACGCGTACCGTCCGGATCCAGGTAGCTCCACCCCGTGCCGGAACGGCGCCGGCTGATGCCGGCAATGCCATCGGTAACATAACGCAGGCCGGCGCGGGTCGCCGCCTTGCGAAACTCATGATGCTTAGCTGTACTCACCCTGCGCCCCCCTTTTCTTTCAAGCAGCAAGTGGCGCATTGTGTATTCTGGAACCAGCCGATGGCAAGTGCTTCATATCCGGCTTGACCCTCAACTGCAACCGCTGTGCTACGGCACCCGGTGCAGATCAGCAAGGCGTGCGAGCCCAAAGTGTATGAAGGCCAGTGCCGTCAACACCGGCGCAAACAGGTTCAGCAACGGCACGAATTGCAGCAAACCGGTCAGCAGACCCAGGCCCCACCATGACGGGCGGTGCAAGGAAATCATGGTCTGCATCTCCGCGCGGCTGACGTGTTCCGCCAGCGCATCGTAGCGAAACAAACGCTGGTTCAGATACGTCGCAGCAATGAATGGAACCAGCACACCCACGCCTATCAACCACAAAGGCAAGGTGAGCGCCCAGATGGCGATAAAGACAACTATGGCAACCGCGGTATTGATCAGGCCGCCAGCCATGCCGCCGCCGTTTTCGCGCTTGAATTGCGGATAATCACGTACGGCCACCAAGCCAATCAGCGCGGGCATCGCAAACAAGGCAGTGATCAGCAGCGCGGTAATGAACACCAGCGGCACGAACAGGATCAGATGCGCGACGGCCTGAATTCCATTCGCAACCCAGCGCGGCTCCACCCCTTCCAGCCAGATTTGTATGCCGATCGCATCGAGGCCGCTTGCGATCCATCCCGAGAAGGTGTCCCAGAAGGTCACACCCAGAACAAACCACAGCAGCACAGCCGCCAGCATCGGCCAGATCGCGATCCACACTACCTTGAACTGGAACAAGTCGCGAAAGGCACGTGATAGCGCATCAAGTATCGGGGTCATGTGCATACCTTTACAGGATATTATTTTATACGGTCGCGTTACGGTTTGCTGTTTGCTTCGCCGGTTGACGGCTGTGCGGTTTTGAGTTTGTTGAGTTCGGCGCAGGGATCGGATCTCGCGACGCTCGGCGTGAACCAGATCACATCATAGGGCGCATCGCCCGTGGCGCTTTGCGCTGCGTAGTCTTTGGGGTCGGTCCGGCGCGGGTTGACCTCGACAAAGCCGATCGAAAAGACCCGTGCCTGCGGGGCGCGTGCGGCAAAATAGATCGGCATGCCGACATCGTGGCGGGCATGGCTGCTGCCGACGATGCCAACCACACCGCGACCGATGCTTGACATTGCGCTATCGGCCATCAATGCATCGCGCAGCCGCTGGCTGCGGCTCAGGCCCGCGCGCAACTCATCCCTGAGCTTGCCGCAGTGCGCGCCCCCCATGTTGTTAACCAGGTAATTCTGGCGGCTTTCGCTCCACACCTGTTCGACTGCCAGTCGCTTCAAGTCGTCCGCATCATAGGCAGCAAATCCCTTCCAGATGACCGGCTGCAGGCGCAGGCTGGAAATATTGGCGGCGATCACCGGCAGCTTGTTGTCGACGGCGATGGCCAGGAATGGGCGGTAAAATTGCCAGTCGGCGAACTTGATCAGTTTGGTGACACTGTTCAATACCTCGTCGCGATTGCTGCCAGCCAATGCCTGATCGAGTGCCGGCTGGCTATCGTCATCGAGCTGCTCCATCATCAATGCCGGGCGCGCGCCCGATGCGATGCGGGCTTTCAATAGTTTCTGCTGGAGCTCATGATGCTGCGGATTGTCATGCGTCTCGCCGAGCAGCAGCACATTGGCCTTGTCGATCCTGGCAAGCAGCGCGGCCTCGTCAATGAAGCTGCGGCTGTTCATGTCCCATATCTTGCCAACCAGCGGATGATCTGAGAATAACATCGCCTCTGCATATGCCAGATTGGCGCATGACAGCACAACCAATGTGAGGAAAAAGTTGAAACTTGCGATGATTTTCATGAGGGCTTGAACAAGGTTTTGAGTTCGCGCGGTTGCGAGCGCAAATACTGTTTCGGTGCGTCCACCCGGGCGCCCAGCTTTGCCGCTGCGTGCCATGGCCAGCGCGGGTCGTACAGCATGCCCCGGGCCAGCGCCACCATGTCCGCCTGTCCCGAGGAGATTATCGTTTCCGCTTGTTCCGGCTCGGTGATCAGGCCGACGGCGATCGTGGTCAAGCCGGTTTCGCGGCGGATCCTTGCGGCAAACGGAACCTGATAGCCTGGTTCAGCCGGGATCTGTTGCAAGGGAGACAGCCCGCCGCTCGAAACATCGATGAATGCGCAGCCGCGGCGCTGCAGTTCCTTTGCGAAGACGGCGCTCTGCTCGATGTCCCACCCGCCGGCCACCCAGTCTGTTGCGGAGATCCGGACGCCGACCGGTTTATCGGCCGGCATGGCAGCGCGTATCGCCTCGAATACTTCGAGCGGGAAGCGCATCCTGTTCTCCAGCGTGCCGCCATACCTGTCACCGCGGGTATTCGATAGCGGCGACAGGAATTGATGCAACAGATAGCCGTGCGCCGCATGCAGTTCGATCACGTCGATGCCCAAGCTATGCGCTCGTTGCGCCGCGGACACGAAGTCGTCCCGGATTCGCTGCAGACCGGCTTCATCCAATGCAAGCGGCTGGTCGCCGTTGACAGCAAAGGGCAAGGCAGATGGCGCAACGGTTTGCCAGCCGCCGTTTTCCGGGGGTATGGCCTGACCGCCCTGCCACGGCACCTGCGTGGATGCCTTGCGCCCGGCATGCGCCAACTGCATCCCGATCGGGATGGCCGAATATTGCCGTATTGATTTGATCACACGCGCAAGCGCCGCTTCCGTCTGGTCGGACCACAATCCAAGGTCACCCGCAGAGATGCGCCCGTCCGGCGATACCGCCGTTGCCTCGATGAATAACAGACCGGCGCCGGACAAAGCCAGATGGCCAAGATGGATCAGATGCCAGTCGCTGGCCTGGCCCTGCTCGGCGGAATACTGGCACATCGGCGAGATCACGATGCGGTTGTTCAATACCAGCTTGCCGAGGGTGATAGGGGAAAAGAGTTTGCTCATAATGAATTACCCGATATTTTGTCTGTATAAGTCATATTATAATTAACTTTAATAATTAATTATAATTGTATGTTTATATTTAATATTAATTAACACGCTTTAGCCTGAACAGCCCGTTGATCTCGCTGTCGCTGCTGAAATACAGCGCGCCGTCAGGCCCGACCGCCACGCCAGCCGGGCGCGCCCAGCGCTCTCCATCCGACAATTGAAAACCGGTGACCAGATCATCCACGCGCATCGCCTGGCCATTCTGAAAACGCACCACCACGATCTTCGGCGGGCGGCGCGTGGCGGCACCGCCCATGAAGCCGCCGCTGGGCTGCGTTCCCCATGAGCCGTGCAACGCGACCACCGCATCGAATTCCAGGCTTGCATCCATCGCGCCCTTGGGCACGAAAACCATGCCCAGCGGCGCATTGCGCGCCGGGAAAGTCGCAGCCGGTATCGTCACCTCTGCTATGGGCCGTGGCGGCACGCTACCCGCACAATCATCGCGTTGCATCTGCTTGCCATCGAACTGGAACCACGGCATGCCGTGAAATGAGCCGGCGGTGAGCTTGCTGAAATATTCCGGCGGCTGATCGTAGCCCAGATGATCCGGCCCATTGTTGCTGGCGTAGAGCACCCCGGTCTGCGGCTGCCAATCGAAGCCGACCGGATTGCGCAGCCCCGAAGCAAAAGGCTCCCAATCGGCCTTGCCGCCGAATTCACGCAACACCACCACCCCGCCGCGCTGGTCTTCGAACCGATAGCCCTCGCCCAGGTACTGGTCGCTGCAATTGCGCTGGATGCCCAGGCTGGCATACACCCGCCCATCCGGGCCCACCCCCACTGTGCGGCTGTCATGCCCGCCCCCGCCCGGCAAAGCCGCCATCAGCGTCACCGCATCCGGCGCGATGACGGACTGCCCGGGCCGGTAAGGCGCGCGATACACACCATCTGTTTTCGCGATCAAGATCTCGCCCTGCCGGAACGCCACGCTGTGCGGATAATCGCCCAGCTGCACCAGCACCTCCGGCTTGGTATAGGGAGGCGGCAGGCGATACACCCTGCCGGATTTCGAACCGGCGAACAGATCGCCGTTCGCGGCAAAGGTCAGCATGCGCGGCGCATCCATGCGGCTGAGCAACTCCAGCCGGTAACCCTTGGGTACGCGCACCATCCTGCGTTCGCCGTCCAGTGTCAGCGTCTGATCCTCATAGGCCAGCGTTGCAGTGCCCGCCTGCAGAGGCGCGCAGGCCATGCACAACAGCAACAACAGGACGAACTTGCCGCAAGGCATTACGCGGGTAACCAGGTACTGCACGGGATTGCGATTCATCTCAATACCCCGTGCCAGCAAATAAAATTGACCATCTGGAATTAAAGCGCTGACTTTCCACTTCAAAATCCGAAGGTAAGACTTAAGTCGGGATAGGTTTCTCTGCATGTGCGGTAAACCGTCGCCTGGCAATCAAGGTAGACCTCCTGGACGAAGCCGAAACTGATATAGGCATTGGGCCCGGCAGCGATATTGATCCCGGCGCGCTCACCGACCGAATTGATGCCGGGCAGGCCATCGACTGCGGTGTGGCGATAAAATGCGCCCACATATGGCTGTATAGAAGATGTCCGATTGAATACGTATTGGGCGAAAGGCGCGTACTTGGTGATACCGGGACCACCCCCCGACCAATTCTCGAAAGACAACCCGACACCCAGCCCATCGACAACGTAATGGCTCACGCTCGCCCCGATGACGAAATAATTATTGTCGAAGGCATAACCATTCCCAATCATCAGCGAGAATTGAGTACGCCCCTGACCGAACATCCCGCCCTCCCCGGCGGCACAAACTGGCGTAGCCGACAATGCCAGCAACATAATTAGCAGCAGTCTGTTCATGGATATACCTCCTTTGCAAGCGCGAAGACAAAACACAACAGCAAGGAATCGCGTTTCATCTCGAGATTGCCTTATTGATTCGTTCGTCTGCACATCTTAAAACAATTCGCGACTTGCAAATTTAAATATTGTTTTTGCAGGAGCGAGCCAGTCGAAAGTTTTTCGGGCAGATGGCTCACCCAAAATGCCAGTCGCAGCGCGGCTGGTTCAGCCAGCATCGTTGCGCTTTGGCGCCGGCTGCTTCGGAGGCGCGCCGATCTCGATGCGTTCATATTCCGCGATCACCTGTGCGCCCAGCAACAGCAGCGTGGCGGCCACTTCCAGGCTGAGCAGCACGATGATGGCTGTGGTGAGCGAACCGTACACCACGCCCACCTGCGACAACGTGCCGAAATACCAGCCCAGCGCATGGCGGATGATTTCCCACAGCAGGCCCGCCGTGGCGCCGCCAATCAGCGCGTGATGCGCCGTCAGCCTGCCCACCGGCATGAAGTAGTAGATCGCGGAAATGAGCAGGATTTCCCCGAACACGCCGGCAACGTAGATCAGCCAGCGCGAGAAACCGCCCAGCGACCAGCTATGTCCCAGAATAACGATATGCTCGCCGCCTATCGCCATCAGGTCGACAATCACGAATGTGCCCACGAACAGCACCGCGCCGATGAAAAAGATATAGCCGAAGGGCAACAGCAGCAGGGAAACAAGGATGTGCCGCTTGCGCTTCTCCACGCGATGCAGAAAGATCACCGAGATCGCACTCTCCAGCACCTTGAATCCGAGCGAGCTGAAAAACAGCATCGTGACGAGCAGCACCCAGCCGATCACCTCGCGGTGATCGAGGAACGCTTTCAGCTCCGCCACCACCGCCCTGCCTTCGCCCGGCACCACATACGCCAGCGCCGTGTTCAGCGTCGCCAGCAGCACGTCCTGATCGATCACCTGCGACAGCGCGATCACCATCAGGATGAGCAGCGGCACAATGGAGAGCAACGCGTAGTAGGCCACCGCGCCGGCGAGCAGCAGGCCCTGGTTGGCCTGAAATGCTTTCAGCACCCGGAGCGCGAAGGCGACGGGGTTTTTCAGGACGTAAGTTGTTCTGGAGTCGATGAGCTTCATGGGTCAACCTTGGGTTAGCAGGATGATTCTATCGCAGCGTGTGTGCTGCAGATGTGCGATGCCGCACATTGATCATCAAAAGGTAATCATATTATGCGCCATCCCCCAATCACTTACCCGCTAAAATCTCCGCCATGCCCTTCCCCATCCTCTACTCCTTCCGCCGCTGTCCCTACGCCATGCGGGCGCGCGCCGCACTGATCGCCAGCGGCATAACCGTTGAATTGCGCGAGGTGGTGTTGCGCGACAAACCCGCAGCCATGCTGGCAGCGTCACCCAAAGGCAGTGTGCCGGTACTGGTGCTGCGAGAGGGTGACGGCGAAGCCGTCGGGCACCCACCGGCGTACCCCTTGCGGGTGCTGCCTGATGAAAAAGTGATAGACGAAAGCTGGGACATCATGCTGTGGGCCTTGCGCCAGCACGATCCACAAGCATGGTTGGGGAAAGATGACTGCCATGCACAGGCCACATTGACGCTGGTGATCGAGAACGATACGACATTCAAACACAACCTGGACCGCTACAAATATCCCGAGCGATTTCCCGAGCAGCCACAAAGCGCGTACCGCATCGCGGGTGAACAATTCTTGCAACAGCTCGAACAGCGCCTCAGCACCACACCCTGCTTGCTGGGCGAAACATTCACGCTGGCCGATGCCGCCCTGCTTCCCTTTGTCCGCCAATTTTCTGCAATAGACAGTGATTGGTTCGCCACTGCGCCCTACCCCGCCCTGCGCGCGTGGCTGGAGCAATTCACATCGTCTGAGCTATTTTCCCTGGTGATGCAAAAATTCCCGGTGTGGCAACCGGGCAACGAACCGGTTACTTTTGGCAACTGATGCGCGTGCAATGTTGGTAGCCGACCAAAGCCAAAAATACCGCAGTCAAATCGCTTCAATCGACAACAGATTCCGCCGCGTGATATTCCAACCCGAACGCCTCGGCGACTTTCTTGTGCGTCACTTTTCCGCTGATGATGTTGAGCCCCTTGAGCAGTGCCGGAGAGTCCTTGAGCGCCTGCCGGTATCCCTTGTTCGCCAGTTGCAGCACGTAGGGCAGGGTGGCGTTGGTCAGCGCCAGCGTGGCGGTAAGCGGCAAGCCGTCGGGCATGTTGGCCACGCCGTAGTGGATGATGCCATCGATGATGAAGGTAGGATCTTCGTGTGTGGTGGAATGCATGGTCTCGACGCAGCCGCCCTGGTCGATGGAGACATCGACGATCACCGCGCCCTTGTGCATGATCTTGAGGTCTTCGCGGCGGATCAGGTGGGGCGCGACGGCGCCGTGCACCAGCACCGCGCCGATGACCAGGTCGGCATTGGTGATCTGCTTGAGCAGCGTGTGCCGGTCTGAAAATATCAGTTGCACGTTGGCGGGCATCACATCGCTCAGATAGCGCAGCTTTTCCAGTGAAACATCGAGGATGACGACCGTGGCGCCCAGCCCGGCTGCCATCTTTGCCGCATTGACGCCTACCGCACCGCCGCCGAGTATCACCACCTTGGCGGGCGGCACGCCCGGCACTCCGCCGAGCAGAACACCGCGCCCGCCATAGAGCTTCTCCAGCTACTTGGCGCCTTCCTGCACGGCCATGCGCCCGGCCACTTCGGGCATCGGTGTCAGCAGCGGCAGTTCGCGCGAGGGCAACTCGACGGTTTCATACGCGATGCACACCGCGCCGGAAGCGATAAGCGCGCGGGTCAACTGCTCGCTCGCGGCGAAATGGAAGTAGGTGAAGATGGCCTGGCCAGGCCTGATGCGTTTACATTCCGGTGCTATCGGCTCTTTCACTTTGACGATCAGGTCGGCTGCCGCCCAGACCGCATCGGCATCCTGCGCGATCTGCGCGCCCGCCGCCTGGTACAGCGCATCGCTGAATCCGCTGCCCAGCCCCGCTCCCGCTTCGACGATGACCGTGTGCCCAGCCGATACCAAAGCCCCCGCCCCTGCCGGCACCAGCGTGACACGGTTTTCGTTGGTCTTGATTTCTTTCGGTATGCCGATTTTCATGCGGAGTTCTCTCCAGAATTACATGATCAGCCAATTCCAAAGGAAAACCGCTCCTACAAAACCGACTCTTTGATTTAACCGGATCAGCAATTAACGATCTAACACCTGTGTAAATAAACGCCGCAGCAGATATGCCAAAGCGCGCCGGAGATATTGGCAGCTTCGCTACTCGTACCGCAAGAAATCCTCCGCCAGCGCATCGATGCCGAAACGGTCGATCAGGCTTTCGATCTCGGGCATCAGCACGTCATCCTCATCCTCTTCCAGAACACCCTCGCCAACCAGGCGGCCAGCCAGTCCGTCGACTATCGCCTCCTGGACATCTGCAAGCGTTGGTGGAAATTCGCGATTCTCGTCGCTCACGACTTCTTCTATCACTCGTGAGAGCGGTTCGCTGGCGAAAGCGTAGATAAAGTCCTCAGCCACTGCCGATTCCCCGAACTGTTCGATCAGTTCATCCAGTTCGTCGATAACCGATTCGTCGACATCGAAGTGATGCATGTGTTCGTCCTCGTCGATTTCGACTGGCATTCCATGCTTGAGGAATGAGCGAACCGAGGCAAGCGTTACCGGCTCGTCGGTTTCCAATTGGTCGGTCAGGGTTTCGATGAGGCCGGACAGTTCGGGGCTGACGCGGCTGGCGATGTCGATCGGGTTGCGTATCATGATTTACCCTCCTGTTTGATGTTACCAAGCATGGTGCTGCTCAAACGAACCGGATCAGCGTGCCCTGGATCAGAATGACATGGTGCAGCTGCGCTTTGTCAAAGCTGTTGGGGTGTGCTTCCTGCAAAAAACTGGAGTCAGCTTTTACGTCAGGATTCTGGTGGATTTGGCGTTTCAGCGCAAGATGATTCTGGAAAAGTTATCGAGCTTTTGATCCGGTTAATATCAGCGATCACGGCGGCGCCAGCGGCGGATGACCATATAGCCGCCTATCATGCCGCCGAGATGCGCAAAATGCGCCACCCCCGCCTGCGTCCCTGTCACGCCCAGCGTCAGTTCTATGCCTGCGTACAGGATCACAAACAGCCGTGCGGGCAACGGTATCGGAGGGATCAACAGCAAGATGATCCGGTTCGGGAAGAACATCCCGTAAGCGAGCAATATCCCGAACACGCCGCCGGACGCGCCCAGCGTGGGATAGACACCACCGGTCAAACTCGTGACCAGCAATTGCATCAGCCCGGCCGACAGAATGCTGGCAAAATAGAGTTGAAGGAACGCTCGCCGCCCCAGCAAGTATTCAAGCTCGCTGCCGAACATCCACAGGCCGTACATGTTGAAGGCAATGTGGGTGATGCTGCCGTGCAGGAACGCGTAGGTCACCAGCTGCCATGGCATGAAGTTGCTTTGCAGCGGCCACAGCGCGAGACTGGCTATCATTCCATCACCGGCGCCGATTTGAAGCATGAAGCAGGCTATCGTGGCGATGAGGATAGTTCGGACACCTGACGGCATGGGACGCATCGTCAACCTTTCTTCATGGATGAAGGAGTCAGTATCAGTTTGTTGTCAGCCGCTCGACGGCCAGTCGCTGAATGGGTGTGTCGTTTAGCAACATGATCATGAATTGAATGACTGCGACATCACTTTTCCCGGTACATGGTACGCCAAGGTCTCAGCAGCATGAACAACCCGCATATTCATATGATACGCTGGTTTGACGGTGTATCGGGGGTACCGTTCATGGCGGGCTCTCCGATTGCCGGTTAGATGATGCCCGATCGGCCAGCGCGGCAAGTTCATGCAAAGCGCCGGCGATCACCTTCCATGGCCAAAGGGGTCGGCACGAGCCGACCCCTTTGATATTTGAACAGAAGAACCAGTCTTGTCAGCGTGCGTTCAAGATGGATTCCATGTTGTTATCCAGGTCGTTCACCACTACCCATTCGGTAGCGCCGGCCTTAAGAACCTTCGCCTTCCAGCGTGACAGCCTATCGAGGTATAACCGGGGATCGGCGTTGTCGGTACCCAGCTTGCTCACATTCAGCGCCACGATGCGAATGCCATCGAGCTTGATCGGGAAATCACGCACCGTTCCCTTGCCCAATTCTTCTTGCATGTCGGAGAAGATAACAATGGTCTTGATCCCGGCCTTGGTTTCGTTGAGGTATTCCTCTCCCTGGATCAGACCCCCGGTGATATCGGTATATGCGCTACCGTGGATGTCCTTGGAAAACTCCTCGATTTTTG
>DHIV01000098.1 GCA_002403995.1 Gallionella sp. UBA4737 | reverse complement strand
TTCCATCAGGATGATCACCAATGCAGCCACATCCGATGTCCTCAGGTTGTTGGTGATGTAATCGCTGGCGCCCACCATCTCAGACATCGGCAGCGCAATCAGCTTGTAGTTGATGAATGCGCCGCCCATCGCGATGACCATGACCAGCGAGGAGATCGCCAGTTGAACGAATGCGGACACTGTCAGCGCATGTTCGGTCTTGCTGTCCTTGGCGCGCATGCCCGCGAACTTGGTCATATCGTCATCGATCTGTTTGGCGTTGCTGTGGAGGGTCAGCATCTTCTTGTCCATCTCCACCATCAGCTTGTCCACCGATCGCCACGTTGGTTGCATCCCCTTCAGGATCTTGTGGCGTTCTTCATAGGAACGGCGATACTCCGCCACGGTCTTGTCATGGATCTTCTGGATCGACTTGTTGATGTCCTCCAGCAGTTTGCGCGGAATATCGCCGCCCGATTTGAGTTGCGAGACCGATTCGAGTGCGTCCACCCATTCCGGCGGCGGCGGCGGGACCTCTCCGCATCTGCGGTAGTCCTCCTCGATGCGGGTTGCTTCTTCCAGCAGCTTGCGCTGCAAGGCGGGGAATTCCTGCATGTCTTTGCGGATGATGTTGCCCACGCGCTCGAATTCCCGATCGATCATCGAAGCCGCGCTCTCCTGACTATGCGCCAGCAATACTGCCTGATTGCGCAAACGCAGGTTATCCGCACTCAGGAACAACCAGCGGGAAATGAAACGGGTGGATTGGGTGACCAGATTGCATACCGAGTGGATCACGCCGTGCATAGGCTTGCGTGCCGCATACAGGAACAACATCGCCAGTATGCCCAAGGCTAAGATGGACAGCGCCACGTTGTCAGGCCAAAACAACCACGAATGCCGGTCGATCATTGCTAATACCTCCCATCGTTGATGTCTGCTAACTCAGTGCCGAAATCAAGGCACCTCGCTTGTGGGTCGATCAGGAAGCAGCTTCCCGACGACACGTACTCTGCCTGCATTATCAACCTGCCGCAATACCGTCCGTTCCTCCTGTTGTGCCGTTCATTTCTTCTGAAATACCGTTCGTCTTTCTTGTAGTGCCGTTCATCCTGAAACGCCTGATTTCTTCCTTAAGTTAGGAGCTTGCGCTTCTGCTAAAGCAAAAATATTCAGCCACCAGCCGGCCAATCGTTGAAAGGGAATGGTAACTCTTCAGTCACAAAAGTCAGGAAATTGACGATCTGCTGCAAGTAGCGCCCCATGCTGCGGCCAAATGAAACCAGGCGGGCATTGGGTTTGTTGTTCAGCAACATGATCAAGAATTGAATGACTGTAACGAAAAATATCACTGTTCCGGACACGTGGTACGCCAGAACCAACAACAGCATGAACAATCCGCGTATCCATATATTGCGATTGATCGTTGGTATATCAGGGGTATCGTTCATGGTAGTGCTCCTGTTGTCTGTCAGATAATTCCCGGTCGACCTGCTCCGCAAGCGCACGTAGCGCGCTTGATATTTCCACACGGTATATATAAGGCTCTTGAAGCTGGCGCAGCGGCTCGGGCAGCCGCGCCAGATTCGTTGCCGCATGGCTGCGGATATCCGCAAGCGTCGCTGCTGCGGCCAAGCGCTTTCCTGCGCGCATCACCGGCATGATAAGAGGCTCGCCCGACTGCACATCACCTTCCACCGTCACGACATCCGCTGCGATGCGGCCATCTGCATCGTAACTGCGGTACACCTGCTTGCGCCCGGGCCAGGTCTGCTTGCCTTCGGAACGCTTGCGCCGCGCCTTGCCGGCATATTCCTCAAGCTTGTAGGCGCAGTCGAGATAGGGCATGTCGCTCGACGTGTCCAACCGCGTGCCGATGCCGAAACCGTCCACCGGCGCGCCCGAGCCCAGCATGTCGCGCAGCACGTGCTCGTCCAGATCGCCGCTGGCGAAGATGGTGACATGCCGGAGTCCGCCCGCATCTAGGATCTGCCGCACCTGGCGCGCGTGATCGGCGAGGTTGCCGGAATCGATGCGCACGCCCTTGATGCGGATGCCTTCGCGTTCCAGCCTGGGTGCGAGCGCCACCACCTTGCGCGCCGCGGCTTCGGTGTCGTAGGTGTCGATCAACAGCACAACGTTGTCCGGCTGGGCATGGGCGAAATTCTCGAAGGCCAGCGACTCGTTATCATGGGCCTGCACGAAGGAATGCGCCATCGTGCCGAACAGCGGTATGCCGAACTCCATGCCCGCCTGTACCGTCGCGGTGCCGGTAAAACCGGCGATGTAGCTGGCGCGCGCCGCCAGCAGCCCGGCTTCCGCGCCATGTGAGCGGCGCAACCCGAAATCCACCAGCAGCTTGTCCGGCGCCATCAATACCATGCGCGCCGCCTTGGAGGCGATCAGCGACTGGAAATGCAGCAGGTTGATCAGCCGCGTCTCGACCAGTTGCGCCTGCGCGATAGCCGCGGTCACGCGCAGGATAGGTTCGTCCGGAAAAAATATCGTGCCTTCCGGCATCGCGTGCACATCGCCGGTAAAACGCAGTTTTTCCAAACTGGCGAGAAAATCCTTGCTGAAATGGCCGGTGGTCGCCAGCCATGCCAGTTCTTCCGGCGAGAAGTGCAGGCTTTCGAGAAATTGCAGCGCCTGCTCGAGACCTGCGGCCATTAAGAAACCGCGACCGGGGCGCAGCTTGCGCACGAAGAATTCGAACACCGCAATATCTTCCATGCCGTAGTTGTGATAACCCTCCAGCATCGTGAGCTGGTAGAGATCGGTGAGCAGCGCGCTGCCCGCAAGGTTCCCCGTAAAATTCATCGAGGAATTCATGCTGTCACTCCTTCCACCGTGATGCGTTGCGCGCCCAGCTTGATCATTTCTTGCTCGGCGCGCAGTCCGTCGCCGGGCTGCACATCCGCCGCGCGGATCGCGTCGCCCAGCAGCAATACTTCATAGCCGAGTTGCAGCGCATCGCGCACGGTGTTGAGCACGCAGTAGTCGGTGGCGAGTCCGCCGATGAACAGGCGGCGGATTCCGGCAGCGTGCAACCTGCGATGCAGGTCGGTGCCCTGAAATCCGGAATAGGCATCCTGTTCCGGCTTGGTCGCCTTGGAGATGATCACGGCGGCAGGCGGCAGCTGCAGCGCCGCAGCGAACTGCGCGCTTTGTGTGTCTGCGACGCAGTGCGGCGGCCATGGCCCGCCCTGCGCGCGGAACGAACAATGCTGTTCCGGATGCCAGTCGCGCGTCGCATACACCGGCAGGTTTTGCATGGCGAAGATATCCAGGTAATGGTTGAGTACCGTCACCACCTCGTCGCCATGCGGCACCGCCAGACTGCCGCCGGGCAGGAAATCGTTCTGCACGTCGACAATCAGCAGCGCGTCGCCAGTGCGAGGCTGATATTCATTCCGATTCAGTGTGTCCATGTGCACCTCATTACCAAAATACTTTCAGAGCATGTGAAGACATGTAGGTTGGGTTAGCGGCTTTATCGCGTAACCCAACAAACCCCATTTTCAATACCGCCAGATTTTCAGCGCATCAATACCGGATTTATGTTGAGTTACGGTGCAAGAAACCGCACCTAACCCAACCTACATGTCTTAGCCCTTGATGCAGATCAGCGGTTTTACCCGCGCCACCTTGCGCGCCAGACCGGCATGATCTGCCGCATCCACGACCGCGCTGACATCCTTGTAAGCGCCCGGCGCCTCTTCGGCAACGCCGCGCATCGAGGGGCTGCGTATCAGGATACCGTGTCCTTCCAGATCGTCGACCACGTGCCGGCCGTTCCAGTTGCGCAGCGCCTGATGGCGGCTCATCGCTCTTCCCGCGCCGTGGCATGCGGAACCGAACGCGAGCTGCATGCCCTGCTCCGTCCCGGCCAGGATGTAGGAAGCCGTACCCATGCTGCCGCCGATCAGCACCGGCTGGCCGGCATCTCGAAATGCGGCGGGGAGGTCGGGATGCCCAGGGCCGAACGCGCGCGTGGCACCCTTGCGGTGCACATAGAGTTTTTTCGTCCGCCCGCCGACCTGGTATTCCTCCACCTTGCAGGTGTTGTGCGACACGTCATACAGCAGCGGCAGCCGCGCCTGCGGCAGCACCTGCGAGAATATCGATCGCGTCAGGTGGGTGAGTATCTGGCGGTTGGCCAGCGCGCAATTGATCGCCGCGCGCATCGCGCCGAGATAATCTTTCCCGAGCGGCGAAGCTATCGGCGCGCAGGCCAGCTCTCGGTCGGGCAGCTCGATGCCATAGCCGGGTGCGGCGATCACCATGCGCTTCAGGAATTCGGTGCCGATCTGGTGGCCGAGCCCGCGCGAACCGCAGTGGATGCTGACCACGATGTCTCCCGTTTTCACGCCGAACGTTGCGGCGATCTCCGGCGCATACACGTCGGTCACCTGCTGGATCTCAAGATAATGGTTGCCGGAACCGAGCGTGCCCATCTCGTCGCGCTGGCGTTTCTTGGCCTGCTCGGAAACCTGCGACGGGTCGGCGCCGCGCATGCAGCCACCCTCTTCGATGCGCTCCAGGTCGGTCGCGGTGCCGAAGCCGCGCTCCACCGCCCAGCGCGCTCCGCCGCGCAGCATCGCATCCATCTCTGGGGCATCCAGCCTTATCGTGCCGGTGCTGCCCATGCCCGCCGGTATCGTGTGATACAGCGCATCCGCGAGCCGCGCCTTCACCGCGGCTATGTCCCCGATGCGCAGGCCGGTGTGCAGCGTGCGCACCCCGCAGGAAATGTCGAAACCCACGCCGCCCGCCGACACCACGCCGCCCGCGTCGGCATCGAACGCCGCCACGCCGCCGATCGGAAAGCCGTAGCCCCAGTGCGCATCGGGCATCGCCCAGGATGCCTCGACGATGCCCGGCAGCATCGCGACATTGGTGACCTGCTCATAGACCTTGGCGTCCATCTCGCGCAGCAAAGTCTCGCTGGCAAAGATCACACCTGGCACATGCATCTTGCCGAATGGCTTGATATGCCATTCGTATTCCGATCTGCGTTCGAACAGTGCGATATCCATGGCCTACCCCCGCTTCAAATTTCTGCTACACGTCCACCACACATTGCGCGAGCCAGCCGCCGCTTGGTTGTTGCGCCACCTTGAGTTCGGTATAGGTCGCGCCTTTTATTTCTACCGCAGGATGGTGGCGTGTCACCTCCAGCGCTTCTCCCCACGCCTGACCGGTGAGATGATTTCCTTCCACATGCACTTCAAAGCGGCTGAACAGCATGTTGCGCGTGGCCATCTCGAAGATCAGACTGTTGAGCCAATCGACCAGCAGCAATTCGGCATCGGGCGCCATGCAGGAAAGCTGCAACATTTCCTTCGCTGCCACATCAGCCGGGTCGGTGATCACCGCCGTCAGCGCCAGCGCGGCCTGCTCGAAAGCCTGTTCCAGCGTCGCGCCCAGCCCGCGCACGCCGATGTCGGCTTGATGGGGGAAGTGTTCCCAGTGTGCAATGGAGGCCATGCGTCACTTTCTTTTTTATTTTTTCGTAAAAACCGGTTTGATTGTGCGCCGATTCTTCCCGCCCGGCAAACGCTCTCCGGTCATGCTAAAGTGCAATGCATAAAGGGGATACTACGCATGACATCCGCACCACCCTTATCGGCAAACATCTCACCGGATTTACTGCGCCAGCAACAACTGGTGGAGGCCTTGTGCGCATCGGGATATTTTTCCCACCCACCAAAAATTGAAGAAACACACATCTCCTGGGTGCTGTTGACCGGACGCGATGCTTACAAGATCAAGAAAGCGGTCGATCTCGAGTTCCTCGATTTTTCCACGATAGAAGCACGCCACTTTTATTGCAGCGAGGAGCTGCGCCTCAATCGCCGTCTCGCCCCTGATCTCTACCTGGATGTCGTCGCAATTGGCGGCAGCCCTGAGCAACCAGTGCTGGGTAAAAAGCCCGCCATCGAGTATGCGGTGCACATGCGGCGCTTCGCCCAGTCCAACAAGATGGATCGCTTGCTGGCACGCGGACTCATCACCTCCGCGCATATCGATAAACTGGCCGCTGTCATCGCCAACTTCCACACCGCACTACCGCCTGCCGCAGCAAGTTCACCGTTTTGCGTCATAGCTGCAATTCAAACCGCAGCGTTGCAAAACTTCGCGCAGTTGCCGCAACTGCTCAATGAACTGCACGATCTGGCCGCGCTGGGAGCAGTGCGTGTAGCCAGTGAGTTGGAGTACACCGCCTGCGAGCCATTGTTCCGGCAGCGCGCAGATAAAGGCTATGTGCGCGAGTGCCATGGCGACCTGCATCTCGGTAACATCGTAGTGCTGAATGACATGCCCACACCTTTCGATGGCATCGAATTCAGCATCTCACTGCGCTGGATCGACGTGATCAGCGAGATCAGTTTCACGGTCATGGACCTGCTGCAGCGCGGCCGGCCGCAACTGGCCTGGCGTTTGCTCGACAAGTATCTGGAAATCACCGGCGATTACCAGGGGTGCGGCGTGTTGCGTTTCTATCTCGCCTACCGTGCGATGGTGCGCGCCAAGATCGCCGCGATACGTGCCGGCCAGCGCGGCGTTGCCAAGGCGAGACTGGAGTTGAAGAACTGCCGCAGTTATCTGCGCCTGGCCCATGACTGCCTGACACGCCGCCGTCCCGCGCTGATCATCACTCACGGGCTGCCCGGTTGCGGCAAGAGCACCTTCGCGCAGATTGCGCTGGAGCGACTGGGTGCAATACGCATCCGCTCTGATGTCGAGCGCAAGCGCCTGTTCGGCTTGGCGGCGCTGGCTGACAGCAAGGCGCAGACCGATGCGGACATCTACAGCGAGGATGCGACACGCCGCACCTATGCCCGCCTGCATGAGCTGGCGCGTGGCGTGATCGCCGCAGGATTTCCGGTCATCGTCGACGCCGCTTTCCTGCGCCATGCCGAACGTGAAAGTTTTCACACGCTTGCAAAGGAACTGGCCGTGCCCTTCGTCATTGCCAGTTTGCAGACTGACGCGGCTTTGCTGACGGAGCGGGTGGCACTAAGAAGTAGACAAGGCAGCGATGCCTCAGAAGCCGACGTTTCCGTATTGCAGAAACTGCAGGTTGTTCAGGAGCCGCTACGGGATCATGAGCGGGCTACCGCCGTAACTTTCATAAACAACGGCGATGTCGAAGCGCTGCGGTCTGCGGATGAAGCATGGAAGATGCTCGATGCGCACCTGGTGTGAGGGTTGGACGCAATACCTGCCACCTTCTGCTAACGACACAAAGCCGATTATCAACGTTTGAGTTAAGAGTCAACATAACGCATTCTTAAATCATTGCTTCTTAACGAACGGAGAGAGCTTTCCAGAGACAAAATGGTTTGGACGCCATCCAGAGAGCAGTTTTTCTACTACAAAGTTATCGACGATCCCTGCGACCATCCCAGCTACTGGGTTTGTGGCTTCTACTGCGAGCGTAAATACATAACGAAGACTCTTTGCAGGAAGTTGCTGGATCCAGCCCTCTGATGAAATGTCACGCATGTAAGTTCGTATCAAATCCTCATCTGGATTGACCGTTTTAAGCCAATCTTTGAATCTTGCTGCACGATCCAATAATTTAAGAAAGTCGTCGAAAGAACGTTCCCCTGAGTCAATTACCTCTGCCAGACTTGGAGAGTCTGGCAGTACAACCTTTGTAAATTGCTGGCGCGAATCCACATTGAGGTTTGATCTTCTAAGAAGTTCGGCGTGCCGAACCTGAATGATTGAGGATGTCACAGAGGAAGTTACAAAGTCACCTCCATAGAAAGATGCCAAGGCTAGATCAGCACGCGCAGTTAATATGTTACCCAACAGGAAAGCAAACGTCAGAGGTTCAGCAGATGGTACAGCTTGGGCTCGCCTTCGATTGATTGATTCCAAATCGATATCTGTAAGGACATATAGACCAGCGTTTGTGTTGATTATTTCAAATTTTAATTCATCGCCGACTATATAGCCTCCCGGTGAGTCGGCAATAACTTTTCGAATTACTTGCCCCGCGTACTCAATATCCAACGCATCTCGTTTCGCTGCATTAGCAATGCCGTCTTTGAGAAAATGGTTGCCGGAGAATTTGCGTATAGGTACGTTAGCTAGAAAGACCTTAGAGAAGCGCTTTGCTTCAGTTTTTGGGATGCTGTTTCGTGCGAGAAAATATTGCAGGCGCTCTTCCGGGGTTTTCAACTCACCCACGTCCACATGACCTGTCACCATTATTTCGGCGAAATTGTGGTACTGAGACACCCCGAACGAATCTGTTTTTGTGCCGAGAATCTCCTCGCAATAAACGGCAGTTACTTCGGCGCGACGTAACAACGTTAAAATGGAATCAATTCCAATCTGCTGAATAAGTTTTAATAATGTGCCTTGGTCAAAAAAAATGTGCACTTTTTGGTAGTAAAGTAATGCTTCAGCGATTTGACCTGCTGAAATTGGCTGCCCATTTTCGGCTTGCCGTAGAACGATGTGATCAAACATTTTAAGGAGCCTATAGATTAGGGGTTGGAGGGGAAATCTTTGGCACCCTAATAGTTATTCAACGTATACGGAAGCTTTTGATAACAATCAATCAGCAAAATACATATTCTGCCAGTGGCGGTGATTGGTTTGAATCCAGACGCAGGAGCCAGTTGGTCAAGCCTTGAATAGCAGCTCTTGGCACACAGCGCCTATACGAACATCCTAACTGGGTGCCGAAAAGCGGCTATTCGTAACGTTCAACACGCGACACATTCCGGTTCTAGCAAGAGAAGCTTGCGAATTTCTGCTTCACCCCCAATAGCATTCAACGTAAAGTCCGCATCTGTTCAGGTCGAAAGTTTGCGTCCAAGTTTCTTTTGCACGGAGTCG
>DHIV01000066.1 GCA_002403995.1 Gallionella sp. UBA4737 | reverse complement strand
TTGCGTCTGATCGAGGCGGCGCTCAGGGGATGAAATGCGAAAGTCAAAACCGAAAATCTGGTGGGCAACAAGTTGCCCACCTTGCAGCGGCAGATAGACAAATCAATTCGATTCCAGAACATTGGAGCCAGAGGAGGCGTAATGGGTTGGCTAATGAACAAGATTAATCGTTTGTCGTCTGATAAGCAGCGCGATGAAATGACGCACTTTGTTGATATGCTTCGCGCGATGGATAGTGCAGAACTTGGTCATGTTGTTGCCATCGCGACTCACATGCGTCACACATTAGAGTCCGAGGGTCACAACGTAATGGATCCGATTGTCTATGCCGGACAAAACATTGGTTTTCCGCTGTACCTGTCTAAATCTATCAACGAAGCTCAAAAACAAAGTCGAATGCAGGACGCGGCAGCGCTTATGGTATGGGTTCACACAGCCAGGGCTGGTGTTCGCATAGAACTTCGCGGCCTTGCGCGCGAAATGTGGCGTCAACTTGAGCACGGTTTTCCTCACATGTCAGAATCAGCCCGGGCATTCGAGCGTTTAAGCGGGTCGATACTGAATACGCAAGGAGCCACACAATTTCCGGCTGGTTTTACACCAGACCCAGTATAAGCCTGACCAGATTTATAGTTAGCCGATGAAATTTGTGAACGAAAGTAAAATGCATAAAGTCGGGAAACCGTCTACGATTGTGTAGGACAATGACTCTTTAACCACAACTGGAGTATGAAATGTTTACAGATTCACCAGATAATTTAATCGATAATAGTTTTAACGAAGAACGCATTTTCCATACTTTTGAGTTTATCGCCTCGTCAGGTTTTCGGCTAACAGATGTGCAGAAACGAGCAGTGCGTGAAATGCTTCATTATGATATTTCAAGCCGAGTGAAAGACCCACGTCGCATTGCTCGATGGTTGGATGACAATGCGAGAAATACTATTTCAAGGTACAGGGGACTCCCCAAGTTCAGCGAGCGTTAGGGTGGGCAAGTCTTACCTGCCCACGCGGACAATAAAATAATGGTGGGCAATTTGCCCACCCTACGATTTTAGGTTTTCGATTTTCTTTCCCCTGTGCGCCGCCGAGTAGCAGAGGCGGGTCAGGGAATTCTGACGAATATGTTTGAGCACGTGGACGCGTAGCGGATCGTGCGAGTTTATGAGGAAGCCTGACCTGCCGAGCAACGCAGGGAACCCACGAAGTGGGCGGCAAACCGGGGTCGCCTTTTCTTTGGTTACTTTATTTTGGCGAAGCAAGAAAAAGTGACTAGCTGTCGGGCTACCCCCGACGGTTTTGAATTGATGTTGGGTTAAAACAATCAGGGACAGACCACTAAATGTTTTGCGCGATTACATCACCACAACTACTTACCATCAATCAATTGACACAGCGTATCCCAAAGTTTACACTGTGAACCGTGAATTCAATTCAAACAACGGAAGCGTTTGATGCCTGGTTTGCCGGGTTGAAGGATAGGCAGGCCGTGCGACGCGTACAGGTGCGTATTGATCGCGCGGAGGACGGTAACTTTGGCGATTGCGAACCTGTTGGTGAAGGTGTTTCGGAGATGCGGATTCATTATGGGCCAGGCTATCGCGTGTATTTCGTGCAGCGTGGAATGGAGATTGTCATCCTGCTGGCGGGTGGTGATAAGTCCACCCAATCGAAGGACATCAAAGCTGCTCTGAAAATCGCACGGCAACTCTAGGAGAGCGACATGAAAAAAATTAAATTGAGCAAATGGGATAGTGCTGAACATCTCAAAACCGATGAAGATATGGTGCTCTACCTGGAAGCTTGTTTGGATGAGGCCGGGGATGATGCGGCCTTTATTGCCAAGGCTCTTGGCACAATTGCTCGCGCCAAGGGCATGACGCAACTCGCCAATGAAACCGGCTTGGGACGCGAGAGCCTTTATAAGGCGTTATCTGGTGAAGGCAATCCAAGTTTTGCGACTATACTCAAGGTGATGTCCGCGCTGGGTATTAAATTGCACGCCGCGAAAGCTCAGACGGCATGATTTGGGTGTATGGCATGCGCACAAAAACCATTATAAATTGGAGCCCATCATTTCATCCGCACAAAAATTTTCTGCTTATCAAATAGCCGAGCAAAACGGCAAATCCACAGCCCGTTTCGTCGAACTGACGCTGGATGATCTCGATCCGGGCGAGGTCGTCATCCAGGCGCATTACTCCAGCGTGAATTACAAGGACGCGCTCGCCGCTACCGGTACGGGCAAGGTGATACGCCGCTTCCCCTGTGTGGGCGGCATCGATGTCTCGGGGATGGTGGCGAGTTCTTCCGATGCGCGCTTCAGGGCTGGCGATGAAGTGCTGGTGACCGGCTATGACATGGGTGTGGCGCATGACGGCGGTTATGCCGAATATGTGCGCGTGCCGGCCGATTGGGTAGTGCCGTTGCCGCAGGGATTGACGCTGTTCGATGCGATGGTATTGGGTACGGCGGGATTCACCGCAGCGCTGTCCATACATCGGCTGGAACAAAACGAATTGCGTCCCGAAAATGGCAAAGTGATCGTGACCGGCGCGACTGGCGGTGTGTCCAGCCTTGCCATCCAGATGTTGTCACAACTGGGTTACCGCGTGGTCGCGCTGACCGGAAAAGATACCGAGCACGAGTATCTGAAATCGCTGGGTGTGGCTGAAATTTTATCGCGGAAAGATCTGGCGATGGGTACCCGCCCGATGGAGAAAGCGCAGTGGGCCGGTGCGCTGGATTCGGTGGGCGGCGAGACGCTGGCATGGTTGACACGCACCATGCAGCAGAATGGCGTGATCGCCAGCTTCGGCAATGCGGGCGGGATCGAATTGCATACCACCGTGCTGCCGTTCATCCTGCGCGGTGTGCGCCTGATCGGTATCGACTCCGCAGCTACGGCGATGCCGCTGCGCAAACAGATCTGGCAACGCTTGGCAACTGACTTACATCCCAGGCTGTTGGCGAAAGTGGTGCACTCCATCCCGTTTGAAGGCTTGCCGGAAATATTCCCGCAACTGCTGCAAGGCAAGCTGCGCGGGCGTTCGGTGGTCGAAATAAAAGCGGCGGGTTAGTGATATAATCCGCCCCAAAGCTGGAAGCGAACAGCGCGAAAGTGGCGGAATTGGTAGACGCACTGGATTTAGGTTCCAGCGCCGCAAGGCGTGAGAGTTCGAGTCTCTCCTTTCGCACCAGCCACCAATCAACTTAATTTCAAGGAAATACAGTATGTCCAGCGTAGAAACTGTAAGCGCGTTAGAACGACGTCTAAACGCATCCATTCCCCAGCAGGTTATCAATAGCCAGGTTTCTGATCGTCTGAAAAACATCGGGCGCAATGTGAAGATCGCCGGTTTCCGTCCCGGAAAAGTTCCGGCGAAGATCGTCGAACAATATTACGGCGCGCAAGCCCGGCAAGAAATCCTGGGCGACGCCTTGCAGCGTTCGTTCACCGAGGCAGCGCAAAGCAATAATCTGAAGGTGGCGGGCTTCCCGAAATTTGAAGTCAAGACCAAGGACTTGAATGCCGATCAGATCGAATACAGTGCGACATTCGAAGTTTATCCGGAAGTGGTAGTGGGTGACTTGTCGGGCGAAGCGATAGAACGCCAGGTTTATGAGTTGACCCAGGCGGATGTGGATAACACCATTGCGACGCTGCGCAAGCAGCGCGCCACATTCGAGAAAGTCGATCGTGCCGCACAATCTGAAGATCGAGTGCACATCGATTTCACGGGTACGCTGAACGGTGAAGTATTCCCTGGCGGCGAGGCAAAGGACTATCCGCTGGTATTGGGCGCCGGGGGAATGCTGCCAGAATTCGAGGCGGCTGCCGTTGGCATGAAGGCTGGCGAGACCAAGTCTTTTGATCTGACTTTCCCGGATGATTATCGCAACAAGGACGTGGCGGGCAAGAAGGTGAAATTCACGATCACTTTGAACCGAGTCGAAGCCCCGAAGCTTCCCGAAATGGATGCTGAGTTTGCCAGGTCCGTCGGCATTCCCGATGGCGATGCAGGCAAATTGCAAGATGAGATTCGCAGCAACCTGCTCAGCGAACTATCGCGCCGGTTGAAGGCGCGCAACAAGGATGCGGCGATGGATGCGTTGTTGAGAGTCGCCAGGTTTGATGTGCCCAAGGTGCTGGTGGATGAAGAAGTGCAAACCCTGATGCAGCTAACCATGCAAGATATGGAAGCGCGCGGCATGAAGACGAAGGGGATTTCCTTGCCCCCTGAATTGTTCATGGAGCGTGGCGAGAAGCGCGTCAAGCTTGGACTGATTCTCGCGCATCTGGTGCAGAAGCACAATCTGACGGCCCAACCCGAGCAGATCAAGAGTTTTATCCAGGAATATGCGCAAAGCTTCGATCAGCCTGAAGAAGTGATACGCTGGTATGCCTCCGATCCAAATCGCATGCAGGAAGTTGAGCATATCGTGCTGGAAGAGAATGTGGTGACCTGGGCGCTGGGCCAGGCCAAGACTGTTGACAAGCAGGCCGTATTCAACGAACTGATGGGAAGTGCCTAATTATGATGCATTATCAAAAACAGCAAAATGCCGGCGTGGCGCGCTATGACGAAAATCATTTGTCCAGGCACCGGGAAGAGCCGCAAAACATCGGTTTGATTCCCATGGTCGTGGAGACCAGCGGGCGTGGTGAGAGGGCCTATGACATTTATTCGCGCCTGCTCAAGGAGCGCGTGGTATTCCTGGTCGGCGAAGTCAATGACCACAGCGCGAATCTGATCGTTGCGCAAATGTTGTTCCTGGAATCGGAAAATCCGGACAAGGATATTCACTTTTACATCAATTCGCCGGGTGGTTCGGTGACCGCAGGAATGGCGATCTACGACACCATGCAATTCATCAAGCCGAATATCAGCACGCTGTGTATCGGTCAAGCCGCCAGTATGGGTTCTTTCCTGCTGGCTGCGGGCGAGAAGGGCAAACGTTTCTGCCTGCCCAATTCGCGCGTGATGATCCATCAGCCGATGGGCGGATTCCGTGGCCAGGCTTCGGATGTCGAAATCCATGCGCGCGAAATTCTGTATCTGAAACAGAGGCTCAACCAGATGCTGGCTCACCACACCGGGCAAACGGTCGAAACGATCGAGCGCGATACCGATCGCGACAACTTCCTGAGTGCGGCCGATGCGGTGAAATACGGGTTGGTGGATAAGGTGCTGGAAAAGCGTGTTTAAGAATTGTTTGGTTTGCTGATAACTCGATGGAAGGTGGATAGCGATGACCGACGATAAAAAATCAGGCGATAAATTGCTTTACTGCTCGTTCTGCGGCAAAAGTCAGCACGAGGTACGCAAGCTGATTGCGGGCCCGTCGGTGTTTGTGTGCGACGAGTGCATCACGCTGTGCAACGACATCATGCGCGAGGAGATCCAGAACGATCAGGCCAAGACGGACACATCCGATTTGCCGGTTCCCAAGAATATCTGCGCGACACTGGATGAGTATGTGATCGGGCAGGAACAGGCCAAGAAGATTTTGTCGGTGGCGGTGTACAACCACTACAAGCGTCTGCGCAGCAACGACAAGGACGGCGTGGAGTTGTCCAAGAGCAATATCCTGCTGATCGGGCCGACCGGATCCGGCAAGACTTTGCTGGCGCAAACTCTGGCGCGCTTGTTGAATGTGCCATTCGTGATGGCGGATGCGACCACGCTGACCGAGGCGGGTTATGTCGGCGAGGACGTCGAGAACATCATCCAGAAATTGTTGCAGACCTGCGACTATGATGTGGAAAAGGCGCAGCGCGGCATTGTGTATATTGATGAAATCGACAAGATTTCGCGCAAATCGGACAATCCTTCGATCACCCGCGATGTGTCCGGTGAAGGCGTGCAACAGGCTTTGCTCAAGCTGATCGAAGGCACCAAGGCGTCGATCCCGCCGCAAGGCGGGCGCAAGCACCCGAACACGGAATTCCTGCAAGTGGATACCACCAATATCCTGTTCATTTGCGGCGGCGCCTTTGACGGCCTGGAGAAAGTCATTCGCAATCGTTCCGCGAAAGCCGGCATCGGTTTTGGTGCGACCATCGCCAGCAAGGATCAGCGCAAAACCGGGGAAACCCTGCGCGAGGTGGAGCCGGAAGACTTGATCAAATTTGGCCTGATCCCCGAGTTTGTCGGACGTTTGCCGGTGATCGCCACCCTGGAAGAACTGGATGAAGCCGCACTGGTACAAATCCTGACTGAACCAAAGAACGCGCTGACCAAGCAATACCAGAAGCTGTTCGCGATGGAGGATGTCGACCTGGAATTCCGCGAAGGCGTATTGCTGGCAATTGCCCGCAAGGCTCTGGTGCGCAAGGCAGGCGCGCGCGGATTGCGCTCGATACTTGAACACGCGTTGCTGGATGTGATGTTTGATCTTCCCTCGATGGATAATGTCAGCAAGGTGGTGCTGGATGAGGGTTCGTCCGGTGAAATCAAGCCCATCGTCATTTATGCGGATGCCCACAAGGCGGCGTAAACCGGCCTTCCGCCCGTTCTTTTATCTTGTCCCGATGGAGGGCGGCTTGAATTGTATTGAGCCATCCCCATCTAACCTTCAATTCAATTAAAAGGTTCGCCATGTTAGAACAAGATATTCCGAGCACTATTTCAAACAACTTGTACCCGTTGCTGCCTTTGCGCGATGTCGTGGTTTTCCCGCATATGGTGATTCCGCTGTTCGTCGGCCGATCCAAGTCCATCAAGGCACTTGAGACGGCGATGGAGGCCGGCAAGAGCATCGCGCTGGTGGCGCAAAGGTCTGCGACCAAAGATGATCCGGGCACGGATGATCTCTATGCCATCGGCAGCATGGCCAATATCCTGCAGATGTTGAAATTGCCTGACGGCACCGTGAAGGTGCTGGTCGAAGGCACGCAGCGCGCCAATGTGCTGCGCGTGTATGACGCCAAGTCGCATTTTGATGCCGAGGTGCAAATTGTCCCCGCCGAGGATGGCACGGACAGCGAATCCGAGGCGATGCGCCGTGTGCTGATCGCGCAGTTCGACCAGTACGTGAAGCTTAACAAAAAGATCCCGCCGGAAATACTGACCTCGCTGGCCGGCATCGATGATGCCGGCCGCCTGGCCGATACCATTGCCGCCCATCTGCCGCTCAAGCTGGAACAGAAACAGGAAGTGCTCGAAATCTTCGGCGTGCGCAAACGTCTGGAGCATTTGCTGGGACTGCTGGAAGGCGAGATCGACATTCTCCAGGTCGAGAAGCGCATCCGTGGCCGTGTCAGGCGCCAGATGGAAAAGAGCCAGCGCGAGTATTACCTGAACGAGCAGGTCAAGGCGATCCAGAAAGAACTGGGCGACGGCGAGGAAGGCGCCGACTTTGACGAGATAGAGAAGAAGATCAAGGCCGCGCACATGCCGAAAGAGGCACGCAACAAGGCCGAGGCTGAGCTGAAGAAGTTGCGCTTGATGTCGCCTATGTCAGCCGAAGCCACCGTGGTGCGCAACTACATCGATGTGCTGATGGGGTTGCCGTGGAAGAAAAAGACCAAGATCAGTGCCGACCTGAAAAAGGCCGAAGTGGTGCTGGAAGAAGACCACTACGGACTGGACAAGGTCAAGGAACGCATTCTTGAGTACCTGGCAGTGCAACAACGCATGGACAAGATGAAGGCCCCCATCCTGTGTCTGGTCGGTCCGCCGGGTGTGGGCAAGACCTCGCTGGGGCAGTCGATAGCGCGTGCCACCAATCGTAAATTCGTGCGCATGTCGCTGGGCGGCGTGCGCGATGAATCCGAGATTCGAGGCCATCGCCGCACCTATATCGGTTCCATGCCGGGCAAGATTTTGCAGAACATGAGCAAAGTCGCGGTGAAGAACCCTCTGTTCCTGCTGGACGAAGTGGACAAGATGGGCATGGATATGCGCGGCGATCCGTCTTCCGCGTTGCTTGAAGTGCTTGATCCCGAGCAGAACAGCACGTTTGTCGACCATTATGTCGAGGTCGAATATGACCTGTCGGAAGTGATGTTCGTGGCAACGGCGAACACGCTGAATATCCCCGATGCGCTGATGGATCGTATGGAGATCATTCATGTTTCCAGCTATATGGAAGACGAAAAGATCAACATCGCCACACGCTATCTGGTGCCGAAGGTGGTCAAGAACAATGGCCTCAAACCGGAAGAGATCAGCATTTCCGAGAGTGCATTGCGCGACATCGTGCGCTATTACGTGCGCGAAGCCGGGGTACGCGGTTTGGAGCGTGAAATCTCGAAGATTTGCCGCAAGGTGGTCAAGGCACTGTTGCTGAAGGATCGCAATACCAAGGTGACCATCAATTCGCGCAATCTCGACAAGTATCTTGGTGTGCGCCGTTATTCGTATGGTGTTGCCGAGAAACATAATCAAGTCGGGCAAGTGACAGGTTTGGCGTGGACGGAAGTTGGCGGCGAGTTGCTCACGATCGAAGCCGCTGTGTTGCCGGGCAAAGGCAAGATAACAACCACCGGCAAGCTTGGCGAAGTGATGCAAGAGTCTATCCAGGCCGCGCTGAGTGTGGTGCGCAGCCGCGCCAAGCGATTGGGAATCGATGACGAGTTCTATCAGAAGACCGATCTGCATATCCACTTGCCGGAAGGTGCGATTCCAAAGGATGGGCCGAGTGCCGGGGTGGGTATGTGCACGGCGATGGTGTCGGCGCTGACGGGAATACCAGTGCGTGCCGATGTGGCGATGACCGGTGAGATCACCCTGCGTGGTGAAGTGTTGCCGATTGGCGGCCTGAAGGAAAAGCTGCTGGCGGCGCAACGAGGCGGTATCAAAGTGGTGCTGATACCCGAAGAAAACACCAAGGATCTTGCCGAAATTCCCGACAACATAAAAAACAAACTGGATATTCATCCGGTCAAGTGGATAGATCAAGTTCTGGAAATGGCCCTCGAACGCAAACCGGAACCGCTTGCTGAAGTCACTGAAAAGGTTGCTGTTGTTGCCTTGGCGGGGGATGCGGGGCGGCCCGATTCAGCTGCAGTGACCAAGCATTAGGCGCTAAATTCCTAACAGCTTGATTATGGCAATGCAAGATAAAAAATATTTTAGTAATCGCTTGACCAAAGCTGAGTAGCCTTGATATAAAGGCTTTGCAGGGATTTTCCTGTTTTCTTAACCACTCGCAAAGGGGACTTACGTGAATAAATCTGATTTGGTTGATGCAATTGCAAAATCCGCTGAAATCTCTAAGGCAGCAGCAGCTCGCGCGCTGGATTCGACTGTAGACACCATCAAGAAGGCACTGAAGAAAGGCGATACAGTGAGTCTGGTTGGTTTCGGCACTTTCAAAGTCGGCAAACGTGCTGCACGTAATGGCCGCAATCCTCGCACCGGTGCGACAATCAAGATCAAGGCAGCAAAGGTTCCTAAGTTTAGCGCTGGCAAAGGGCTGAAGGATGCAGTAAACTAATCGACTTTCTAGGGTGCTTAGCTCAGTTGGTAGAGCGTCGCCCTTACAAGGCGAATGTCGGCGGTTCGACCCCGTCAGCACCCACCACAGAGTTTTTTGGAGTGGTAGTTCAGTTGGTTAGAATACCGGCCTGTCACGCCGGGGGTCGCGGGTTCGAGTCCCGTCCACTCCGCCAAATTGAGGCGAACGCAAGTTCGCCTTTTTTCATCGTTTCAATTAAACCAGAAGCAGGATGGCATTGCTATGTTTGATTTCGTGCACCAACACAAAAAGCTGTTACAGGTATTTCTGGCGCTCATCATATTGCCATTTGCATTATGGGGTGTGAGCTCATATGACAAGGCCGGAAATTCTGCAGACGTTGTCGCTACGGTAAGTGGTTTAAAAATCACCCAGCAGGAGCTTGAAAATTCACTTCGTCAGCAACAAGACAGGATGCGTCAGCAGCTGGGTTCTAATTATGATGCGGCGATGTTCGACACTCCCGAGATGAAGCATGCGGTGCTGGACAATCTGATTTCCCAGCGCTTGCTGGTTGAGCGTGCCAGAGCGGCAAGATTGGTTGTTCCCGATGAACAGGTGGCGCAAGTGGTTGCCGGCATCGGGGCTTTTCAGGATGACGGGAAGTTTGACAAGAAGCGTTACGAAGCCGTGCTGGCGAACCAGGGCATGACGCCATTGACGTTTGAAGCGCGCGTGCGTGACGAGTTGATCGGGCAACAAATGCAGGATGCTTATGCGCAGAATGGATTTGCTGCAAACAGTGTTGCGGACACTGTCATTCGTTTGAATGAACAGCAACGGGCGGTGCATGTGTCAACCATATCATTTCAGCCGTTTATGTCGCAGGCAAAAGTGGAAGATGCCGAGCTGAAAAAATATTACGAACAAAACCAAAGCGAGTTTCAAGTTCAGGAACAGGCCAAAGTAGAATACGCGAAATTCTCGGCGGATGATTTGCTTTCCAAAATCGAGGTGAGCAAGGAAGACGTGCGCAAGTATTACGAAGAGCATCAGAATGATTTTGGCACGCCGGAGCAACGCCGTGCAGCGCACATCCTGATTTCTGTGAGCGCAACCGCAACACAAGCTGAACAGGATGCGGCCGAAGCCAAGGCCGAGCAGTTGCTGCAGGAAGTCAGGCAAAATCCGGCCAAATTTGCCGAATTGGCCAGGAAAAACTCCCAGGATCCGGGCTCTGCCGCAAATGGCGGCGATCTCGGGTTTTTTGGCAGGGGCATGATGGTCAAGCCGTTCGACGATGCTGTTTTTGCTTTGAAGATTGGTGAAATAAGCGGGCTGGTCAAGTCGGATTTTGGTTATCACATCATCAGGCTGGTTGCAGTCAAGCCATCCAGAGCTCTGCCGTTCGATGAAGCGCGTGAAGGTATCTTCAACAAGCTGCGCCAGCAAAAGGCTGCCGACATGTTCGCCGAAATGGCGGAGAAATTCAGTAACACTGTTTATGAGCAAAGCGATTCGTTGAAACCGGCGGCCGATCAGGTTGGCGCCAAGATCGAGCGGAGCGGATGGTTGGTCAAAGGGACGCCGGAAGGCGGGCTTTGGACAGCAAAAATGTTGCAGACGATCTTTAATGACGAAGTCGTGAAGAACAAACGCAACACGGCAGCGATCGAGGTAGCCCCGAACGTGCTGGTTGCTGCGCGCATACTGGAGTACAAACCGGCTTCTGTGCGTCCATTTAACGAAGTGCAGGAATCGATCCGCCAAACATTATTGCGTCAACAAGCGCTGGAGCTGGCTGTAAAGCAGGGCAGGGCCATGCTGGAGCAGCTGCAGGGAGGGGGCAAACCGACTTTAAGCTGGGGCGCCGTCCAGAACATTACTCGTGCTAAACACGGCTCTCTTGATATAGGATTGGTGCGGCAGATATTCCAGGCGAATACAGCCAAGCTACCGCAGTTTGTCGGTGCTGCACAGCCGCAAAACGGTTTCGTGCTGGTTCGTATCGATGACGTCAAAGAAGGGGAGGCTGTCACTGATGCCAAGACCGCGCGTTACGCGCAGCAATTGCGGCAACTGACCGGTGAGGAATTGGCCCATGCTTATCTGGCTGATGCCAGGCAACAAGCAACGATCAAGGTGAACTTGCCCGAGGCGGCGCCGAAGAATTAGATAGCGCAGCCCTGATTTTTTTATCGTTACCCAATAAAAAACGCCACTCTCAGGTGGCGTTTTTCTTTTGGTGGTGGAGCCCGGACTATGCCTCGGTTGTGCCCAATGCAGTGGTGTTGAATCCGCCGTCCACGTAAGTGATTTCACCGGTGATACCGCTGGCCAGATCGCTGCACAGGAAGGCGGCAGCATTGCCCACTTCCTCGATGCTGACGTTGCGTTTGAGCGGCGCGTGCTTCGCATTGTAGCTCAGCAGTTTGCTGAAATCGCCGATGCCTGATGCTGCCAGAGTCTTGATCGGGCCAGCGGAAATACCATTGACACGAATACCCTGGCGCCCCAGTTGCATTGCCAGATAGCGCACGCTGGCCTCCAGGCTGGCCTTGGCCAGGCCCATCACGTTGTAATGAGGCATGGTGCGAACTGCACCGAGATAGGTCAGAGTCAGCAGGGATGCCTTGCGGCCCTCCATCATCGGCAGGGCAGCCTTGGCCATGGCCGGAAAGCTGTAGGCGCTGATGTCGTGTGCGATGCGAAATGCCTCGCGGCTGAAACCATCCAGGAATTCTCCGTCCAGCGCCTCGCGGGGAGCAAAGCCGATCGCATGCACAAAACCATCAAGGCCATCCCAATGTTTGTTCAAGTCCGCAAATACTTGGTTTATGTCGTCATCGCTTCCGACATCGCACTGGAATATCAGCTTGCTGTCAAATTCCTTGACTAGATCCAGCACGCGATCACGTACCCGTTCGCCCTGATAGGTAAAGGCCAGTTCCGCGCCTTCGCGGTGCATGGCTTGCGCGATTCCGTATGCAATCGAGCGGGTGCTGATCATGCCGGTAATCAAAAAGCGCTTGTTGGCCAGAAATCCCATATTGTTCCTCTGCAAAAGGTTGGTCATAAAGTATGGTCATTATAACCCTAGTCAGTATCCGGAGGATTCATTAAAAGTCCTGCAACAGGGTTTTAGCATGGCGTGGCGGGATTATCTGCTTGCGCACCTGCAGGGCTGTCCCGAGCCTGAGGTAACTACTGGCGGAGCTGCCTGCCATCTGACTAGCTCAGCATCCGAAAAACTTTTGGACGGGCACCCGAAAGACGCTGGACAAGTCATTGATGAAACAACTAGCCATCTCACTAAGGCAGCAAGCTGCCAAGTGATTGGTTATGGTTTATAGCCATTCGACCATGCTGCCAAAAGACACCAGCCAGGTATGCCCAGCAAAAGGTATGCCGTGGTTGTAAGGGGCTAAAGCCCCAACACGACACACGCAGGCTGGTTATGTCGAACAGATTGACACTTATTGGCAGAGGGACTTGGCGATTCTGGGCCGGTATTAAGCGTTGTCTCCGTCCGGGGCATTCGTATATAATCCCCAGTTGTCAAATTATAGGTTTCCCCTTCATGCTGGAAGTCAGCAATCTTGCTTGTAGCCGAGGCGACCATCGTTTGTTTTCCGGGTTGAGTTTTCATCTGCATCTCGGGCAGAT
>DHIV01000063.1:461-5805 GCA_002403995.1 Gallionella sp. UBA4737 | reverse complement strand
CTGCACGGCGCGGAACACGCGCTCAGGATGCGGCATCATGATGGTGAAGCGCCCGTTCCGTGTCGTCAGGCCGGTGATGCCCTGCGGCGAACCGTTGGGGTTGAGCGGATAGGTTTCGGTCGCATCGCCGCGATGATCCACATAGCGCAGCGTGACCAGTTTCTGCGCCGCCTTGAGGCGTTTGTCATCGCCAAAACGAAGTTTCAGTGAAGACTCATGCCCGCTTGCGGGCGTGATGTCGGAACTAAAATCGGCATAGCCTTCGCCGTGCGACACCACGATGGGCATGCGGCTGCCCGCCATATCTTTAAATAAGATCGACGGCGATTCCTGCACCTCGACCATCACGAAGCGCGCCTCGAACTGCTCGGAGCGGTTGCGCGCGAAGTGCGCCCAGTTTTCCGCGTCCGGGATGATCTCGTGCAGGTTGCTCATCATCTGGCAGCCGTTGCACACCCCCAGCGCGAAGGTATCCTTGCGCTGGAAGAACGCGGCGAACTCGTCGCGGGCGCGCGGATTGAACAGGATGGATTTCGCCCAGCCCTCCCCTGCGCCCAGCACGTCGCCGTAAGAGAACCCGCCGCACGCCGCGATACCCTTGAAATCGCGCAATGAAACACGGCCACTGATGATGTCGCTCATGTGCACGTCCACCGCGGCAAACCTGGCGCGGTCGAACGCCGCCGCCATCTCGACCTGGCCGTTCACGCCCTGTTCGCGCAGGATCGCGATCTTCGGCCGGGTGAGTAGCAGCAGCGGGGAGATATTCTCGTTCAATTCATAGGTCGCCTTGACATGCAGGCCGGGATCGCCGGCATCCAGCAGACGGTCGAACTCCTGCTGCGCACAGTCCGGATTGTCGCGCAGCTTCTGCATCTGATAGCTGGTCTCGGACCAGATGCGCTGCAGGTTCACGCCGCTTTCGCTGAACAGCATTTCTCCGCCGCGCGAAATCGCTATCATGCCGGTCTGATTCAGCGCGGCGATCTTGTGCACGCCCTTCAGTCCCGCATCATGCGCCAGTTCCATCACGTGCTGCACATCGCGGTTGCGCACTTGTATCACCGCGCCGAGCTCTTCATTGAACAGGACGCGCAGCGTGTCGCCGTGGGACTCGTCAAGATTGATCGTCAAGCCGATGTGGCCGGCGAAGGCCATTTCGCACAGCGTGACGAACACACCGCCATCGGAGCGGTCGTGATAGCTGAACAGCTTGCCCTCTTCATTCAGACGCTGTATCAGCCCAAAGAATGATTTGAGCACCAGCGCATCGTCCACATCCGGCGCGACATCGCCGACCTGTTTGTACACCTGCGCCAGAGCCGAGCCACCCATGCGTTTTTTTCCCTGCCCCAGATCGATCAGCAGCAGCGTGGTGTCCATGAAAGGAGCGAGTTGCGGCGTCAGCGTTTCACGCGCATCGGGACTGGGCGCGAACGCGGTCACGATCAGCGACAGCGGCGCGGTGACGGATTTCTTTTCATCGCCGTCCTGCCATACCGTCTTCATCGACATGGAATCCTTGCCGACCGGGATGCTGATGCCCAGCTGAGGGCACAGCTCCATACCCACCGCGCGCACCGTATCGAACAGCGCAGCGTCCTCGCCGTGATGTCCGGCGGCAGCCATCCAGTTCGCCGAAAGTTTGATGTCACCGATCTTCTCGATGCGCGCCGCCGCGATGTTGGTGAGCGCCTCACCCACCGCCATGCGGCCCGAGGCTGGCGCATTCACCAATGCCAGCGGAGTGCGTTCGCCGATCGCGAATGCCTCGGCGCGATTCGTGTTGAAACCCATCAGCGTGACGGCCACGTCGGCCACCGGCACTTGCCAGGGGCCGACCATCTGGTCGCGTGCGGTCATGCCGCCCACGGTGCGGTCGCCGATGCTGATCAGGAAAGACTTGTTCGCCACCGACGGCAAGCGCAACACGCGCTCGATCGCATCGTGCAAGCCGATCTGGCCGATATCGCAGGCGGCCAGCCGCGGTGTTTCGCGCACCACATTGCGCGTCATCTTCGGCGGCTTGCCGAGCAATACAGACAGCGGCATGTCCACAGGGTAATCGCCGAACTCCTTGTCGTGCACGGTGAGCCGGTCATCCGCCGTCGCCACGCCGACCACCGCGAACGGGCAGCGCTCGCGCTCGCAAAACGCGCGGAACTCTTCCAGCCGCTCCGGTGCGATCGCCAGCACATAACGCTCCTGCGATTCGTTGCACCAGATCTGTTTCGGCGACATGCCGGTCTCGTCCAGCGGGATCTTGCGCAACTCGAAACGCGCGCCGCGTCCGCCGCCATGCACCAGCTCCGGCAGCGCGTTGGACATGCCGCCCGCGCCCACATCGTGAATAGAAAGAATCGGGTTGTTCGAGCCCATCTGCCAGCATCGGTCGATCACTTCCTGCGCGCGGCGCTGCATCTCGGGATTGCCGCGCTGCACCGAATCGAAGTCCAGGTTCTCGGCATTGCTGCCGGTATCCATGCTGGATGCCGCACCGCCGCCCAGACCGATCAGCATGCCGGGGCCGCCCAGATGCACCACCAGCGCGCCGACCGGCAGTTCGTGTTTGTGGGTGTGTATCGCCGCGATGTTGCCGACCCCGCCTGCCAGCATGATGGGCTTGTGATAGCCGCGCATCTCGCCGCTGACATTCTCTTCAAAGGTGCGAAAATAGCCTGCCAGGTTCGGGCGGCCGAACTCGTTGTTGAACGCCGCGCCGCCGATCGGACCTTCCAGCATGATCTGCAAGGCCGAGACGATACGGCTCGGTTTTCCATAAGATGTTTCCCACGGCTGAACAAACCCCGGAATATTCAAATTGGACACCGAGAAACCTGTCAGCCCTGCCTTGGGTTTGGAACCGCTGCCGGTCGCGCCCTCGTCGCGGATCTCGCCGCCGGAACCGGTCGCTGCGCCGGCGAACGGCGCGATCGCAGTGGGATGGTTGTGCGTCTCGACCTTCATCAGCGTGTGCGTCAGCTCGTCGCTGAATGCATAGCCGCCGTCGGCGCGCGGATAGAAACGCTCGATGCGCGCGCCCTCGATGACCGAAGCATTATCGGTGTACGCGACCACCGTGCCTTTCGGGCTGACCTTGTGGGTATTGCGTATCATGCCGAACAGCGAGATGTCCTGCGCCTCGCCGTCGATCACCCAGTCGGCATTGAAGATCTTGTGGCGGCAGTGCTCGGAATTCGCCTGGGCGAACATCATCAGCTCGACATCGGTCGGGTTGCGTTTCAGCTTCTTGAAATTCTCGACCAGATACTCGATCTCGTCCTCGGAAAGCGCCAGCCCCATCTCGAGATTGGCTTGCGCCAGCGCATCCCTGCCGCCTTTCAGAATATCTACAGTGGCAAGCGGTTGCGGCACACCATGCTGAAAGATCTTTTCCGCCGCACTATCAATATCGCTCAAGACAGATTCGGTCATGCGGTCATGCAACAGCGGCAATACCGCCGCTTGCTCATCCTTGCTCAAATTCTTGCCGTTATGCGTACTCAGGTAATACACCACGCCGCGCTCGATGCGCTGCACCCCGGACAGGCCGCAATGCTGCGCGATGTCGGTGGCCTTGGTTGACCACGGCGAGATCGTGCCGAGACGCGGCACCACGAGAACACGCTGTAATGAATCGGCTTGCCCGGGTTCACCGGCATGTTCATCCAGACCCAGCACCTTATCCAGTACCTGTGCTTGCGCCTTGCTGAATGTCGCGCCATGGGCCACCTGCAAGGGTGGTGCCGGAGGCTGCCCGGAACCGTTGCTTCCACCCGCGCGCAATGCTGTGAAGTAACAGTGGCGCGTGTCAGCGATGACCACATTGGGCGCAACCGCTTGCAGTGCGCTGCGCAGTTTTTCCAGGCGAAAGTCAGACAAGGCGGCGGAGCCGACAGAAACTCGAAACATGGTGATGACCATAATAAAAATCTGAGGCGCGATTATACTATGCACTGCTGATATGAATGGTTTGTGAAAAATGAACAAACGCGTCCCCGTCCTTGGCAAAAAGCAGGTCATGGCGAACTTCCCGAAACGCCCGCGCGACAGCCACAAGGGACTGTTCGGCACGGTCGCGGTGATCGGCGGCACTAACGGCATGACAGGCGCGCCGCTGCTGGCGGGTCGCGCCGCGCTCAAGCTGGGCGCGGGGTGCGTGCATGCCGGCCTGCTGGCGGATAACGCGCCTGGTGTAGACCTGCTGCAGCCCGAATTGATGCTGCACAGCGCGAAAGCCGCACTGCTGCTGCCCGATGTAGACGTGCTGGCGGTCGGCTGCGGCCTGGGCACCTCGATAGCCGCGCAAAAGCTGTTGTACGAGGCACTCAAGCGCAATGCCGCTCTGGTGCTGGATGCCGATGCACTGAACCTGCTTGCCCGCCAACCCGACCTGCAGGACGACCTGCGCAACAGAAAGGCCGCGACCGTGCTCACGCCGCATCCCGGCGAAGCGGCACATTTATTGGCTTGTGATACCGAAGAAATCCAGGCCGACCGCGTCGCGGCAGTGAAAAATATCGCGCAGACATTTCACTGCAGCGTGGTGCTGAAAGGCGCGGACAGCCTGTGCGCCACCCGCGACGGAAAATTATTCGTGAACAAGACCGGCAATCCCGGCATGAGCAGCGCGGGCATGGGCGATGTGCTGACCGGCATGATCGCCGCGTTCATCGCGCAGGGCATGACTGCGGACCACGCGATGCTGCTGGCCGTGCATCTGCATGGCGCGGCGGGCGATGCACTGGCGGAACAAGGCATCGTGATCGGCATGGCTGCCAGCGATGTCACCGAGTGGGCGCGCTGGCTGTTGAATCAGTGGATCAACAACTAGATTGGCCACTCCCATCGACATTCGCGAAGAAGCCGGCGTGCGCACGCTGCACTTCGGCTCGGAATGGATACAAGGCGCGATGCGCATCGCGCGCCCGTGGAATCTCGAACTGGAATACACCCGCGAGATGATGGCCTCATTATTATTGCGCGAGGATGCGCGCTGGCCGCGCAAGGTGCTGCTGATCGGCTTGGGCGCGGCCTCGCTGACCAAGTTCCTGTACCGGCACTACCCGCTCGCGCATCTGACCGTGGTGGAGATCGAACCCGACGTGGTCGCTGCCGCGCGGCAATTCTTCAAGCTGCCGGAAGACCCGAAACGCATCAACCTCGTCATCGGCGACGGTGTGGAATATGTGCTGAACAGCGACAAGAAATTTGACCTGATCCTGGTGGACGGCTATGACGAGAACGCGAGTTCCGGCGCGCTGGATACCCTGCCGTTCTATCAGGGGTGCCGCGCGCGTTTGAGCGACGACGGGGTACTGTCGGTCAACCTGCTCACCAGCAA
>DHIV01000063.1:0-212 GCA_002403995.1 Gallionella sp. UBA4737 | reverse complement strand
TCGGTCAACCTGCTCACCAGCAATCGCCGCTTCGATGGCAGTATCAAGCGTATCGCCGAAGCCTTCGATGATCGCGCGCTGGCGTTCCCTTCGTGCGAAAGCGGCAATGCGATCGCGTTGGCGGCGGATGGCGATCCTGTCGAAATCTCCTTCTATGACCTGAGAGAAAAAGCGCTGGAACTGCACAAGGAAACCGGCCTCAACCTGATGCC
>DHIV01000088.1 GCA_002403995.1 Gallionella sp. UBA4737 | reverse complement strand
ATGTGTTGCATCGACCGGTTGAAACCGCAGCACGTAGCTGCACTCCATGTTGCCATTCTGGCTTCCTAAAAGCAGTCACTGGCATTAAAAATAAGCTTCGACTATTTTCATAGCATAAAGCAACCGCTTTTGACGCCGTTTTTACACTGCTAACAGTTTGCACTTGAGTCGCAACGTATGGCCTTTGATCGTGTAAAATTAAAATAATTGGTCTTTGACCGTCTCGCTTTGCGATTTTTCGGGTAGTGCGGCGGGATGCTCAAGAGGCTGGTTTTCCTGGTAAAAATATTCGACCAATTCTCCATTTGGATCCCTCAATCCCTTATTGTTGATACGCACTGCGACCATGTTATCGGGCATGGCGTAGCCCGCTCTCGGTACGCCTTTTAAAACAGTTCCCATGTAGCCCATCCACATTGGTAATGCAGCTCTTGCGCCGGTTTCATTGTCCCCCAGGGTGAGCGGGGTGTCGAAACCAATCCAGGAGATACCCACCACGGTGGGGTGAAAACCGCAGAACCATGCGTCCACGAAGTCGCTGGTGGTGCCGGTCTTACCCGCCAGATCTGATCGTCCAAGCTGCATGGCGCGGATGGCGGTACCTTGCCGTACTACATCCTGCATCATACTGACCATGGTAAAGGCATTGCGCGTATCTATCACTTGCTCGGCATTCTCACCGGCCACTGCGGGTTTGGCTTTATACAATATGACACCCTTAGCATCTTCGATGCGTCGGATGAAATAGGGTGCAACGCGGAAGCCGCCGTTGGCGAAAACAGAATAACCTGCCAGCATTTGCATCGGGGTGACCGAGCCTGCACCCAGCGCCATGGTGAGGTACGGTGGTTGCTTGGCGGCATCGAATCCAAACTTGGTGATGTAGTCCTGCGCATATAGAGGCGTAATGGCTTGCAGGATGCGGATGGAGACCATGTTCTTGGATTTGATGAGCCCCTGCCTCATGCGCATTGGCCCTTCAAATTTGCCTTCGTAGTTCTTTGGTTCCCAAGGCTCGTTACCGGTTTCAGCCGCACTAAACTCCAGCGGTGCATCATTGATGATGGTGGCAGGAGTAAAACCTTTCTCGAGTGCTGCAGAGTAGATGAACGGCTTGAAGCTGGAACCGGGTTGACGCCAGGCCTGCGTAATATGGTTGAACTGGTTACGGTTAAAGTCGAAGCCACCAATTAAAGAGTAGATGGCGCCATCTCGCGGGCTGGCAGAAATGAAGGCTGCTTCCACTTGTGGTAGCTGTGTGATTTGCCATATTCCTTTTGCATTTAGTTGTACGCGAATTATCGAACCTGTACGGATGTGCTGATTTAGAGGGGCCTTGACTCTCAGTGCACGCTGAGCAAATTTCAATCCTTCTTGGCCAATCTCGATAGTTTGCCCGCCCTTGCAGTATGCACGGACAGTACCGGTGCTCGCTTGCAGCACTATGGCGGGAATCAAGTCATCGCTATCGCTAACATCCTGCAATGCTTCTTCAAGATATTCATCGCCGGTACCATTGCGCAAGTCAGCGTAACCCTCCGGACCGCGGTAACCATGGCGCCGGTCATAGTCCAGCGTATCTTTGCGCACCGCTTTGTAGGCCGCTGCCTGATCCTTCAGACGAATGGTGGTATAGACCTTGATGCCTTGCGTGTAAGTGTCATCTTGATAGCGGTCGTACACGACCTGCCTGACCATCTCCGCCAAGTAATCTGCCTTAACCGGAAATTCCTGATTGCCGTGCTTGGCGATTATGGGCTGCCGCTGCGCGGCTTCAAATTGCGGGTCGTCAATGAAGTGAAGTTCATGCATGCGGCGCAGCACATACATCTGGCGCAGCCTGGCACGCTTTGGGTTGACCATGGGATTGTAGGCGGAGGGAGCCTTGGGCAGGCCGGCCAGCATGGCCATTTCGGCCACGGTGATCTGGTTGAGGTTCTTGCCAAAATAAGTCCGCGATGCAGCGGCGAAACCATAAGAATGCTGACCGAGGTATATCTGATTGATGTAGAGTTGCAAGATTTCGTCCTTGCTCAGGCTGTGCTCTATTTTCAGCGCGAGAAGCACTTCCTTGAATTTGCGCGTCAGGGTTTTTTCATTGGACAGGAAAAAATTGCGGGCCACCTGCATGGTGATGGTGCTGGCTCCCTGCTTGGTATCCCCTGAGGTGAAATCAGAAACAGCTGCACGCAACATCCCTACAAAATCCACGGCACCGTGTTCATAGAAACGGTCGTCTTCGGCAGCGAGTATGGCTTTCTTCACCAGGTCTGGCACCTCGTTTATCTTCACCAGTTCACGCCGTTCTTCGCCAAATTCGCCGAGCAAGGCACCTTCAGCGCTGTATACGCGCAGAGGGATTTTGGGTTGATAATCGATTATCACCTCCAGTGATGGAAGTGATGGATAAGCTAACATTGCCGCAAACACCAGCAACATCAACAGCAGGAGAGCAGAAGCAAGCGTAGCGAGAAGCGGATAAAACCACCAGCGCTGAGCCATGTCCTGCAGAATGGAAAGGGATATTTTAAGGGACGTCATACCAGACGGTCGTACTAATGCTGGTCGAGCAGTTAAACTTCCGCTTCCAAATCAGCCTCTCAATTTGCACCGAAGGAGACGTGGGATTAACCGGCTTGCGCAGCCATTTTTTGTGGGTGTTCCATTTTGTAATCTGCTATGGCACTGATGTTAGCATACGCCAGGAGAAACGGACTGGAAGCTTTTGGAAGCTGTCTTCAATTACTGCTCCTTGGCAAACACTGGCAAGACAAACCATGGGAAACCAATTTCAATACCTCTCGCGGCGAGGAATGCTTGAAGAGTTCGAGAAGCACCCGGTTCCGCGAAAGACTGCTGCCATCAATCTCAAAGAAATAGAAGTTGACCCCGACATAACGACTAACTTGAATGCTGACTGATGATGGTCTGCTTTTGGGAATTACGAAGGGCAGCTCAGTGTCGGAAGTGACGATTCGAAAAAACTGAAAGTGGACCTTTCCTCAGTCTGAACAGACAGACTTTTCATGAAATCACCAGCGTCCGGTAAGGCCGGAAAAACGGCCCTTACACTGAAGCTTCATGACGAGCATATCTGTGCCGTTGACGGTCAGTAAAGCTGTCAGTTTTACATTCAATCCTGGCTCTGCTTCTGTTCCAAAACCAGCAGTGCTTTTGCGCGTGCACAGACATTGTCGACGGTGAAGCCGTATTCGCGCAGCACGACTGCGGCCGGTGCGGAAGCGCCAAAACGTTCCACGACCAGCATGTCGCCGCGCACACCAACGTAACGATCCCAGCCTTGCGGCACACCCAATTCGACCGCGAGCCGCGCACCGACCGAGGGCGGCAGCACCGCATCGCGCTCGGCTTGCGGCAAGGCCTCGAACAACTCCCAGCTCGGCATCGACACGCAGCGCACGGCGATGCCTTGCTGTTGCAGACGTTCCGCCGCCGCCACGATCAGGCTGACTTCGGAACCGCTGGCAATCAGGATCAGCTCGGGCTTGCCGTCAGACGCATCGCTCAACACATAGGCGCCACGGCGCAATCCATCCGCCGCGGCGTAGCGGCTGCGATCGAGCGTGGGCAGATCCTGCCGGCTCAACACCAGCATCACCGGCCGCTCGCGCGTTTCCAGCGCGACGCGCCAGGCGACCGCTGTTTCGTTGGCGTCGCCGGGGCGGATCACGATGAGATTCGGAATCGCGCGCAGGCTGGCAAGTTGCTCCACCGGCTGATGCGTGGGGCCGTCCTCGCCGACGGCGATGCTGTCGTGCGTGAACACATGCACGACGTGCAGCCCCATCAGTGCCGCCAGCCGGATAGCCGGGCGCATGTAGTCGGAGAAGATCAAAAAGGTCGAACCATACGGAATAAAACCGCCGTGCGCGGCGAGGCCGTTGACGATGGCGCCCATCGCATGTTCGCGCACGCCGAAGTGCAGGTTGCGTCCGGCATAGCTCCAGCCACCGCTATCGGAACCTTGTTCATCCGCATTTTTCACCGGCGGCGGATTGAAATCGCCCATGCCTTTCAAGGCTGTTTTCGTCGACGGGTCGAGGTCGGCCGAGCCGCCGGTCAGCGCCTGCAGTTTGTGTGCGATGGCGTTCATCACCTTGCCGGATGCATCGCGCGTGGCGAGGCCCTTGGCATCAGTTTGAAATACCGGGATGTCCGCATCCCAGCCCGGCGGCAATTCGTCGCGCAGGCGGTACTGAAGCTCCTCTGCCATATCCGGGAACGCCTTGGCGTAGGCACTCATGCGCTCGTTCCACGCAGCCTCGTCCTGCGCACCCCGCTCCACCGCCTCGCGGAAATGCGCCAGCGCTTCGTCCGGTATCAGGAAGTCCGGCTCGGTCGGCCAGCCCAGCGTCTGCTTGGTCTTGCGCACGTCGTCCACGCCGAGCGAGGAGCCGTGCGCCTTGAAACTATCCTGCTCGGGCGAGCCGTAACCGATATGGGTACGCACCAGGATCAGCGACGGTCGAGCGGTTTCCGCGCGTGCGGCGGCCAGCGCGGCATCGATTGCAGCGAGGTCGTTGCCGTCCGCCACCGAGACGGTGTGCCAGCCATAAGCCTCAAAGCGCAGCGCGCGGTTCTCAGTGAAGCTGATATCCGTGCCGGCGGCCAGGGTGACGTAATTGTCGTCATAGAGGCAAGTGAGCTTGCCGAGCTTGAGATGACCGGCCAGCGAGGCAGCTTCGGAGGCCACACCCTCCATCAGGTCGCCATCGCTGACGATGGCAAAGGTATGGTGATCGATGAGCGCGTGACCGGGCAGGTTGTAGCGCGCGGCGAGTTGCGCCTCTGCAATCGCTATGCCGACTGCATTGCCGAAACCTTGTCCCAACGGCCCGGTGGTGGTTTCCACACCAGGTGTGTGTCCGCGCTCGGGATGTCCCGGCGCTTTGCTGCCCCATTGGCGGAATTGCTTGATGTCGTCCAGCGCAAGGTCAAAGCCGGTCAGATGCAGCAGACTGTAGAGCAGCGCCGAACCATGGCCAGCCGAAAGCACGAAGCGATCGCGATTAAACCAGTGCGGGTTGCGCGGGTTGTACCTGAGCCGGCGCGTCCACAACACATAGGCCATAGGTGCGGCGCCGAGCGGCAGACCCGGATGCCCGCTGTTGGCCTTTTGCACCATGTCCACCGACAGAAAGCGAATGGTGTTGATGCATTGCTGATTGAGTTCGACGGGTATGACTGTCTCCTGATTGAATGCATTGCGCGTGAATTGCGGGCGCGGATTACCCGGTCACTCGACCGGATTCATCTGTGCCTTGCCGGTTTGCCCGAGCCAGTCCCACGCTGCTTCCTCGCGCACGAAATCGAAGTGCTGCACCTGTGCATGGACGAAATGTTTTGCAATGTTCGGCATGATATTCGCCAAAGCACCGTCCGCGACGACCGCAACTTTCTCGATCTTCTTAATATGCTCCTTGAGGAACTTCAAGTGAGCAAGCATTGCGGCAAAGTCTTTCCAGCCCGGAAACGATTTTGCGTGTATCAATACGCCGTGCAGCTTCCCGTGTCCCGCCAGATAAGTATCGACCTGGCTCGCTAGTGCCGTGAAGTCTGCCGCCTCAAGCGGCCCTTCCGGATGCAGCACGAGTATGCCTTCGTCGTGTCGCAATTCGTAGTTGAGCATTGGGTATCCTCCTCAAGTAATGACGCGAATGTTTCTCGGACGGTAGACATGCACAGAATCATCTTTAGCCGCGCGCATGTTAAGGAGCATGCCCGCTCCGGAGGAACGGGTCTGTTCGTTATCGCACCTACCGGGAAATTTGGACTGTGCCCGCCGCAGAGCATCAATCGAAAGTGAGCGCCGCTATTGATGCACAGATGAACTATTGAGCTCTCCATAATTCACGACAAATACTCCGTTCGGGCTGAGGTATCGAAGCCCAAGACTTCATACTGATTCATCCTTCGATACCTCAGGATGAACGGTGTAATAAATTATGGAAAACTCAATAGTTGCGTTGCGACTGCCATTGCTATTCTCAGCTCGGATGTGCCTTCCCGGTAAGCGCGGCGCTTTTTGACGCGATGCATGCAATCAGATCGTTCCAGGATTTTGCGAAAGATCCGGTACCCTCGCGTTGCAGGTCGGCGGCAAGCGCCTCATCGTTGATGCCCTCGCGGGTGAATTCCGCGATTACCGCTTCCACCGTTTCGACATTACCTTCATCAACCGGCAGTACGTTCTTTACTTTGCCGTGCCCG
>DHIV01000071.1 GCA_002403995.1 Gallionella sp. UBA4737 | reverse complement strand
AAGGAAACCGTGTATAGCGCCGATGACAAATTCGAGCAGATCATGCTGGATCGCAAGGAAGTGACTTACTCCTACTTCGCCGATCCGATGTATGTGTTCATGGATGGCGAATATAACCAATACGAAATTGAAGTTGAAAGCATGGGCGATGCGATCAACTACGTCGAGGATGGCATGCCTTGCGAAGTGGTGTTCTATAACGAAAAAGCAATCTCGGTCGAGTTGCCCAACACCATCGTGCGCGAAGTCATCTATACCGAACCCGCAGTGCGCGGCGACACTTCCGGAAAGGTGATGAAACCCGCCAAGATCAACACCGGTTTTGAGCTGCCCGTTGCAGCCTTCATCGAGATCGGCGACAAGATCGAGATCGATACCCGCACCAACGAGTTCAAGAAGCGCGCTTAATCCCGCCAGCAGATTGCTGCAAACAAAGGCCAGCCGCGAGGTTGGCCTTTTTGTTTACGGTTTGCGCGGCGCGGGCACGGATAATTTCGTTTTGTCGATAGGGAGGTTAAGCATATACTTCGGGTTCTGATTCAGGATCCCCATTGTTTGCACGGGGCGTTTGAGCAAGGTTTCTTCAATGGCATTAAGTCGCGGGTAGGTTGGCGGCTTAAGGAGATGGAATGGAGCGCGTCCCGACAAGGCTGTTCACGATGGACTTCAAGATTGAAGCCGTGAAGCTGATCACCGCACTACGCCTGACTTATATCAAGGCAGGTTATCGCCTCGATATCTCCCCGGATTCCATCAAGCTATGGCATGAACAATTCCTTGCCGGCACGCTCAAGGGAGACCCCGGCAGCGTCGAGCTTAGCCCCGAGTTGCAGCGCATCCGCCAGCTCGAACGTGAACTGTCGATCATGAAGCTGGAACGCGACACCTTAAAAAATACCGTGGTGCACTACTTTACCGGGCAGAACGTCGATGCAGACGGCAAACGGATACTGTCTGGACTGGGCGTGGACATAGTCGAGTATCAACGGCTGCAGCGGGAAACAGAAGCGCTGTTGCGGCGAAATCAGGGTTTGATGAAAACCGCCATCGACGGAATCCACATATTGGGTATCCAGGGCGATCTGGTAGAGTTCAATGACGCCTTCTGCCAAATGCTGGGCTATACCCGGGAAGAAGCGGTTAGCCTGAATGTGGCCGATTGGGATGCGCATTATTCGGCCGGGGAGTTGCGCAATCTCCTCGGGGATTTTATCACCAACAACCGAAGCGGCACGTTCGAAACCCTGCACCGCCGCAAAGACGGCTCGCTGATCAATATCGAGATCAGCTGTAGCCCTATGGAGATGGATGGAGAACATTACCTGCTCGCGCTAAGCCGTGACATCACCAAACGCAAGCAGGCAGAGTCTGAAATCCACTCGCTGGCTTTTTACGACGCGCTGACTCGCTTGCCCAACCGCCGCCTGCTGATGGATCGCCTGAATCAGGCCATGGCATCAAGTGCCCGTAACGGGCAACACGGCGCCATCCTGTTTCTTGACCTCGATAATTTCAAGACGCTCAACGATACCCGGGGACATGATATCGGCGACTTGTTGCTGATCGAGGTTGCACGCCGCCTGCAGGATTGCGTGCGCGAAGGGGACACGGTTGCCCGGTTCGGCGGTGACGAGTTCGTGCTGATCCTCGAAGGGCTGAGTTCAAAACAGGATGAGGCTGCCGCTCACGCCGAAACGGTCGCGGAAAAGGTTCGCACCGCGCTTAATCAATCCTACAAGCTCAACGGGATGGAGCATCACAGTTCGACCAGCATCGGTATCAACTTGTTCTTCAACCATCTCGGCCGCGTCGACGAATTGTTCAAGCAGGCCGATATGGCCATGTATCAAGCCAAACAGGCCGGCCGCAATGCCATACGCTTTTTCGATCCCGCCATGCAAGCCGCGCTCGAGGCGCGCGGCAAACTGGAAGAAGCGTTGCGCGGAGCGATAGCGAACCGGCAGCTGCGCCTGCATTACCAGATACAGGTCGATGCGGCTTTGCAGCCGATCGGGGCAGAAGCCCTGTTGCGCTGGGAACACCCGGAACTGGGCGTGATCGCACCGATGGAATTCATCGAGCTGGCCGAGGACACCGGCCTGATCCTGCCGATCGGGCTGTGGGTGCTGGAAACTGCCTGCGCACAGATCAGGCTTTGGCAAAGCGATCCGCTGTTGCGAGAACTGAATATTTCGGTGAACGTCAGCGCGCGCCAGTTCCGCCATGAGGACTTTGTCGCGCAGGTCGAAACCGTGCTGGATGAGACCGGCGTCAACCCGGGCCGGCTGAAGCTGGAATTGACCGAGAGCCTGATCCTGAACAACGTCGAAGAAAGCATCATCAAAATGGATCAGCTGAAGTCGATCGGCGTGGAATTCTCCATGGACGATTTTGGCACCGGCTACTCCTCGCTTTCCTACCTGAAGCGTTTGCCGCTGGACCAGATCAAGATCGACCAGTCGTTCGTGCGCGACATCAGCACCGACCCGAGCGATGCGGCCATCGTGCAGACCATCATTGCGATGGCTGGAACCCTGGGGCTGATGGTGATCGCCGAAGGCGTCGAAACCGAAGCGCAGCGGGAGTTTCTTGAGTCGCGCGGCTGCCCTGCTTTTCAGGGCCATCTGTTCGGCGCGGCGGTACCGGTGGAACAGTTTGAAGCATTGCTAAACACATGGGAGGAAGTGAGGGCGGTGCTGTCGTGATTTTCGTGTTCGCGCAGGCCGCCTTCAAACAAGCGCGGCGGCCGGGCATACGGCCGAAAACAGACGTGATGATCGCCACCCTTCAGAGGTGGCGATTTAATTGGCGGGGAATGGCCGGTCTGTTTGCCAGGAGCTCAAGGGGCCAGCGTTGCATTTGTTTTTGAACAGTCAAGTACCGTCGCAAAAACTTCAAAACGGTCTCGTAGCCCGGTTGGCTGAAATCGTTGGCGGAAAAGAGTGGGAGTCGAACCCACCAAGAACCGACTGACGGCCCTTGCCAGATTTGAAGTCTGGCCGCCCCACCGGGGAACGAATCTCTTCCAAAGCGTTATGAGGATTACATCATTGCAGATAGAGTCACTGCATCTTGTAGGTCGGGCTACGCCCGACGCGGCGGGCAGCACCCGCAAGGGGTACGCGTGGTTGTAAGGGGCTGATAACA
>DHIV01000135.1 GCA_002403995.1 Gallionella sp. UBA4737 | reverse complement strand
CACGGCAACGGCGGATAGCCGGATCAATGTATCGCCCAAAGGCATGGACTCTCTGCGCGCCTTGTCTTGCAAAAGAGTGGTGTGGCTCAATCTCACCGGCAGCGGCAATGAGACCGCAGCGCATGTGCAGCAAGACCCGCGCATGACCCTCATGTTCTGCGCATTCGAGGGCGCGCCGCTTATTCTGCGACTGTATGGCACGACGCGTGTGATCCATCAAAACGATCAAGAATGGTCAGAACTGTTTTCTCATTTCACGTCCTTGCCGGGCGCCAGGCAGATTTTTGATCTCTCGATAGAACTGGTGCAAACCTCGTGCGGATTTGGTGTGCCTTATTTAACCTATAAGGAAGAAAGGCCTTTGCTTGCCGATTGGGCGACGAAAAAAGGAGATGATGGCGTGCGAAATTATTGGCAAGAAAAAAACCAGGTGAGCATAGACAACATTCCCACCCATATCATCGAAAAAAATCTTCAGCCATGATGGTGCAAGCTAAATGACACTCAACGAACTCCATCGCGACATGCGCGCAGCATTGCAAGACGCAGTTGATGCCGCAGCAATTGATCGTTTGACGACCGAGGCCGCCCGCTACGCCAGTACTGTGGGCTGGGCTGACGGCGTGATAGACAAAGATGGGCGCATCGCGCAAGCCTTCGACAGCCTCAGAGAAATGGCACAAGCCCGCTTCGAGCAAACCCGCAACACCGACATCGCCACTTTGCACGATGCGCTGGCTGATCTCATACTCGCCATCTGTACCCATGACGAAGATATTGCCCCGTCACCCGACAACGACGACCAGCACCACGACACCTGACAGTGTCAACGCTAAACAGAAATAGCCTCTTTTCTGCCAAAAAGTTGACACGGCTCACGCCGCAATTGGGTATTTCGGTAGCAGGTGATTTCCATGCGTCCATTTTACGAGAATTGACATGAACAATGCACTCTTTCAATCCAGCATCACCAGCCTGCCCTTGCTCAACCGCGGCAAGGTGCGCGACATTTATGGCGTAGACAACCAACACCTGCTGATCGTCACCACCGACCGTCTGTCCGCCTTCGATGTCGTGCTGCCCACCCACATCCCCGGCAAGGGTGCCGTGTTGACGGCCATCTCCAACTTCTGGTTCGAGCGGCTCAAGGATATTATCCCCAACCAGCTCACCGGGATCGCCCCCGAATCCGTGGTCGCCGAAAACGAACGTGATCAGGTCGCCGGTCGGGCTATCGTGGTAAAGAAGCTCAAACCGCTGCCGATTGAAGCCATCGTGCGCGGCTATCTGGTCGGTTCCGGCTGGAAGGAATACCGGAACAGCAGCAGCGTATGCGGTATCCCGTTGCCGGAAGGCTTGCGTGAAGCTGACAAACTGCCCACCCCGTTATTCACGCCTTCCACCAAAGCTGAAGCGGGTGCGCACGACGAAAACATCAGCTACGCACAAGCCGAACAATTGCTCGGCAAAAAACTCGCCGCCCAGGTGCGTGACGTATGCATCACGCTCTATCAGGAAGCCGCTGCCTACGCTGCAGGCAAAGGCATCATCATTGCCGACACAAAATTCGAATTCGGCCTCGACGAAGCGGACAAGCTGTATCTGATCGACGAAGCCCTGACCCCGGACTCCTCGCGTTTCTGGCCGGTCGATCAATATCAGCCGGGCAGCAACCCGCCCAGCTTCGACAAACAATATGTGCGCGACTGGCTGGAGGCGAGCGGCTGGAACAAGCAAGCCCCCGGCCCAGAACTGCCGCCGGAAGTCGCCGCCAAAACCGGCGAAAAATACCGCGAAGCTTTGAAGCGCCTGACGGAGAGCCATATCGAAAAACTCGTGGATGGATTCAAACAGTTTCGCAGCCACAATTATGAAGAAAATCGCGCGCTGTTCGAACGCCTCGCCAAACAGGGGCAATCTCCAAAGACGATAGTAGTGGGGTGTTGCGACTCCAGGGTGGACCCTGCCATCGTGACCAACTGCGACCCCGGCGATTTGTTCATCATCCGCAATGTGGCCAACCTGGTGCCGCCATACGAAATCAGCGGCAGCCATCATGGCACCAGCGCAGCGCTGGAATTCGGGGTGTGCAATCTGGAAGTGGAAAACATTATCGTGCTGGGACACGCCCAATGCGGCGGCATTCGGGCATTGATGAACCAGGCGCCGGGCAGCGAACCTCAGTATGGGTTTATTTCCGGCTGGATGAGAATTGCCCGCAACGCGCGCAACCGCGTGCTGTCCAGAATGCAGGGAGAACCCATCGAAACGCAGGCGCGGGCCTGCGAACTGGAGGCCATTAAGGTGTCACTGGATAACTTGCTGACTTTTCCGTGGATACTGGAGCGGGTCGCGCAAAAGAAACTGGCGCTGCATGGTTGGTATTTTGATATGAGGCGCGGCGAATTGCTGCGCTACAACCCCGACAGCAACCGCTTCGAAGTGTTTTCCTGATCCATGCAAGCCAGGAGAAAACGCAATGCATGATCGTGAACTACGCAGTCAAATCGAAGCGGCGGCGCGGATGCTGCGCGCGGGCGGCGTAGTCGCCTTCCCCACCGAAACCGTGTACGGGCTGGGCGCGGACGCCACCAACCCGGAAGCTGTGCGCAAGATATTCGAAATCAAGGGGCGACCGGCAGACCATCCGTTGATTGTACATATCGCCGACGCATCCCTGCTGGATCGATGGGCGGAGGAGATTCCCGAGGCGGCGCGACGTCTGGCAGAACGGTTCTGGCCGGGGCCGCTGACGCTGATCCTGCGGCGCCAGCGTCATGTTCCTGATGCCGTGACCGGCGGACAGGATACGGTCGGCCTGCGGGTGCCCGATCATCCCGTCGCGCTGGCGCTGCTACAAGAACTGGGGCCGGAAAAGGCGCTGGCTGCTCCCTCCGCAAACCGCTTCGGGCGCATCAGCCCGACTACCGCGCAGCACGTGCGCGCGGAACTGGGCGAGGCGGCGGACATGGTGCTGGACGGTGGGCCCTGCCGGGTTGGCCTGGAATCCACCATCGTCAGTTTTGTCGGCGGAACTCCGCTGTTGTTGCGGCCCGGCGGAATCTCCTTCGCGGCACTTAAAGCCGCGCTGGGGGAGCGAATAGAGATGCCCGGCACAGCGCAACCAGCCATCCGCGTATCGGGGAGCCTGCCCTCGCACTATGCGCCCGTGACGCCGCTGGAGGTACTGTCTGTCGAGTCGCTGCAACGGCGCAGCCGGGAGCTGGTGAAGCAGGGGCAGCGGGTTGCGGTGCTGGGGTTGACTGTGGCCTATCCAGACAGCCCGCACCTGCTGCGTTTCCAGATGCCCACCGAGGCTGCTGCCTACGCGCACAGCCTTTACGCTACGTTACGTCAACTCGATGACGCCAACTTCAACTTTATTCTGGCCGAATCGCCTCCCTTAAGTATTGACTGGCAGGCGGTAAATGATCGCTTGCGACGCGCAGCAACCGTGTATTACTTAAATGAAACTCAACCTCTGGAGAAGATGTATGAAGAAATCAGTTGATAGCAAGAAAACCGTCAAGAAGACAGCCCAAAAGATTTTGGTTGGCATCCTTACCGGCAGCCCCAACGACCTGCCCACCGTGGTCAAGGTGCGCGACACCCTGACCGAACTGGGTATCGCCAGCGAAATCGTGGTGGCATCGGCCCATCGTACGCCTGATAAGGTGCTGGCTTATCTCGACAGAGCGCACAAGGAAGGTGTGCAAGTGCTGATCGGCTGTGCCGGTGTAGCCGCCCATCTGGCTGGTGTCATCGCTGGCCACACCCGCCTGCCAGTGATTGGTCTGCCTCTTTCAGGTGGCGTCATGTCCGGACTGGATGCGCTGCTCTCCACGGTGCAGATGCCACCGGGCGTGCCCGTTGCCACGGTGGCGGTTGATGGTTCCAAAAATGCTGCCATGCTGGCTGCCCGTATCCTTGCGTTGAAATTTCCTAAAATCAACGATGCTCTGGACACCGCGGCAAAGAGGGAGCGCGCACGATACGACCAGACTGCTGACGAAGCGCTTGCAAAACTGAAGGGTTAATAAAGAAGGTTCCATGCCACTCGTCCATCTGTCCGATATGATCAACCATGCATCTCGCCATAACTACGCAGTTGGGGCATTTGGTGTGAACAACCTGCATTTTCTGGAAGGCATCATACAGGCCGCAGAGAAACGACGCGCACCAGTGGTACTGAACCTGATCGAATCACATTTTGAGAACCATGATTTTGAGTTGTTGTTGCCTGCAGTCACTGCAGCAGCTCGACGCACTGATGTGCCGGTAGCGATCAATTCCGATCACGGCACCAGCCTTGCCTCTGCCGAACGAGCGATCCGCGCTGGTTGCAATGGCGTGATGGTTGACACCTCTGCGCTTCTTTTCTCTGACAACTTGTGGCAAACCAGAGACGTCGTCGCCAAGGCTCACGCCTGCGGTGTCACGGTTGAAGGCGAGTTGGGTTACGTGCCGGGAGTCGAGGGGGAGAATGCCAAACATCATCCGGGTGAACTCTCATATACGTCAGCTGCCGAGGCTGCGGGATTTGTCGAACTTACAGGGGTGGATTGCCTTGCGGTATCGATAGGCACAGTGCATGGCAGAATGAAAGGTGTGCCCAAACTCGATTACGCACGGCTAGCTAAAATCAAGGAGGCTGTCTCCGTCCCGCTTGTGATACACGGCGGCACCGGACTTTCTGATGATCAGTTCCGACGACTCATTGCCAACGGCGTTGCCAAAATAAATTACTACACAGCCCTTGCAGAAGCTGCCAACCGACGCATTAAAGATAATGTCGCTGCAGAACGGAAGGGTATCCATAATGCGCTGTTGTCCGGTGTTAGCGATGTTGTTCGAGAGGAAGTCGAACGCTGCATACATCTCTGGGGATGCAGCGGAAGAGCTGCGGAAGTGCTCGCACAATGCCGCCCGTGGCATGATGCGGAACATGTCATTTTTTACAATGTGCCGGAGACGATTTCTGAGAGCGAGATCGCCACGATTCATCGCGAAGGAAAGAAAGCACTGGAAGCTATTCCTGGTGTGCGCAGTATCCGTACCAGCCGAACTATCCAGCTAGATGGCGAATACCGCTGCTGCCTGTCCGTCTGTCTTGCCAGCAAAACCGCCGTAGAGGCTTTCCTGAAGCACCCGGCTTACCATCATTTTGCCAACACTAATTTCTGGTCATTGATCACCGACCACATTACGCTTGATCTTGAGGAAAGTTAACGAACTTCACTCGAACATGGAAAAACGCACCCTGTAGTCTTACCCATCGAGTTATGATTTTTCCAGAAAAATTGTTTAGTCTACAATGAGTGCGGTGCGGAAGTAACAAGCAACGTCGGCTTATCTTCTCTTAGCAGACCCTTCGACAGACAGCCCTGGACTTCTGCTAAGGCCGAGGAACAGTCATTCCCTGTGGCACCCTCGACCGTCTTCTACTGGCACCAACCAGAATGCCATGACATGGAATATGTAGCCCAAAAGCGGTCAGTCATCACAGTCTTCAAAAAGTGCACTATCGGCACTCCCGAATTTTTGTACCAAACTTCCCAACTCTTTAAATGAACAACTAGGGGAAAATAGGGCTATTTGGTTCAGCAGATCGATGTCGTGACCCGCTCAAGCGGATTGATTGCTTTTGCGGTGGCGGATGAATTCACGCAATGCGGGCAGCAGGGAAATCACGATAATGCCTAGAGTCATCAGAGTGAGATTGTTCTTGATCACCGGGATATTGCCAAACAAATAGCCGCCCACGGTGAATGAGATGATCCACGCGAGGCTGCCCAGCGCGCTGAACAGCACGAACAACCGGTAACGCATCATGCCGATGCCGGCCACAAACGGCGCAAAGGTGCGGATGATGGGCAGGAAGCGCGCGAGTATCACGGTCTTGCCGCCGTGTTTTTCGTAGAATGCATGGGTCTTGTCCAGGTGTTCGCGCCGGATCAGCCTGGAGTTGACGCGTTTAAGCAGCCGCATACCGACCAGCCGGCCGATCCAGTAGTTGGTGTTGTCGCCGCCGAATGCCGCCAGCACCAGCAACGGCACCAGCCACTCCAGTTGCAAAGCGCCCATTCCACACAGCGCACCCGCCACAAACAGCAGCGAATCGCCGGGCAGGAAAGGCGCGATCACCAATCCGGTTTCGCTGTAGATGATCAGGAACAGGATCGCATACATCCACACGCCGTACTGCTGGGTAAGCGCCAGCAGGTGCGCATCCAGATGCAGGATGATGTCTAACAATGCTGCAAGCATTAAGGCAATACTTCTTCGGTTTCCGCCTTTTCCGGCCTGATGAAATCCTCGCGCGAAACACCGAACATCATCAGCAGCGGGCTGGCAACCAATACCGATGAGTAGATGCTGAACAGAATACCGATGGTCAACGCCATGGCGAAATAGTGCAGCGTTTCGCCTCCCAGGAACAGCATCGCGCCGACCATCATCTGTGTGCAGCCGTGCGTGATGATGGTGCGCGACATCGTCCGGGTGATCGCATTGTCGATGATCACGGACACTTCGGCCTTGCGCATGGTGCGGAAGTTTTCACGGATACGATCGAACACCACCACCGATTCGTTCACCGAATAACCCAACACCGCCAGCACCGCCGCCAGCACGGAGAGCGAGAACTCCCACTGGAAAAAGGCAAAGAAGCCGAGAATGATCACCACGTCATGCAAGTTGGCAATGATGGCAGACAGGCCGAATTTCCACTCGAAGCGCAGCCACAAGTAGCCGACGATGCCCAGCGACACCAGCAGCAGCGCCAGCTCGCCGTTGTCGATCAAGTCCTTGCCGACTTGCGGGCCGACGAATTCCACGCGGCGCATCTCCACGCTCGCATCCTGTTTGCGCAAGCCTGCCAGGACCTGTTCGCTGAGTTTGGCTCCGGCAAGATTCTGCTTGAACGGCACTTGTATCAGCACGTCATAACTGGAACCGAAATTCTGCACCAGCGCATCCGGCAATCCCGCTTCGGCAAGTTGCGTGCGTACCTTGGGGAGATCGGCCGACTGTGCGTAATGCACTTCCATCACCGTGCCGCCGGTGAAATCCACGCCGAAATTCAGCCCCTTGGTGGAGAGGAAAAATATCGCAAACAGAAACGTCACCAGCGAAATCGAGGTGGTATAGCGTCCATAACTCATGAACGGAATGTCGTGCTTGATCCTGAAGAATTCCATGTCGTTTTCCCTACCCTATCGCCACTTTGGCGAGCCGCGCCTTGCGGCCGTAAATCAAATTCACCATCGCGCGCGAGATCAGCACCGCGCTGAACATCGAAGTCATGATGCCCAGACACAGCACCACCGCGAACCCTTTGACCGGGCCCGAGCCGAACATGAACAACGCAATCCCGGCAATGAAGGTGGTGACGTTGGAGTCCAGGATGGTGCCGAATGCCCGGTCGTACCCGGTATGTATCGCGGCCTGCGGCGTGACGCCGTTGCGCAGCTCTTCGCGGATGCGCTCGTTGATCAGCACGTTCGCATCAATCGCCATACCCAGTGTCAGCGCGATACCCGCCATACCCGGCAAGGTAAGCGTGGCTTGCATCATCGACAACAATGCCACCAGCAGCAGCAGATTCGCCGCCAGGGCCAGCATCGAGATCACGCCGAACATCAGGTAGTAGGCCATCATGAATAGCGCAACCAGGATGAAGCCAACCTTGGTGGAATTGAAACCGCGCGTGATGTTTTCCGCGCCCAGGCTGGGTCCGACGGTACGTTCCTCGATGATCTCCATCGGCGCCGCCAGCGCGCCGGCACGAAGCAGCAGCGCGGTGTCCTGCGCTTCAGTGGTGCTCATGCTGCCGCTGATCTGCACGCGACCGCCGCCGATCTCTTCACGGATGACCGGGGCCGTCACGACTTCGCCTTTGCCTTTTTCGAACAGGATGATCGCCATGCGCTTGCCGACATTCTCGCGCGTCGCGTCCTTGAACAGTCTTGCCCCCACGCCATCCAGATTGATGTGCACCGCAGCTTCATTGGTGCGATTGTCGAAACCGGGCTGTGCGTCGTTGATGCGGTCGCCGGTGAGTATCACCTGCTTCTTCACCAATAGCATCTTGCCGTCGCGATCCTTGAACATCTCCGTGCCGAACGGTGCAGCTGCTCCCGGAACGATCTGGTGGGTATCGTCCACCATGCGCACCTCCAGCGTGGCGGTGCGCCCCAGAATATCCTTGGCACGCGCCGTGTCCTGCACACCGGGCAGCTGCACCACCACGCGGTCCGCGCCCTGCTGCTGGATCACCGGTTCGGCCACACCCAGCTCGTTCACCCGGTTGCGCAAAGTGACAAGATTCTGCTGCACTGCGGAATCCTGGATGCGTTTTTCCGCTTCCGGCCTGAGCGTGACGAGCAGGCTGTATTCCTTGCCCTCATCCTTGTCATTCAGCGTGTAGTCGGGAAAACGCTGCTTGATCTCGGCTTCTCCCTTGCTGCGTGCATCGGCATCGCGAAACTTCACCGACAACACCTTGCCGTCGCGGCTCACACCCGAATACGCGATATTCTGCTCGCGCAGCGCGCCGCGTATATCGCCGATGGCCGCTTCCAGCGCCTTGGTCAGCGCGGCATTCATGTCCACCTGCAACAGAAAATGCACCCCGCCGCGCAAGTCCAGACCGAGATACATCGGCAGCGCATTAAGCCCGGTCAGCCATTGCGGCGAGCGCGGCAGCAGATTGAGCGCGACCACGTAGTCCTCGCCCAGTTGGCCGATCAGCACATCTTTGGCTTTCAGTTGGCTGTCGGTATCGGCAAAGCGGGCTTTGACGCTATTGCCGTCCAGCATGATCAGTTCCGGATTAAGGCTGGCCGCTTTCAGGACATTGCCAACGCGCTCCAGCAATGCGGCATCCGCTTTCAAGCTGGTGCGCAACGGCGACACCTGCACGGCAGGCGATTCACCGTAAAAATTCGGCAGGGTGTAGATCAAGCCGGCCAGCAACGCGGCCAGAATCAGCAGATATTTCCACAACGGATATTGGTTCATTGCATCCTCTTGATAACTGCGCTCGTGCCCAACCTGGGACGCGCCTTCGCGAAATTAAAATTGGGCATCTCTAAAAATTCAGAGTTCGCCCAAATGCCCCACAAGGGGACGCCGATCCGCTACGAGCAAAAACAGCCCGTGCGGAATCGTCAGCAAGGCGTGGAAAAAATTTGCGAGCATCCGCTACGCGGATTGCCTGCTTACCCCGCTTCGCAGCGCCGCATATGATTAATATGTTAGCAAGCAATTTTTTACGCAACGCCGCATAACCAGCCACTTGGTTGCCGTTTTTTGGCAACTTAGTGGAATGGCTAGTTGTTTCATCAGTTGGGATGAAATCTGGGTTTTGAGAGGTGCCCATTATTTTATTGCCTTGATCGTTCCCTTAGGCAGCACGCTTTGAATCGAGCTCTTTTGCACCATCACGATAAGATTCTCGGCGATTTCCACACCGACGTACTGCTCGTAAACCTTGCTGACAGTCCCGACTTCACCGCCAACCGTCACGACTTCATCGCCGCGCTGCAATGCTGCGATCATGGTTTTCTGTTCTTTGGCGCGCTTGGTCTGCGGGCGCAATATCAGGAAGTAAAACACCGCGATCAATGCGAACAGCGGCAGAAAATTCATGATCCCGCTATCCGGGACTCCCGATGCCGCTTCTGCGTAAGCGTTGCTGATAAACATATTCTTCTCCACGATAAATCAAAAGGCGCGCATTCTAACATGAAGCAGCAGCTGCCCACTCATGTCGGCACACAGGTGCGACACACGAACGCGATTTGTTGGATTATTGCGATGATTGCTCCCCGGCTAATTCTCGAGTATATTTGTGCGGTACTTTCCCAACTGAATAAAAACAAAAGGAAAAACCTGGTGCGCAACGGTTCAGACGAACAATTCAGCAAATGGATACCCAGGTTCTCGAGCCTGAGGGCGCGGCTGTTGCTTCTGCTGTTTCTCACCCTGCTGCCCGTTTACAGTTTCATTCTTTATTCCGTCTTTGAGGCTCGCCAGCAAGCCGCGGACAACGCAGGCAGAGACGCGTTCTCGCTGACGCGCCTGGTAGTGCTGGAACAAAAAAACCTGATCGAGATTATCCGGCAACAACTGATCACCCTCGCGCAGCTTCCTATCGTGCGCCGTCCGGAGTTGGCGACGCTGTGTAACCGGACGTTTGCGAACCTGCTCAAACAGAATCCGCTCTACACCAATCTCGGGGTGATAGCCCCGGACGGCACGTTGCGCTGCAGTGCCGTCCCGTTGACCAAGCTGCCCAATCTTTCCGACCGGCGTTACTTCAGCGCAACCATGGCTACACGCAGCTTCTTCATCGGCGACTACCAGATCGGCCGCGTGTCCGGCAAGGGTGCGGTCAACCTGGCCTATCCCGTACTTGACGCGGCCGACAAACCCGAGGCGGTGGTGTACATCGCGCTCGGCCTCGGCGAACTGTCCGGCAGGCTGATCGAAACCGCTATCCTGCCGGAAAACTCAACGATAGCGATCATGGACAACCACGGCACAATACTCGTGCGCCAACCCGATCCGGAGCAGTGGGTCGGCAAATCGCTGCCGGATGCGCCTCTGATCAAGGCCATTCTCGCGCACAAGCAGGAAGGAACCATGCAGGCACCCGGTGTCGACGGAGTGGAGCGGCTATATGTATTCAAACCCATCTATTCCATTGCAGCGGAACAGGTCTACGTCAGCGTCGGCATTCCCATAGATACTGTGTATGCAGGCGCGAATGAGCTACTGATCCGCACCATCCTGTTGATGGTGCTGGTCACCGCCGCCGTAATCGCGCTGGCATGGGTGGGTGGCGGGACGCTGGTGTTGCACCCGATGAACGCGCTAATGAACGCGACGCGTCGCCTTGAGTCTGGCGACTTCGGTGCGCGCACCGATTTACCGCATAGCTCGGACGAGTTCGGCCAGCTAGCCCAAGGTTTGGACGACATGGCCGGTGCCTTGCAGGCGCGCCAGTCCGAGGCTGTGCGCGCGGAACAGGCGCTCCAGCAAAAGGATAAATTGTTGACCATGGTAGGCGCGATGGCCAAAGTAGGCGGATGGGAGTTCGATGCCCGGACATTGAAAGGAACATGGACGGATGAGGTGGCCAGAATTCACGACATGGATCCAAAAGACCCAACCAATGTGGAAACAGGCATAAGATTCTATCGTGATGAGTCCCGGAAAATAATCGAAGCCGCCGTCAAGGATGCGATAGAACATACCCAGCCCTACGATCTGGAATTGGAGATAACCACTGCCAAGGGCAATCACAAGTGGGTGCGAACCATCGGCCAGCCCGTCCTGGAGGACGGCAAGGTCGTCAAGGTATGGGGCTCGTTCCAGGACATCACCGAGCGTAAACGCATCGAGGAAGATATCCTCCGCCTGAATGCGGACCTGGACCGCAAGGTCATCGAGCGCACCGCCGAACTGCATGCCGCCAACAAGGAACTTGAGGCCTTCAGCTATTCGGTGTCGCACGATCTGCGCGCGCCGCTGCGCGCCATAGACGGCTTCAGCCAGGCGTTGCTCGAAGATTACGCCGAGCGGCTGGACGATCAGGCCAGGGATTATCTCAACCGCGTGCGCGGCGCCACCCAGCGCATGGGGCATCTGATTGACGACATGCTCACGCTGGCGCGCGTCACGCGCGCCGAGATGCATCGCGAGACTGTCAATCTCAGCGCGCTTGCCACCGAAGTGCTTGCAGAACTTCAGAAAAGCGAGCCGGAACGCAAGGTGGACTGGCGCATCGAGTCCGGATTGATCGCACAGGGCGATGCCCGGCTGCTGCGCGTGGCACTGGTCAACCTGCTCGGTAATGCCTGGAAGTTCACCGGCAAAACGGCAACCGCCAAGATCGAGTTCGGCGCGATGCGTGACGCCCCCATACCGAACACTCAGGACGCGACGGAGTTCTTCGTGCGCGACAACGGCGCCGGCTTCGACATGGCTTACGCAGGCAAGCTGTTCGGCGCTTTCCAGCGCCTGCATCTGACCAGCGAGTTCCCCGGCACCGGCATCGGGCTGGCCACGGTGCAGCGCATCATGCACCGTCACGGCGGGCAAGTCCGCGGCGAGGGCGCACCCGGCCAGGGCGCCACATTTTATTTTACATTACCCGGCTGATTATTTATATTGCCCGCCAGGCTTTGCATAGCCATCTGACTGATGAAACTACTAGCCATCCCACTAAGCAACCAAAAAACGGTTGCCAAGTGGTTGGTTATAACCCGGCAAAAGACGTCGGGTAAGTCATTGGTTAGGGCGGAATTAAGGAGGCTATACCATGCACCAAAAGATCATACTGCTGGTTGAAGACAATCCCGATGACGAGGTGTTGACGTTGCGGGCGCTCAGAAAGAACAACATCCTGAACGAAGTAAGGGTGGTGCGCGACGGCCAGCAGGCGCTCGACTATTTCTTCGGCGAGGGCGCGTCCGCAAACCCCGTACCTACCATGGTGCTGCTGGACCTGAAACTACCCAAGGTCGACGGGCTGGAGGTGCTGCGGCGCATCCGCGCCGACCAGCGAACACGCTTGCAGCCAGTGATAATTCTGACTTCCTCCAAAGAAGAACAGGACGTCGTCACCGGCTATCACCTCGGCGCCAACAGCTACATCCGCAAGCCGGTGGACTTCGCCCAGTTCATGGAGGCGATCCGGCAGCTCGGCCTCTACTGGCTGGTGTTGAATGAACCGGCCCCAGTCCAACGGGAGCAACTGAAATGAAACCGCTGCGCGTGCTGGTCGTCGAAGATTCGGAAGACGACACCCAATTGCTGCTACGCGAGTTGCGGCGCGGCGGCTACGACCCCAGCCACATCCGGGTCGAGACGGCCGAGACGATGAGCGCGGAACTGTCCGCGCACGCATGGGACATCGTGTTCTCCGATTTCAGCATGCCGCATTTTAACGCCTTTGAAGCGCTGGGGCTGCTCCGCAATACGGGACTCGACCTGCCGTTCATCATCGTCTCCGGCACCATAGGTGAAGATCGCGCGGTGACCGCCATGAAGGCAGGCGCACATGACTATATCCTGAAAGGCAACCTGAAGCGATTGGTGCCCGCAGTCGAACGCGAGCTGCGCGAGTCGCACAGCCGGCAGGAACGCCGGAAGGCGGACGAAACCATCCATCGTCTGGCCTATACCGACCCGGTCACCAATTTGCCGAATCGCATCCGTTTCCGTGAACTGGTGCAGGAAGCAATAGTGAACGGGCAACGCGAACAGCGCCCCATTGCCCTGTTGCTCTTGGACCTTGACCGTTTCAAGGATGTCAACGACACGCTCGGTCATGATCGCGGCGACAGCCTGCTGCTGCAAGCCGGCCTGCGCCTGCGCAGCGCGTTGTTCGCGCCAGACGTGATCGCGCGGCTCGGCGGCGACGAGTTCGGCATTCTGCTGCCGCGACTGGCGGCACCCGGCGACGTGCGACATGTCATCAAAAAGCTCCATGACTGTCTGGAAGTGCCATTCATGATCGACGGGATTCCGATCGCCGTCGAGGCCAGCATCGGTGTGGCGACCATGCCCGAACATGCCGACAATGCGGATACACTGCTGCAGCGGGCGGATATTGCCATGTATCGCGCCAAACAGATGGCGAGCGATTACGCTGTCTACGCGCCGGAATTCAACCTTCACAGTCCCGAACGGCTCGGGCTCATGGCGGAGTTGCGCGATGCAATCGAGCAAAACCAGCTCTTGCTGCATTTCCAGCCGAAGCTGGAACTCAAAACCGGCCGCATCGTCGGCGCTGAAGCGCTTGTGCGCTGGCAACACCCGCGCCTCGGAATGGTTCCGCCTGACAAATTTATTTTGGCCGCAGAGCAAACCGGGCTCATCGGTCCGCTGACCCGCTGGGTGCTGATCGACGCGCTGACCCGCTGCCAGGGCTCGCGCCGTGAGGGCATACAACTGCGGGTGAGCGTGAATCTCTCGGCACGCTCGCTGCACGACCCGCTGCTGCCGAAAATGATAGCGGAGGCGCTCGCGGCAACCGGCGCCGAACCGGGCCAGTTGATGCTGGAAGTCACCGAGAGCGCCATCGTGCTGGACCCGACACACGCCGAGGAGAACCTGGTGGCGCTGAGTCGCATGGGCACATGGCTCTCCATTGACGACTTCGGCACCGGCTACACCTCGCTCGCCAGCATCAAGCGCCTTCCCGTCAACGAGATCAAGATCGACAAATCGTTCGTCACCAACATGCTGACGGATAAACAAGACGCAATGATCGTGCGCACAGTGATCGAGTTCGGTCATAACTTCGGTCTCACCGTCGTCGCGGAAGGTGTGGAAACGAAAGAGGTGTTGGACGCGCTTGTCGCCCTCGGCTGCGACCAGGTCCAGGGCTATTTCATCAGCAAGCCTCAGACTTGCGAGCTGCTGAAAAGCTGGTTCACTACATCCCCCTATAAAATCGGACCGGCCGACGTAGTCTGTTGAAAAAGGCTATCCCCTGGCAACCGTCCGGTTCGCGCGTACTGCTCCGGCATTCCTGCCCAAGTCCAATCTGCGAAGCGCCCTCCTGAGCCAATATGTGAGGTGCAAAGGTATCCAACTGCTATCAATACGCCTGCCAAAACTGCGAATTGAATTAAAATATGGCGACACGCCAGGCGTTTGCCAAACATCGAATCTATTTGAATCTCTCTACCCTCATGAACCTCATCATCCAGGCCACTCACCCCATTGCCGCGCCACATCTCGACCATCTCGGTAAGCTTTCTCAGAGCAAACAGAGCGAGCAGATCGCCGAGCACGCCTATCGATTGACTTCAGCACAGGCGCATGCGGGTATCGCGCCCTACTGCCTGGCGAACTGGCTCGATTACGGCTTCGTGCCGCGCGGCCGCAAGCTGGCGGATTTCGGGCTGGTGGTGATGGACATGGATTCGACACTGATCGCCATCGAGTGCATAGACGAGATCGCCGATATGCATGGGCTGAAACCCCAGGTCGCGGCAATCACCGAAGCGGCGATGCGCGGCGAGATCGAATTTGCCGAAAGCCTGCGCCGCCGCGTCGCGCTGCTGAAGGGACTGGACGAACATGCTTTGCAACGCGTGTATGATGAACGTTTGCGGCTCTCGCCGGGCGCGGAGACCATGTTGGCGGCAATGCGCAAGAACGGCATTAAGACGCTGCTGGTATCCGGCGGCTTCGTATTCTTCACCGAACGGCTCAAGGCCAGGTTGGGACTGGACTACACCCGCGCCAACACCCTTGAGATCGCCAATGGCAAGCTCACCGGCAAGGTGCTGGGCAAGATCTTCGACGCGCAAGGCAAGGCCGATAGTCTGGTGAATATCCGCGACGAATTGAATCTCAGGCCCGAGCAGGTCATCGCGATGGGCGACGGCGCGAACGACCTGAAGATGATGGCGCTGGCCGGCATCAGCATCGCCTATCATGCGAAACCGGTAGTACAGCAGCAGGCCAGCTATGCGCTGAATTTTGTCGGACTGGATGGGCTGGTGAATCTGCTGGCGGACTAATAAATTTGCTGGCGCACTGGCAGTAATTTTATATGGCAATACGAACAAGCACCGCACTCACCGAAAAGGATTGCCATGAACGACAAGATACGCCAGCTTCTTAATCAGATCAGTTCTCTCGAGACTGAATTGGGCTCAGCCATCGAAGAACATGAAAAGCGCATAAACTATAAAATCGAAGGCAAGCGCGTGGTGTTCGAAAACGCGATCAAGGAGGCTCATCGCAAGCTCAAGCCCAAGATGAACGTGCTGATCTGGTTCTTTACCGTGCGCCCGCAGAATTTTCTCACTATGCCGATCATCTATGGCATGCTCGTTCCGCTGGCCTTGCTCGATCTGTGCATCAGCATTTATCAGCTGACCTGCTTTCCGATATACGGCATTACCAGGGTCAAGCGCGCCAACTACATCCTGATAGACCGCCAATACCTGGCCTACCTGAATATCATCGAGAAACTGGACTGCATGTACTGCGGGTATGGGGTCGGGATGATAGCCTATGCAAGCGAGATCCTTGCCCGCACCGAGCAATATTTCTGCCCGATCAAACATGCGCGTAAAATGCTCAGCGCACATGCGCGCTATGCGCATTTTCTGGGCTACGGCGAGGCAGACGACTTCCATGGCAAGCTCGAAAAATTCCGCAGCGAGCTCGCCAAGGCAGAATAGGCCGGCAAAGAAAAAGCAATGCAAGCAGTTTTATAAGGAATATCTGCAATGAAGCAAGGGAGCAATACCGGACTATTGCCGGGAAAACCGGCACGAAGTTTCCCGCGCGCCATCACAGGCATTGTTCTCGCCTTCGCAACCCTGGCGCCCTGCCCGGCAGAGTGCGCCCCTTTCAGCTTCTACACGTTGCCCTACTCATTCACCAACGACCGCGCCGAAACGGTCCATCTGTCCGAATGGCGCGGCAAGCCGCTGATACTCACGATGGAATACAGCAATTGCCGTTTCATGTGCACCACCACATTTTCGAAAATGAAGGCCATCCAGGCTGCGGCTGACCAGAAAAAGATCCAGATCGACTTCATGATCATCAGCCTGGACCCGAAGAACGATACCCCGCAGGCCTGGCAACAGTACCGGATCAGCCGCGAGGTGGACAGGAGCAACTGGCATCTGCTGACCGGCAGCGAAGCCACCACGAAAGAATTCGCCGCGCTGATCGGGATAAAATACTGGACCATGGATGAGCATATACTGCATGACTTCAAGATCGTGCGGCTGAATGCGCAAGGCGAGATCGAAAAAACCATCACGGATTATGACGACGAGCCGGACACTTTGCTTCAGTGACGGCATGAGCTACGCGCTGAATCCCGCCGGTTTGGCCAGCCAGCAAATTGCGTGCCTCGCATTTTATTTTCGTGCCTAAGTAATTGTAGGGCCAAGCCAAAAATTATTGAGCAAAATTTTTACTTGCAAAAACCGCTCTGCCGCCTACAATTAGTCTGAATTGACCGGCCAACCACTACCTATAGTGGTTTTTTGCTTTTTTGGGACAAAGTATCCCGCGTATCAAAGGGAGTAATCACATGTTAGAAATCGAAAGCGTTGCTCACTCATCATCCACCGGCTCGTCATCCACCGGCAGCGATTTCGAAAAACCCGTATCCGCGCAGCAGATACTTGGCGAAATCACCCATAAAATAGCGGAGAATTCAGCGATTGAAGGAAGCACTCCAATGACACAAGAGATCAGCACCGAAGTATTGCTGGAAAAATACGCCGAGCCGGGCGAACACTCGGTCGAGGATGTGCGCCGCCGCGTGGCGCGCGGTCTGGCCCAGGCCGAGAAACCGGATCAGCGCGCCCGATGGGAAGAGGAGTTTTTCCAGGCGCAGCAGAACGGTTTCGTGCCTGCCGGCCGCATCAACTCCGCAGCCGGATTGAAAAACCAGGCCACCCTGATCAACTGTTTCGTGCAACCGGTGGGTGATTCGATCTCCGGGATCAATGACGGCAAGCCCGGCATCTATGATGCGCTGCAACAGGCCGCCGAGACCATGCGGCGCGGCGGCGGCGTGGGCTACGATTTTTCGTCCATCCGCCCCGAGGGCGCCCAGGTCAAGGGCACCAATTCCCGTGCCAGCGGGCCGATCTCCTACATGCGCGTGTTTGACCGCTCCTGCGAGACCGTCGAATCGGCCGGTGCGCGGCGCGGCGCGCAGATGGGCGTGCTGCGCTGCGACCATCCCGACATCGAGCGCTTCATCCACGCCAAGGATCAGGGCGACCTGCGCAACTTCAACATCTCGGTCGGCGTGACCGATGCGTTGATGCACGCCGTCGAGAACAACCAGTCGTTCGAGCTGGTGCACAGCGCAGAACCCGGTGCCACGCTCAAGGAGCTGGGTGCGACACGCCGTGCCGACGGCAAGTGGGTATATCGCAAAGTGCAGGCCGCCGACCTGTGGAAGCAGATCATGGAGAGCACCTACGACCACGCCGAACCGGGCGTGCTGTTCATCGACTTGATGAACCGCGATAACAACCTGTCTTACTGCGAGGAGATCGAGGCGACCAATCCCTGCGTCACCGCCGATGCCTGGGTGATGACAGACCGGGGCGCGCGCCAGGTACGCAATCTGATCGGCGAAACATTTTCTGCCGTAGTCGACGGCAAATCTTATCCCACCGAATCGCAAGGTTTCTTTCACACCGGCGTCAAGCCGGTGTTGCGCCTGAAAACCGCCGAAGGCCATTCATTGCGGCTTACCGCCGACCATCCGGTGTTGCGCGTCTCGCGCATGACGCGTTATCTACGCGAAACGGAATGGGTCAAGGCCGGTGAACTGCGCAGCGACGATCAAATCGTGTTGCACGATCATCGTGCCATGAGCAAGTGGAACGGCGCGCACAATGAAGACGAAGGCTACCTGATCGGCCTGCTGATCGGCGATGGCACGCTCAAGAACGACAAAGCGGTGCTGAGCGTTTGGGATACCGTCGCGTTGAAAGTCGCCAATGCCAGAGACATATATCAAGGCGACATGCTTCCATCCGCCGGGGTTGCCGGTGTCATGCATGCTGCTGAACAAGCGGCGCGCTCGTTGCCGCACCGCGCCGATTTCAACGGCTGGCAAAAACCTGTTGCAGGCCGCGGCGAATATCGTCTGGCGACAGGCGCGTTACGCACGCTAGCACTGGAGCTGGGTCTTACTCCCGGCAACAAGCGCTTCACTGCGGCAATGGAAACAGGCTCGTCCGATTTCTATCGCGGCGTATTGCGCGGCATGTTCGATGCCGATGGTTCGGTGCAAGGCTCGCAGGAAAAAGGCATCAGTATCCGGCTGACGCAGATCGACCTCGGCAACCTGGAGGCCGTGCAGCGCATGTTGCAACGTCTCGGCATCATTTCCACTATCTATCAAAATCGCCGCCCCGGTGGTATGAAGTCATTACCCGACGGCAAGGGTGGCGCAAAAGAATATCCCTGCCAGGCACTGCATGAACTCATCATCAGCGGCGAGAACATAGTGCGTTATGCCGAACTGATCGGCTTTGCGGATAGCGACAAGATGGACAAGCTGAATGGCTTGCTGGCTAACTATCAGCGCAAGCCTAATACCGAACGTTTCGTCGCAACCGTGCTGTCACTGGAAGAGGATGGCGTGGAAGATGTGTATGACGTGACCGTTGCCGAGGTACATGCTTTCGATGCCAATGGCCTGTATGTCCACAACTGCGCCGAACAACCCCTCCCCCCTTACGGCTGCTGCTGCCTGGGCTCTATCGACCTGACGCGCATGGTGAAGGACCCGTTCACCGCGCATGCCAGCTTCGACCACGAACCGTTCAAGCAACTGGTGCGCACCTCGGTGCGCATGCTGGACAACGTGCTGGATGTCACCGCCTGGCCGCTGCCGGAACAGCAACAGGAAGCGCAGAACAAGCGCCGCATCGGGCTGGGCTACACCGGGTTGGGCGACACGCTGGTGATGCTGGGCTTGCGCTACGACACCGACGAGGCGCGCGCGTTTGCCAGGGACATCACGCGCATCATGCGCGACGAGTCGTATCTCGCCTCTGTGGATCTGGCCATCGAACGCGGTGCGTTCCCGCTGCTGGATGCGAATCAATATCTCGCCGCACCGCGCTTCGCCTCGCGTCTGCCCGATCAGATCAAGGACAAGATACGCACGCATGGCCTGCGCAACAGCCACCTGTTGTCGATCGCGCCGACCGGGACCATCTCTCTCGCATTCGCGGACAACGCCTCGAACGGCATCGAGCCGGCCTTCTCGTGGTTCTATACGCGCAAGAAACGCATGGCCGAAGGCGGCACCAAGGATTACGCGGTGGAAGATCACGCCTGGCGCATGTACAAGCATATGGGCGGCGACATGAACAAGCTGCCGCCGGCGTTCGTCACCGCACTGGAGATCTCCGCGCTCGATCACATGAAGATGGTGGCAGCCGTCGCGCCGTTCATCGACACCTCGATCAGCAAGACCGTCAACGTGCCCGCCGACTATCCCTACGAGGATTTCAAGCATCTCTATACCGAAGCGTGGAAAGCCGGACTGAAGGGCCTGGCGACCTATCGCCCGAACAATGTACTGGGCTCGGTGTTATCGGTCACGCCGGAAATCAAGCAGGCAAAAACCGAAGAGGAACAGCCGCAGGACCTGGTGTTCGACCAGGACAGGCGCATCGTGCTGGAAGCGACACCGAAACCCGCGCTCGCTTCATTGCGCTGGCCGGGCCGCCCGGAATTGCCGAACGGCAGCGAGGGCTGGGTCTCCCAGGTGGTGAAGCATCCGCTCGGCAGTTTCGTCACCTTCGTTTCGCACACCACCAATGGCCACAATCATCCGTTCGAGGTCTGGGTGAACGGCTCGGAGCAGCCGCGCGGACTCGGTGCGCTGGCAAAGTCCCTGTCTATGGACATGCGCACCAGCGATCCGGTGTGGGTGCGCATGAAGCTGGAGATGCTGATGAAGACCGCCGGCGACGACGCGTTCGACATGCCGATGCCGCCCGACGGCGAAGTGAAACGCATGCCTAGCCTGGTTTCCGCATTCGCGCATCTGCTGAAATACCGCATCGAAGAATTGGGCGCGCTGGAAGCCAGTGCCGACGCAGCCACGCCGATGATGGACGCGCTGTTCGCAAAGAAGGAACCCAAGACCGGCACCGATGGCACGATGAGCTGGACGGTGGATATTTCCAATGTGGGCAGCGGCGACGACTTCGTGCTGGGACTGAAGGAACTGGTGTTGCCGGACGGGCAGCGCCGCCCCTACTCGATGTGGCTGGCCGGCGTCTATCCGCGCGCCCTCGACGGATTGTGCAAGGTGTTGAGCCTGGACATGCGCGTCATCGATCCGGCCTGGATAGGCATGAAGCTGCGCAAGCTGCTCAACTTCGGCGAACCGCTCGGCGACTTCATGGCACGCGTGCCCGGCGGCATCAAGATGGAAAGCTACCCCTCGACGGTTTCCTACGTCGCCAAACTGATCATCCACCGTTATGCGATGCTCGGCATCCTGGACGAGAACGGCTTTCCGATACAGCACATGGGCGTGATGGAAGTCCCGAAGAAGAAAAGCAAAGCCGCCGGACCCAAGACACTGGCCGGCAAGCACTGTAAAGAATGCGGCAACGCCACGCTGATCAAGAAGGACGGCTGCGAGTTCTGCACCAGTTGCGGGGCGATCGGGGCGTGCGGGTAACTCGCTTTCTTATGAATATGACTCAATAGAAAATTAAGACACATATCTATATGGACATACTTTTAAAAGACATCTCCGCTGGGGAACTGCTTCAGAAATTTGGTGCTGGAAGCCACAAACCCGGTTCTGGTAGTGCTGCAGCTCTACAAGGAATGTTGTCTGCACAGTTGATTAGGACAGTAATCAATCTCACAAATACGAGAACGCAAAACCCGTATTACAACGAAAAACTTCCGGTCCTTCTTAGGATAGACTCCGAAATTGAAAGCAGAATATACCCTGCTCTTGAAAAGTTGTTTCAAAAAGACTCTACGCAATTCGACAAAGTCATCAGGCTTCGTCAGGCACGCGAAAACTCAAGTAATTTAATTGAAAAACAAAGTTTGAACGAAGACGCTTTGCGTGAACTTAAACTAGCAACAGAATTACCTGTTGAAATCGCGAATCTATGCACGGAGCTTGCTCAGTTCGCTATGGATGTATTCGACATGGGTTTCAAATCCGCGCGTGGTGATTCAGGAGTTGCAATGAGTTCTGCAATTTCCGCGATATCAGGATGTTTATTTATCATTGATTTAAACCTACTCTCCTTACTTAGCGATGAATTTACAGAAAGCATTAGAAGCCGAAGTGCATCCATACGGTCCAGCCACGAATTACTATCTGCGAAAATAATGGAACGCTTTAATACTCTAAATTCTCTTTCTCAGATGAAAAATAGCTTTTCTTTAAAGCTTAAAGAAATCACGACAGTAGCAAAGAGCAAGAAAAAAATTTCGAATAAGGATATCGAAGATATTGCTACCAGTCTTCAATTAACTATGTGGAAAAATCGAGAACTCATTTGGAAATATAATGTGCCAACAAATCCAGTAAGTATTTTGAGGCCAGAAGAAGTATTCAAAAATTTACAATATCAAATTGATCGCTCCTCAAGCCTTGGCACACATCAGGTTAATGGGATTCTTGTAGAGGTAGCTGGTCAAATTGACCAAAAATTCAAATTTGTGTCTATATCCGAACAGTTCCCAATAGAAGTCCAAAATTTTACCGCTGCTCACGAACTGGGGCACGCTTTGTTGCACAATCAAATAGTGCTTCACCGTGATAGGCCACTTGATGGCTCAATAATTTCGGGTTCACGCCCTCTCGAAGAGTTACAAGCTGACAAATTTGCGACGTACTTTTTAATGCCAAAGAAGCAAATTGTTAGAGCTTTTAAGCAGCTATTCTTAACAGAACAGTTTATAGTCAATGAGGAAACAGCTTTTGCTCTAAATGAAAAGTCTCCTGAGGCTCTACGCGAGAAGTGTAGGGATAAAAGAGGCCTCGCTCGGCTACTCGCTTCCTCCGAATTTTTCAATGGCAAACACTTTATTTCTATTTCTAAGCAGTTCCAAGTCTCAGTTGAAGCAATGGCTATTCGGTTGGAAGAACTGAACTTACTCGATTACTAATTTGTTGACAATTACAGAAATTACATGGGGAAGGAGCCCCATACTTTTCACAAAATCAATTGGGCTCCGTCCCTATATCACTTCAGGGGCAGTCACCTTCTTTGTTGGGCTTGCTGTTGCCCACATTGCACGGAAGCTGGCTGGTATTTATCGTCCGCGCTCTAACCCTGCGCTCAAGCGGGACGCGCTAAAGCGCGCCCCTTAGCTCCACGTTAGGCCTCACAAGAGCCCATCATGCCACTCGCAACTCTCCTAGCAACGCACGAACGCGAAAGCCTATATTCAGGTGCAAACGCCGCAATCTGGCACTCACACAATCTCGCAGGTTGTCTTGCCAAGAGTGCCGCCCGTGAAGAAGACTACGTCGCGACATTGGTAACAAATGGAATACCATTCTTGGCGGATCGATGGGTTCCATTGCTCCAAACAAAGGGCGTGCGTTTGAAACTCTCGGGTGTTTTCTGCCACGGACACCCTCAGGTTTCGTTTGGCTCTCCACCTAGCCAAATCGAGCTCGCTGATTTGCTCATCGTTCATCAGCACACTAAAGCCGGACGTGTATCAGCGCGAGCGATATTGCTACAAGCAAAGATGTCGAGTGGCTCCACTCATCGGCTTTCCTCTTCAGATGCTCAGCTTCACCTATTCAGCCAGTGGCCCCCATTTGAGTTTGTCACTGGAGGCCTTCCGTCAGGACTACGTGACCTCAAAGAGCATGGCAAGGGTTCGCGCTATGCTTTGGTGCACGATGGACATGCATACCCTGAGCAGATCACGTGGGCCGACCAGTGCCCTTGGGCTGCGAGCCCGGCAGAACAGCAACTGACTGCCGATCGTTCTCTCGCACGTTTGCTAGGGGACATGCTCCTCAACAAAGACGGCCGGCCGTTTCAGTTGGGAAAGCCCAAGGACGACTGGTCCCGGACGATTCAGGAACTACTGCAAATAACTGGGCAGCGCACTTACAGGCGCGCAAATATCGGTCGAGGCGCTACACCACGAATCACTCATGCATTCACCGCAGAACCAGGGCTAATGCTGATGTATGACGATGGAGGTCAGACCGGCATTGCAGCTAAGGCGGCTAGAGCATCACTGCTCGAACGCTACTTCGGCGCAGTACCCATCTCGCAGGGGGACGGTGACGACTCGAACACGCCCCCAAATGAACAACGTGATCAGCCCACCGGCGGCATCTCAAGCCTCATTATCGAGACGACCGAGGGTATTGGATGAAATTACATGGGGACGTAGCCCCATTCTTTTCACAAAATCAATTGGGCTCCGTCCCTATATCACTTTTTTATGAAAGGCTGCAAAGTGAAAATTCTTACGCACGTGCGATTTTTTGTGGCATTGCTGGCCTGTTTTACTGCAAGCCCCGCAGTTGCTTTCGACTTTAACGACTGCATCATCAACGGCATGAAGGGTATATCGAGTGATCTCGCTGCTAGGCAGATACGAATGGCATGCCTAGCAAAATATGATGAATACAAAGATGGACGGCTACGCGAATTGGCGAAGGAATACGGAGAGGCTATCGAGAGTGGCGGAATGTATAGGGGTGGTAATTTTCAGTATGGGGACGATGGTTTTCATTCAATGAAGTACACAAATGTAACGGGAGACAAAACCATCACTTTCGTTCGTTTGAGAACTGCACCAGCGCCAGCTCCGGGTACTCAGTGCGACTTCAACAAACAGCAAGTTTACGCGTACAAGATCACGGTAAAACCTCGCGAAAGCATCACCTTGTTCTATCCGTCTTCTGCGGGTTCAGAATGTTCAGATTTAGTTACGATACTCGGCAAACCTTCTTCGTGGAAGGATGTTTCTTTTTCCTCAACCGCTAAACCACTAGATAATGACCCCTTTGCTGAATTGAATTGATGAGTGCGAACGGATTAATGATAGAACAAAGATCAGGCCCTCACTTGCCCTCACTCATCAAGACGTGCAGATAGACAATAGGATCAGTCAACGATTACCTTGAAAAGTGGCCGAAGCATGGATCGGTTGCCTGCACTGAATTGGATGTTGGTTTCTGATTGGGAGAGTTGAAATGCGTAGAGTTATTTTGGTGATGCTACTGGCTGTTGCGAGCAGTAGTGTAATGGCAGAGTGGAAAGAGGTTGGAATCAATAGTGGAATCACCACATACGCCAATCCCTCCATTATTCACAAGGCGGGTAACAGGGTAGAAATGTGGCATCTGTTTGACTTCAAGACGGCTGGTACAGAAAATTCCAATACGTACTTATCCTTAAAGGTAAAAAGCGAATACGACTGTAAAAAAGTGCAAAGTCGAAGCCTATATACTTCTGCACACAAGGGACACATGGGCAAAGGTGAAGTGGTTAGTATTGAATCTGGACCTGAAGAATGGAAGCCCATTCCGCTTGGCAGCGCAAAGGAATACCTGTTTTATATAGCCTGTCGCAAGAAGTAGCCTATTATGAACTTCTCTCGCGCTATCGTAGAAAAATTAAAGGGGCCAGGCTCGAAATTACATGGGCGAAATTACATGGGGACGGAGCCCCAT
>DHIV01000067.1:3081-5613 GCA_002403995.1 Gallionella sp. UBA4737 | reverse complement strand
TCGATCAACGGCATGATCTACATGCGCGGACAGCGGCGCGATTTCGAGCACTGGCAGGCACTCGGCAATCCCGGTTGGGGATGGGACGATGTGCTGCCCTACTACAAACGCTCCGAGGACTACGCGCGCGGTGCGGATGAGATGCACAACACCGGCGGCGAATGGCGGGTCGAGAAGCAGCGCCTGTCGTGGGAGATCCTCGATGCGTTTCGCGACGCAGCAGCCGAGGTCGGCATCCCCAAGGTCACCGACTTCAATCGCGGCAACAATGAAGGCTGCGGTTATTTCGAAGTCAACCAGAAACGCGGCGTGCGCTGGAATGCCGCAAAAGGTTTTTTGCGCCCCGCGCTGGATCGCCCCAATCTCAAGGTCGTCACCCACGCGCCCGTGCGGCGTCTGCGCTTCGCAGGCAAGCGAGTCATCGGCGTCGAGTTCTGGCAGGGCGATCAACTCTGCGAGGCGGATGCAAATCTCGAAACCCTGCTCGCTGCGGGCGCGGTGAGCTCGCCACAGATCCTGCAATGCTCCGGTATCGGCCCGGTGGCATTGCTGCAACAGCACGGCATCCCGGTGATACACGAGCTGCCCGGGGTCGGCGAAAACCTTCAGGACCATCTGCAACTGCGCATGGCGTTCAAGGTGAAGAACACCCGCACGCTGAATGAGACTGCCGGAAGCCTGCTGGGGCGGCTGGGCATGGGGCTGGAATACTTGCTGTTCCGCAGCGGCCCGCTGTCGATGTCACCCAGCCAGCTGGGCGCGTTTGTGCGTTCGGATGATAGCCAGCCCACGCCGAATCTGGAATACCACGTGCAACCCTTGTCGCTCGACAAGTTCGGCGATCCGCTGCATGATTTTCCGGCCTTTACCGCTTCGGTGTGCGATCTGCATCCGGAAAGCCGCGGCCATATCCGCATCAAAAGCGCGGACAGCAGAGTAGCTCCGCTGATCCAGCCCAATTACCTGTCTACCGAGGGTGACAGGCAGATGGCTGCCGCAGCGCTGCGCCTGACGCGCCGCATCGTCGCCGCTCCGGCCTTGCAGCGATTTGCGCCGCAAGAGTTCAAGCCCGGCCCCGCCTTGCAAAGCGATGAAGAATTGGTCAGGGCAGCCGGCGACATCGGCACGACCATATTCCATCCGTCCGGCACCTGCAAGATGGGCAATGCCGCCGACACGCTGGCCGTGGTCGACGCGCAGTTGCGCGTGCATGGCATCGCCGGCCTGCGCGTGGTGGATGCGTCTATCATGCCGACCATACTCTCGGGCAACACCAGTTCACCGGTGGTCATGTTCGCCGAGAAAGCCAGCGACATGATCCGGGAGGATCGGAAGCAGGGCGAGATTGCTTGAGCGGACTGTTCGTCCTGCAATCGTGCACACGCAGGGCCCGCTCCTACAATAATGCTATTTTTATGTGAATTGGAATAACATATCGGACATGACCGACCCATCCAACATCATCCACATCACCGACTCGCTGCGCGATACCTTGCAGCGCCCGCTGCACGACTTGCGCATCTCGGTCACCGACCGCTGCAACCTGCGCTGCACCTACTGCATGCCGCGCGCAATCTTCGACAAGGATCACATGTTCCTGCCGCGTGCCGAACTGCTCAGCTTCGAGGAGATAGCGCGGCTGGCCGGATCGTTCATCGCGCTGGGTGTGCAAAAGATCCGGCTGACAGGCGGCGAGCCGCTGCTGCGCCGCAACCTCGAACAACTGATCGCGATGCTCGCCGGGCTGCACACCCCGGCGGGCAAACCGGTGGAGATCACGCTGACCACTAATGGCGTGCTGCTGTCCCGGCAGGCGCAGTCGCTCAGGGACGCGGGCCTGTCGCGGCTCTCCGTCAGTCTCGACGGGCTGAGCGATGAGACCTTCGGTCGCATGAGCGATTCAAAGGTGCCGGTCAAGACCGTGCTGGATGGCATCGCCGCCGCGCAGCGTGCCGGGTTCGCGCCTGTCAAGGTCAACATGGTGGTCCAGCGCGGCGTGAACGATCACGAGATCGTTGCTATGGCTGCACACTTTCGCAACACTGGCATCGTGTTGCGCTTCATCGAATACATGGACGTGGGCAACACCAACGGCTGGCGCATGGACGAGGTGGTCACGGCGCGGGAAATACTGGAGCAGCTTGGCGCTCATTACGCCATCCGCCAGATCGACCCCAATTACACCGGAGAGGTGGCGGAGCGCTGGCGCTACGCGGATGGCGCTGGCGAGATCGGCGTGATCGCCTCCATCACCCGTGCGTTCTGCCGGGATTGCACCCGCGCCCGGCTCTCCACCGACGGCAAACTTTATACCTGCCTGTTCGCCAGCAACGGCATGGATCTGCGCGCCCCGTTGCGCGACGGCGCAACTGACCAGACCCTGTCCGCGCTGATCGCAGGCTGCTGGCAACAGCGCAGCGACCGCTATTCGCAACTGCGATCGGCTGCGACACCGGCCGTTAACCCAAAGAAAATCGAGATGTCCTATATAGGCGGATAACAAGGTTCAAGGTTCAAGATTCAAGATTCAAG
>DHIV01000067.1:0-2842 GCA_002403995.1 Gallionella sp. UBA4737 | reverse complement strand
TTCAAGATTCAAGATTCAAGATTCAAGGATCGAGTTTGGCGAGGGAAGCAGAAGCCTCCGGGTTCCATCACATTCCGTCCGGGCTGCGTTCGCTATCACGTATTCATTTCGGTTTTGTTAATTGCGCCTGCCTTTTTTTGGTTGTTGCAAAAAAACCACACAATCTGTGGTTTCCCTTGCCCTGCCTCGGTTGTCGTGGATAATGCCCCCTTGAATTCTCCGCATTTAGGGGGAGTATTCATCAGGTCGCCGGCAACGGTGGCCGAATAACCTAAAAACTTATGAGGAGTTTAATAATATGCAAAAGAAAATTATCGCTCTGGCTATCGCCTCTGCCATGACCGTTCCGGCTATGACTTACGCCGCCGAAGCTAGCGTATCCGGCCAAGTCAATATGTCGGTAGACATACAAAAGGATGGCATGGCCCCTCAAGGCACCAGCAATAACCTGACCAGCAACCAGTCTCGCCTGATCTTCAAGGGTTCCGAAGATCTGGGCAGCGGTAATTCGGCAATCTGGCAACTGGATAACCGGTTCAATGCGGATACAGGTACATCATCCGCTACAGGTACATCAGCCGCAATATGGAGCGGCAACACCTTCCTCGGCATGCAAAGCAATACTATGGGCACCCTGAGGGTGGGTATTATGGACTCCGCGTACAAGAGCTCCACCCGCAATCTGGACGTGTTCTTTGACGTTGCAGGCGATAATCGCGCAGGTGTCGGTGCAGCAAACGGCGGCGGCCTGTTGACTCATGATAAGCGTTATGCCAACGCAATGAACTACAACAGCCCCAACATGGGCGGCTTATCCGTAGCTGCTTCTACCGCGTTTGGCTCTGAAAATGCGGCTAGCGGCGACACGAAAGCTTCCTTGTATTCCTTGGCTGGTATGTACAGCATGGATGCGATCTACGCGACCCTGGCTTATGAAACCCTTAAGTATGGCACAGTCGCCAATGGTACTCTCACCGGTGCCGCAGGCAAAGAAACCAAGGCCCTCAAGGTTGGCGCCGGATTCAAGACGGATGCGTTCACGGTGAATGCGGTTATTGAACGGCCTACAGAAAAGGCTGGTACTGCCGCAGCGGGCGTGTCCACAACCAACTTCTACCTCGGTGGCAGTTTCGCCCTCGGCAGCGCCGACTCGGTGAGAGCGGCTTTCACCAAGCGCGGTGCTACGTCCGGTGCTACTAACGATGCAAAACAATACGCCATTGGTTATGCCCACGACATGAGCAAAGCCACCTCGGTGTATGTTACCTACGTCAAGACAACTGATAACACTACAGTGCCTGCAGCAGCCGCAGATCCTTCAGCCCTGTCGTTCGGTATGAAGCACTCGTTCTAATAACCCTCCGCTCGGTTGCTGCCTTTGGGCAACCTGGTGGAATGGTTAGCAAAGCAAAACTAACGGGCATCTTCGGATGCCCGTTTTTATTGCCCGTTGTCTAATGATGACAGGCACAAAAGCATTGTGTTGACTTTTGTAATGCTCAATAATCATCGCTCTCTTGTAACCGCCCATTTTCCCGCATGAAGGTCCATCCGCATGAATGACCGACAGCTGCTGCGCTATAGCCGCCACATCCTGCTGAATGAGATCGGCATCGAGGGGCAGCAACGCCTGCTGGACGCCAAAGTGCTGATCATCGGCCTGGGCGGACTGGGTTCGCCCGCCGCGCTGTACCTGGCCGCCAGCGGGGTCGGGCAACTGACCCTGTGCGACCACGACACGGTGGATCTCAGCAATCTGCAACGCCAGATCATCCACCGCACCTCGACGGTGAACCAGCCCAAGGTCGTTTCGGCACAAGCCGCGCTGCACGACATCAATCCCGAAGTGGCGTGCATCGCGCTGGATGTTCGCGTCGACGCGGCGCAATTGCTTGAGCTGGCCGCCAAGGCCGATGTGGTGCTGGATTGCAGCGACAATTTCGCCACGCGCTATGCGGTCAATCGCGCCTGCCTGAGCCAGCGCAAGCCGCTGGTGTCGGGCGCGGCGATTCGCTTCGACGGGCAAGTGGCGGTATTCGATTTTCGTAACCCGGGCGCGCCCTGCTACAACTGCCTGTTCTCCGAAGACAGCCAGGCAGCCGAGCTGCGTTGCGCAACCACTGGCGTATTCGCGCCATTGGTGGGTATCATCGGCACATTGCAGGCGGCGGAAGCGCTCAAATTGCTGATCGGTATCGAGCGCGGTCTGAGCGGCAGGCTGCTGACGCTGAACGCGCTGGATATGAATATCACGCGCAGCACGCTGGGCAAAGATCCCGCATGCCGCGTGTGCGGCGGTTTGATTTCCTGAAGATGTAGGGTGGATAAGCGTAGCGCATCCACCAAATGTGCATGAATTCCGGTGGATGCGCTACGCTTATCCACCCTACACCTCTTTTATAGTTTCAGCATTGGATGGATAACATATGACCGAATTGACTCATTTTTCTGACGCGGGACGGGCGCGCATGGTGGATGTCTCGGGGAAACCCGGCACCCAGCGCGTCGCAATCGCCAGCGGTGTGTTGCGCATGCAGCCCGAGACATTGGCGCGTATTCGCACCGGCAGCATCGCCAAGGGCGATGTGTTGACCGTGGCGGATGTCGGCGCGGTGATGGCGGCGAAGCGCACCGCCGACATCATCCCGATGTGCCACACGCTGGCACTTGCCGGTGTTGAAGTCAAGTTCAGCGACATCGTGGAACCCGATGCCAGCGGTTGCGTGGGCATCAAGGTGGTCACGACGACCAGTTGCACCGGGCAGACCGGGGTCGAGATGGAAGCGCTGTGCGCCGCCAGTGTCGCACTGCTCACGATCTACGACATGTGCAAGGCGATCGA